>JBEKBD010000178.1:0-4849 GCA_050015575.1 Roseiarcus sp. | reverse complement strand
GACCAGTAGGCCACGTCCGCCGGCAGGCTCGACAGCGCGGCCGGCGTGATCGGTAGACCGGCCGCCGCCGCCTGGATCTGCTGCGCGGTGGCGCCGACCGGGTAGGCGAACGGCGGCGTCGCCGAAGCGCTCGCGTGCCAGGGCGTCTGGCCGGCCGCCGTCGCCAGGTGAACCGTCAGGCGGGTCGCGCGCAGCATCGTGTCGACGTCCGCCAAGGGCTGTTGCAGCGATCCCGTCAGCCCGGTCGCGTAGGCGTCGTTGGCGTCGCCCGCCTTGGGCGGCGCTTCATAGTCGTGGATCTCGGCCGAGAGGCCGAAGCTCGTCGCCGGCGCCGGGGTCAGCGGGATCAACCCCTGCGGCAGCGGGGCGTCGCTGACGCTCGGCGGGATCGGCCGCGCGCCGTCGAGCAGCACGACGCGAACCTGCGATCCGGTCTGCGCCAGATCGTTCATGACCTGCTTCATGCTGAGCGCGATCTTCGGCACGTCGGCCTCGGCGGCGATGTGCGCGTCGATCGGCAGCAGATAGTCGTCGCAGCCGACGTTGACGCCGAGCCCGGCGAAATAGACCGTGATCTCGGTCGTCGGCCCGCCTCTCGCCTTGGCGATAAACGCTTGGTAGCCGGCGGCAAGATCCGCCATGCTGAGTTCGTGCAGCTCGGTGACGTCGAAGCCTTGCGCGCCGAGCGTTTTGGCGACCAGGGCGGCGTCGGCGGCGGCAGTCAGCAACGGGTCGCCCGCATAGCCCGCCTCGCCGATGACTAGCGCGAGACGATCGGCTGCGAGCGCGGTCGAAGCGAGCAGCGCGGAACTCGCGAACGCGAGTCCCGCCGCCGCCAACGTCCTTAGAGTCACTAATCGGATTGTTGTCAGGATCATCGCGACTCTCCTCCCCACTGGCGTAGCGCGGCGCGGCGGACCCTCGCGGCGCCCGATCGCGAATTGCGCCGTCCCCTGCGGCTTGAGGACGCAGACAGCTCCCCACTTTCTTCCAACGCGGCGCAGGTGGAATCGAACCGATTCTTGCGCCCGCGCCCGCCGCAGATGAGGGCATCGCAACGCGATCCATAGCACGAAAACCGCGCCGCGTCCTTGTCGTGGTTTCAACTTACGGGATGCGGGCTGCGTCGTCGTCGGTGGGCCGAAAATCGGCGAGGCGATTAGAGCGAGGGCCGCGCCTCTGTCGGTGCTGCCCAATGCCCCGGCGTCGCCCCGTCGCCGCTCGCCTGCAGGCGCGCTTGGGTTCGACCGCGGATCAGCCGACGGCGCGCTGCGCCGCACTCAGCCGCGCGATCCTTCCGGACGCGTTTCGCCGCCAGCGGCGAGGTGGTCGGCGGCCCGCAGTTTCGCCATCGCCGCCACATGATCGCGCGCCAGGAAGGTGTAGACCATCGGCGTCACGAACAGGGTGAAACAGGTGCCGATCGCCATGCCGAAGAAGATGGTGAGGCCGATGGCGAAGCGCGAGGCGGCGCCGGCGCCGGAGGCGGCGATCAGCGGGATCATCCCGACCACCATCGCCGCCGTCGTCATCAAAATCGGCCTCAGGCGCACCGCCGCCGCCTCCTCGATCGCGGCGCGCCGGGTGAATCCCTGCGTCTCCTGCAGCCGGTTGGCGAAATCGACCATCAGAATGCCGTGCTTGGCGATCAGCCCGATCAGCGTCACCAGGCCGATCTGTGAATAGATGTTGATGGTGGCGAAGCCGAGCACGCCGCCGATATTGAGCGGCAGCAGCGCGCCGAACAACGCCGTCGGCAGCGCGATCAGGATGATGAACGGGTCGCGGAAGCTCTCGTATTGGGCGGAAAGCACGAGGTAGATGACGATCAGCGCGAAGGCGAAGACGTAGACCAGCGCGTTGCCTTCCTGCTCGTATTGGCGCGAATCGCCCTGAAAGTCGTAGCTGTAGCCCTCGGGGAAAATCGCCGGCGCCTTCGCCTTGAGATAATCGAGCGCCTCGCCGAGAGTGCGGCCGGGGAACGGCACGCCGGAAAGCGTCGCCGAATTGAGCTGCTGGAAGCTGGTCAGCGCGTTGGGCTGCACTTGCTCGGAGACGCTCGCCACCGCCGACAGCGGCACCAACTCGCCGTTGGCGGCGCGCAACTGGTAGCGCGTCAGCCATTCCGGCGTCAGGCGGAATTCGCGCGGCGCCTGCGGGATCACCTGATAGCTGCGGCCGTAAAGGCTGAACAGATTGATGTAGTTGCCGCCGAGCATCGTCGCCAGCGCCGTCCCGACGTCCGACATGGCGACGCCGATGCGGTTGGCCTTGTCGGCGTCGACCTTGAACACGTATTGCGGCGTGTCGAACTTGAGGTCGACGTCGGTGAACAAGAAGAGCCCGCTCTCCTTGGCCGCTCGCTGCATTTTCAGCGCGACGTCGGCGAGCGTCTGATAGTCGCCGGTGGTGCGGATGACGAACTGCATCGGCGCGCCGCCGGTCGAGCCGGGCAGCGCCGGCGGCGCGAACGCCTGCACCTGCGCCGTCGGCACGGTGAGGAACTTCGGCCCCAGCATCGCCAGCACCTGCTTCTGACTGCGCGCGCGCTGGTCCCATGGCTGCAAAATCAGGCCGGTGAAACCGGAGCGGACGCTCGGATAGCCGTTGACGACGAAGACGTGCTCGATTTCGGGGATCGTGCGCGCCTGGTCGTAGAGCGCTTGCGTCGCCTGCTCCATGTAGTCGCGGTTGCCGAGCTGCGGCGCCTTGACGAGGCCGATCAGAAAGCCCTGGTCTTCCTCCGGCGCCAGCTCGCGCGGCGTCGAAAGGTACATCACCGCCGCCAGGGCCAGCACGCCGACCAGGATCAGCAGCGTCAGGGCGCGGAAATTCAGCGTGCTGGCGAGCCGGCGCTGATAGACGCCGCGGAGACGATCGAATGTCCGATCGATGAAGTGGCCGAACCCGCCTTGTCTCGGGTCGTGATGCAACAGTTTCGAGCACATCATCGGCGACAGCGTCAGCGCGATGAAGCCGGAGACGATCACCGCCCCCGCGAGCGTGAACGCAAACTCGCGAAACAGCGCGCCGGTCACCCCGGAGACGAAGCCGATCGGGGCGTAAACCGCCGCCAGCGTGATCGTCATCGCCACCACCGGCAGCGCAATCTCGTGCGCGCCGCGGATCGCCGCGTCGAACGGCGTCATCCCATCCTCGATGTGGCGATGAATGTTCTCCACCACGACGATCGCGTCGTCGACGACGAGGCCGATGGCGAGCACCAGCGCGAGCAGCGTCAGTAGATTGATCGAGTAGCCGAGCGCCAGCAGCGCGATCATCACCCCGACCAGCGACAGCGGAATGGTGACGATCGGGATGAAGGTCGAGCGCAGGTTGCCGAGAAACAGGAAGATCACGACGATGACGATCGCCCCCGCCGCGACCAACGTTTTCGCCACCTCGGCGATCGAGGAGCGGATGAACTTCGTCGAGTCGTAGGCGATCGTCATATTGAGGCCGGCGGGCAACTGGCCGACGATGCCCGGCAGCGCCGCGCGGACGCCGTCGATCACGGTCAGCGGATTGGCGGTCGGCGTGCCGTAGATGGCGATGAACACCGCCTTGAGGCTGTCGAAGACCACCGAAGAGTCCGAGTTTTGCGGCCCGAGTTCGATTTTCGCCACGTCGCCGAGGCGGATCAGCGCGTCGCCGCGCGCCGCGACCACCAGTTGTCCGAACGCGGCGGGGCTGTCGAGCGAAGTCCGCGCGTCGACGCTGATCTGGGTGTAGTCGCTCTTGACCTCGCCCGCGGCGGTGGTGAAGTTGTTGGCGACGAGCGCGGCGCGCACGTCGTTGGGTGTGACGCCGAGCGCGGCCATGCGGGTCGGATCGAGCCAGATGCGCATCGCGAACGTCTGCGCGCCGAGGATCTGCGCATTGGCGACCTGGTCGACGCTCTGCAGCCGCGGCTGCACGACGCGGATGAGATAGTCGGCGATTTGCGAGGCGTTCATCACGCTCGAGTCGAACGACAGGTAGATCAGCGCGAAGCCCTGCCCGGTCTGCTTGACGATGATGGGATCGTTGGCCTCGCGCGGCAGCAAGCCGCGCACCTGATTGACCTTGGAAAGGGTGTCGGCCATCGCCCGGTCGGGGTTGGCCTCGAGCCTGAGATTGAGGGTGATCGTCGAGACGTTCTGCTGCGAGGTCGAAACCAACGTGTCGATGCCCTCGGCGCTCGCCACCGCCTGCTCGATCGGCGTGGTGATGAACCCCTTGATCACGTCGGCGGCGGCGCCGGGATAGGTCGTCGTGATGGTGATCGTCGTGTTCGACGTCTGCGGAAACTGGCGGACCTGCAGCTTCAGCCCCGCCACGCCGCCGATCAGCAAAATGAGCAGGCTGACGACGGTGGCCAGCACCGGCCGGCGGATGAAGAGATCGGTAAAGGCGTTCATCGGCGCGCCGTCACGGTTTGGGGGTTACGGCGGGCGGCGGCAGCGCGCCGCTGGCGTCGATCACGATGGCCGCATTGTCCTGCAGCTTGATCTGGCCGGCGGTGACCACCCGCTCGCCGGCCTTGACGCCGTCTTCGATGGCGACGCGCTCGCCGCGCGTCGCGCCGATCCGCACGAAGCGCCGCTTGACGATCAGTCCGCTCGCGCCGCCCATCGGCGCCGGTTCGACGACGAAGACCGTATCGCCGTAGAGGCTATAGACGATCGCGGTGCGCGGCAGCGTCAGCACGTCGGCGCCCGCCCCGGTGGTGACGTCGACGTTGGCGAACATGCCCGGCAGCAGCTTGCGATCGGGATTGGCGAATTGGGCGCGCGCCGTCACGTTGCGCGACTCGGCGCTGACGCGGGCGTCGATCGCCGTCACCTGGCCCGCGAATTGGCGTCCCGGC
>JBEKBD010000177.1:0-7333 GCA_050015575.1 Roseiarcus sp. | reverse complement strand
GCGCCTTCGACGCAGCCGCCCGACACCGACCCGAGGAAATGGCCGTCGCCGTCGATCGCCAGATGCGAGCCGACGGGCCGCGGCGCGGAGCCCCAGGTCTCCACCACCGTCGCGATGGCGACGGCGCGCCCCGTTTTGCGCCAGCTCTCGGCGGCGGCCAGAACGTCGTCATCGGCGTTCAGCATCGCGCGCCCTCGCCCATCCTCCGGCGCGGTCACGACGGCGTCGCCGGCGCGACAAAGCCGATCGCCTTGTGCGTTCCGTCGCAGTAGGGTTTGTTTTTCGATCCCCCGCAGCGGCAGAGCGCGGTCGCCTGCGTCCGCTCGATCGTGCGCCCCGTGCCCGACAGAATCTCCATCGCGCCGCTCACCCCGAGCGGCCCGTTGGGATAGGGCGTGATCTTCAACGGGCCGTCGCGCGCGGCGAGCGGCTCGCTGGTCTTGGTTGCGGGCTCGCCCGTGGCGAGGAAGCCCGCGCCCACGTGCGATCCGTCGCAATAGGGCTTATTGCTCGAGGCGCCGCAGCGGCACAGCGTCGCGCGCACGCCCGCCGCCTTGCCGCCGATTTCCATCGGGGCGCACACCGCAAGCGGGCCGTTCTCGCGAACCGTGATCGTGTTGACCAGCGGCAGCGGCTCCGGCGCGCCGCCGTCGCGGCGCGTCACTTGGATCGCGCCCGACGGGCAATTGCGCGCGACAAACATAAGGTCCTCGGCCGACGCCGCGTCGGGATCGATCCAATCGCCTTTGGCGTTGGCCTTGAACACGCCGGGCTGCGAAATGACGCAGCGCCGCGCATGAATGCAGCGGCGCCCGTCGAAGCGGATCGTCGCCGATCGGCCGGCGACCTCATCGATGGCGCTGTCGCTCATGTTTCCTCCTTCGAAGCATCGGCCGAAGCCTTCGCGACGAACATGGCGAATCGGGAGCCGCTCCGCAAGGCGGGCGCGGACGGGTCGAACGCCGCGACCGGCGTCGATGGCGATCCATCGGCGATGCGCCGCAAACTCGATGGCCGGCTCGGACCCTGGCGAAGCCTGTGGCGACCACCGGTGGTCGCAGGCCGGAATTCGCCGCCCGTCAACCGCCCCAGACGACGGACCGGCAGGACCCGGTGGGGGTCTTGGTGATCCAGGTCTCGACGGGGTCCTTGTGGCCAATGGCGCGCCAGACGTCCTCGCTGCGGATGGGCATGTGCGTCAGCTCCGCCCCCACGGCGTTCCTGATCGCGTTGCCCAGCGCGGGGGCGACGGAGATCATCGGATGCTCGCCGACGCCGCGCGCGCCGTAAGCCCCGTCGAGCTGCGGCGTCTCGACGATGATGCACTCGATCTCGTCGGGAAGATCCTTGCTCGTCGGGATCTTGTTGTCGGTGAACGACGGGTTCAGGAGATGGCCCTGCTGGTCGTAGACGTACCCCTCGCAGAGCGCCGTCCCGAGACCCTGGACCATGCCGCCGATGCATTGTCCGCGGACCAGCTCCGGGTTGATCGCCTTGCCCACGTCGTAAGCGGAGGCGATCTTCAGGATGTGGTACTGGCCGGTCGCCGCGTTCGCCTCGACGATGATCCCGTGGGCGCCGTAGGTCCAGTCCAAGGCGGGGAGGCCCTGGCCGGTCTCCTTGTCGAGATTGGTGAGGCCCTGCGCGATATAGCGCCCGACGCCGACCAGCGGCCCGCCGATGGCGTTGCCGTTGGGATAGGCATACCCGACCGCGAGCTGCGCGAATCGGACGGCGTGGTCGGGGTCGTGCTTGACGAAGATCCTCTCGCCGTCGTGGCCGAGGTCGCAGGCCTGGGCGCGCAGCGCCTGGCCGGCTGTCTCGTACGCCTTCGCGAGCAGGTCCTCGCACGCGAGGATCACGGCGTTCCCGGTGAGGATCAGACCCTTGGAGGCGACCGTTTGCCAATCGTAGGGGTCGCGATCGGTGTCCTTTTCGACGGTCACCTTGACCTTATCCAGGGGAAAACCAAGCCGCTCGGCGGCGATCTGGGCAAGCGCCGTCGTCGAACCCTGGCCGATCTCGGTGAGGCCGACGTTCACCAGCACGCTGCCGTTGGAATTCATCTTGACGATGACGGAGGTGGCGGTGAACGACGGCATCGCCGGCGCCTTGTGGAGCGTGGCGAGGCCCTTGCCGATCTTGAGGCCCGTCTTCGCTTCCCTGGCCTTCTCCGCGGGCGTCAGTTCGCCGTAATGAATCGCCTCGGCGACGGCGTCGAGGCACTTGCGCACGTCGCCGGTGTGGGCGGTGATCTTCTCGCCGGTGAGCGTGAGCGAGCCGGGCCGAAGCAGGTTCTTGCGGCGGAACTCCAGCGGGTCCATGCCGATGGTCTGCGCGACCAGCTCCATGTGCCGCTCCAAGCCCCAAAAGAACTCGACGTGGCCGAAACCCCGGTAGGCCGTGCCGTAGGGCTTGTTGGTGTAGACCGTGTAGGCGTCGACCCAGGCGTTGGGGATCTCGTAAGGTCCCGAGGCGGAATAGCCGGACGCCCTGGTGACGTTCACCGCGTAGTCGGCGTAGGCGCCGGCGTCCCAGAACATCTCCATCTTCTGGGCGATGATCTTGCCGTCGGCCAGCACGCCGGTCTTGATCCGGTAAGTCAGCGCGCTGCGGCAGGGCAACAGGCTGAACTCCTCCTCCCGCGTGGCCTGAAGCTTGACGGGCCTTCCCCCCGCCTGGCGCGAGAGGCAGGCGACCAGCGGCTCGAGGTGAATGCCGGCCTTGCCGCCGAAGCCGCCGCCGACGTTGGGGATGATTACGCGCACATTGGAGAGCGGCAACTTGAACGAGGAGCAGAACAGGTCGCGCACGGTGAACGGCGACTGCGCGCTGGTCCAGATGGTGATGTCGTCCCCCGTCTTCCACTGCGCGATGGCGACGTGCGTCTCCATGGGGACGTGCTGGACCGAGGGGTTGGTGTATTCGCGCTCGACGATCCATACCGCCTCGGCGAAGCCCTTCGCGACATCGCCCTTGCGGCACTTGCTGAGGTTGGCGATGTTGGTCCCGGGTTGAGGCGAGAAGACGGCCTTGACGTAGTCGTAGGTCCCCAGATCCGGATGGACCAGGGGCGCGCCCTCCTTGAGGGCGTCCATGTGGTTGAGGACGCCGGACAGGACCTCGTAATCCACCTCGATGAGGTCGGCGGCCTCTCTGGCGATGGCGAGGGAGTCGGCGGCGACGGCCGCCACCGCCTCGCCGTAGTGCCGCACCACCCCCTTGGCGAGGATGTCCTTGTCGACCACGTACAGGCCGATGCGGTAATCGAGGTCGCGCCCCGTGAGGATGGCGCGAACGCCAGGGAGCCGCGCGGCGCGCGAGACGTCGATGCGCCGGATCTTGGCCCGGGCGTGGGGGCTCTTCTTGACCTGGGCGTAGAGCATGCCGGGCAAGATCATGTCGCTGACGTAAACGGCCGCGCCGGTGAGCTTGTCCGTCCCCTCCTGGCGCGCGGGGCTGCGGCCGACAAGCCGGAGGGAGCTGGGATTCGAGGTCTCAAGCATGGGTTGACTCCTGCTTGCTGTCCGCTTGCCCGGTCGCGTCGAGAACGGCCTCGATGATCTGGACGTACCCGGTGCATCGACAGAAATTCCCTTCGAGGCCTTCCTTGATTTCGGCGACCGTCGGCCTCGGATTTCGCTCGATGAGCGCGCGGACGGACATGACCATCCCGGGCGTGCAGTAGCCGCATTGCACGGCGTGGCGGCGCGCGAACGCTTCCTGGATCGGCGACAGCCTGCCGTCCTTCGCCTCGCCCTCGATCGTCGACACGGACTTGCCGTCGGTCTCCGCCGCGAGGACGAGGCAGGAGTTCACCGGGCGACCGTCGAGGAGCACGGTGCACGCGCCGCACTCTCCGCCGCCGCAGCCTTCCTTCGTGCCGGCGAGGCCGAGGTCTTCGCGCAGGAAATGCAGGAGAGTGATGTTCTCCGCCACGTCGCGCTCGTAGGCCGCGCCGTTGATCGTGACCTTGATCTTCATGACCTCACCTCGTCGACAAGCCGCCGGACGAACATCTGCGCCATGTGCTCGCGGTACTCCTTGGTGGCCCTGACGTCGCTGATCGGGCTGATGGCCTTCATGACCGCTGCGACCACCGCTTCGGCGGAGAGGGAGACGGCGAGATTCTCGACCAGGATCGGGGTCGGCGCACAGGAGCTGACGCCCAAGCGCAGCTCGCCATTCCCCCCCAGGCATATTGCAACGCCGACGATGCCGAGGTCGTGGCCGTTGATCCGCTTGAGCTTGTAATAGTTTCCGCGCGCGCCCGCCGATGCGGCGGGAATGACGATGCGCTCGAGCACCTCGTCGGGCCGGACGACGGTCTTCTTGACGCCCTTGAAGAACTCCTTGAACGGGACCTCGCGTTCCCCTCGCCGGGAGCTGATCACCGCGCGGGCCCGCAGGCAGAGCAGAGCCGGCGCCATGTCCGAGCACGGCGAGGCGTTTACGACGTTGCCGACCACCGTGGCCCGGTTCCTGACCTGATAAGAAGCGAGGTCGCGCGCGCACGCGGCGAGGAGAACAAAGTCGCTCTGCACCCTCGCGTCCTCGAGGACGTCGTTGATGGTTGCGCCGGCGCGGATGACCAGGCCGTCTTGCGCGCTCCATACGATGCCGGAGAAGCCCTCGACCTTCTTCACGTCGACGACGACGCGGGGGTGCGCCAGGCCGCTGCGGATGTTCACCAGCAGATCCGTCCCTCCCCCCAAGAGGCACGCGTCGGGTCCCTGATCGGCCAAAATGGCGTGCAGCTCGGTCCGCGTTTGGGGGGCCGCATAGTGAAAGTTCTGGAGCATGGGACCTCCTACGACGTCAAACCGCAGAGCGCGGCCGTTTCAAAGCCCGCCCCTCTTCCGCAACGGAAGGCGCCCGTTGCGGCGAGACCTATCCGTATGTTCACGACGCGTCTTGCGTCCTTCTCTTGCCATCGACGGACGACCGCCTCGATGACGTCGCCGCCGGTCGAGCGGCGCGCGCGTCACCGCCAAACCGTCAGCCCGTAGAAAAATCCAGTCGCGGCGTCCATGCCCGAGCTGTGCCCGACGCTCGCGAGTTGCAAGACCGCGCCCGGCGCGCTGCATCTGGGCTTTCCTGCGCAGGCCTCCGCCAGCGCCGTCAGAGGTCCGAAGAAATGCCCTGCGAGAGCGCTGCGCAGCAACGTCGCGCTGAGCGCCGTGGTCGCGCCGAGGCGTTCCCGCACGGCGCCCGCGAGCGCCGCGAGCAACCCGAAATCTCCGGGGCGCGCCCCCCTCCGGCAAAGCGCCGAGGCGTGGAAGCCGCAGAGGAAATCGTCGCCCGCCGGCGTCAGCCCCGTTCCTAGGCCGACCAAGCGGGACGCCGCATGGCGCGCGGCCGCCGCGCCGCCGACCTGAACGGCGCGCCCGAGAGCCAGAGCGCTTCGCGCCAGCCGCTCGCCCATCGGGCCCGGCGCGGCGGCGTCCGCCGTCAGGCAGCCGATGCGCAGATCGGTCCCGGCGCGCCGCTGCAGTCCGTCCAGCAGCGCGACGCCCGCGCTCCAACTCTCCTCCGCCCTTCCGATCGGCGGCAGCGTCTCCGCCGCCAGACGGCGCGCCGCGGCGCAGCCCACCCGGAACGGCGGCAAGCCGCCGGGCCGATCAAGGGTGATTTCCCCCGCGCGGAAAGCGCCGGCCGCCCCTGCGACGAGGGACAGCGAAGCGAAGTCCTCCACGGAGGCGAGACGGATGCTCTGCGGGCCGTCGCAAGCTTCGTTGCTGAGGAGACTCAGCAGGTCGCCGCCGGGGCGAACAAGGTTGACCGCCGCCCGGAAGACGCTGTGGACCGCCACAGGGAATTCTCCGCTCGGAACTTCCGGACCGAGGGCTGCCGCCAGCCTTGGCGCGTCAACGATGGGTCTCATGGGCTCTCGCGAGGGCTTCCTTGAGGGCGTGCTCGACCTGATCCCGGCCTCCCTCGATATTACGACGCAACACTGCGACGGCCTTGTCAGGCTTGCGCCGGCTCACCGCGTCGAGAATCTCGAGGTGCTCCAGACAGGTCGTCTTGAGCCTCTCGGCGTTGGTGATGTCGAAGACGCGCACGAAGCGAATCCGGTCGTCGATGTTCTTCAGCATCGAGGCCATGGTCTGATTTCCAGCGGCGCGCGCGAAGGTCTGATGGAACTCTGCGTCCATCGCAGCCGGATCGGCGATCATCTGCGGAAGGTTCTCATAGACCTGCGTCCATCGCGTCTTCAGCTCGAGCAGGACGTCTTCGTCCAGGCCCCTCTGGCAAACCTGCGCCATGATGAAGGTCTCGAGCACAAAGCGCACATCGTACAGCTCGCGGATCTCCCGCAGGTTGAGCTGCCTGACGCGATAGCCTTGCCGCGGCCTCTTCTCAATCAGGCGCCGGTCGGCAAGCATCTGGAGGGCTTCGCGGATTGGGCTGCGGCTGACCTCGAACTCGGCGCATAAGGCTTCTTCGGTGAAGACGGTGTCCGGGAACGTATTGCCAACGCAGGATCCGCTCGCTCAGGCGGTCGAAGATCGCTTGACTCAGATTCATGTCGGACATGGCGGCATCTCCCAGGATCTTGTTTGCGCCCTCGCCGTCGCGACGCGGCGGCGAGGGCGGTCGTCGAAGTTCGCGGCCCGCGAGGCCGATCAACGATCGGCTCGCGGCGCGCTCGGATTTCAGTCAGGCGACACGACGCTGGCGTCGGGCGCCTCGTCGGTCAGGCCTGCTTTGTCGGGTCCCCAGAAGGCTGAGAGCCCTGCCGCGCCGCAAACATGGCCTCGAGCCACATCATCATGTGATAGGCGACGAGAACAGCCACCGTTCCGAGCGCGATGCCACCGAACGATACATCCTTGCTGAACACGAAGGTGTAATCGCCGGCGCCGACGATCAACGCGATCGCCGCTGGCATCAGGTTGTGATTGCTACGGAAATCGACCTTGTTTTCGACCCAGATTCGTGCGCCGAGGATTGCAATCAGACCATACAGGATCGTCGTGACGCCGCCGAGCACGCTCAACGGCATTGTCAGGATGAGCGCCCCGAACTTGGGGCTCATTCCCAACAAGATCGCGAACAAAGCAGCGACGATGTACGCGGCCGTCGAGTACACCTTCGTCGCGGCCATGACGCCGATGTTTTCGGCGTACGTCGTGGTGCCTGACCCGCCGAAGAAACCGGCAAGCATGGTGGCTAGGCCGTCGCCCATGTAGGCGCGCCCGAGACTCGCGTCGAGCGATTCCCCGGTCATTTCTGCGACCGCTTTCACGTGTCCGGTGTTTTCGGCGATGAGGATCAGGACAACCGGCGCCATCAAGAGGATCGGTCCGATCGCGAAGGTCGGATGGTT
>JBEKBD010000176.1:0-14642 GCA_050015575.1 Roseiarcus sp. | reverse complement strand
CGACGGGCGCCCGTGTTTCACCGGCATCATGCGCGACGTCACCCTCCGCAATACGCAAGCGCGCGAATTGCAAGAGGCGATCGAAGTCGCCCAGCAGGCGCGCGTCGAGGCCGAAAGCGCCAACCTCGCCAAGACCGAATTCCTCGCCGTCATGAGTCACGAAATCCGCACGCCGCTGACCAGCATCAGCGGCTTCGTCGATCTTCTGACGCGCACCGGCAGGCTGACGCGCCAACAACGCCGCTACATCGAGCTGGTGAGGACGGCGAACGTCGCCTTGCTCGCCATCGTCAACGACATCCTCGACTTCACCAAGGTCGAGGCCGGTCAGGTGGAGATCGAATGCCGAGCCTTCTCCCTATCGGCCTTGGTCCATAACACGCTGGCGATCGCGCGCGTGGCTGCGACGACGAAGAGTCTTCTGCTGGAATACTCCGTCGATCCCGGTGTGCCGGAATGGCTGATGGGCGACCATGCGCGGCTGCGCCAGGTGCTGCTCAACCTGCTCAGCAATGCGGTCAAGTTCACCGACGTCGGTTCGATCTCCTTGAACGTGCGCAAGGAGCCGGCGACCGATGGCCGCGAACGGATTCGGTTTTCCGTCACCGACACCGGCATCGGCATCCCCGCCGCGCAGCAATATCGCCTGTTCAAGAAGTTTTCGCAGGTCGACAGCTCCGTCAGTCGGCGGCACGGCGGAACCGGCCTGGGGCTGGCGATTTCCAAGCGGCTGGTCGAATTGATGAACGGCGACATCGGCGTCGTCAGCGAAATCGGCAAGGGTTCGACCTTGTGGTTCACCGCGCATCTGCCCCCCGCCTCCAAGCCGGAGGTCGAACCGAACGGCGAACTCACGCCGCAGGAATCCGGCCCGGGCGACGCGCGAATTCTGGTGGTCGACGATCTCGACACCAACCGTGAAATCGTCGAAGCCTATCTGGAGGACATCGGCTATCGCGTCGACAGTGTGGGAAGCGGGGTCGAAGCCATCCAGACGCTGGGAAGCGAGCGCTATGATCTCGTCCTGATGGACATTCGGATGCCGATCATGGACGGCGTCACCGCGACCCGACATATCAGGGACATGCCGCATCCGATCAAAGATATCCCGATCATCGCGATGACCGGCAACGTGTTGCCGCAGCAAGTGAGGTCCTATCTCGACGCCGGCATGAACGATCATATCGGCAAGCCGATCGAGCGCGCGCAGCTCTACAACAACGTTCGACGCTGGCTGCCCAAGGCAAAAGGCCTCCGGGTGCAAATCGCGGCGAGCTCGTCGAGTTTCGACAAGCCGAAGTTCGAGGAACTCGTTGAGGTCGTCGGCGCCGAAAAAGCGAAGCGCATCGCCACGCGGTTCCTCAGCGACCTCACGGAAGCCTTCAACTTCGAACGCACGTTGGTCGAAGCCCAGCACGAAGCCCACGCGCTCATCAACTGCGCCGGCGTGCTCGGTTTGCAAAACCTCGTCACGGCTTGCCGCGCGATCGAATTCGTGTCGCCCGACGACGCGGAACACGGACTTGTGGCGATGGAGGAGCTTCGTAGGGAGCAATCGGCGGCGCGACAGACGCTGCTGGAACAACTGCTGCCGAAATTGCAGGAAAAGGCTGTCAGGCCGAAGGGGGGCGAGGCAAACGCGGCGGGGCGCTTTCGCCCGCCCGCGGCGGCCTAGGCGCGACGCCGAAGCGAGAGCGCTGAAGGGAGACCCGCCCTGTGGGCACGCAAGTCATGTTTGGCAAGCGGACGACCAATGGCGATGGCCGGGCGTTCGACGTCGCTGCTCTGGCCGCCGCCCCGAGGCCGCCGCAGGCGGACGCGACGCCGCAGCCGACCGAGAGTTCGGCGCCGTTCGCTTCCTATTCGCCGATCCGCAGCGACGGCTACTTCAACCTCAAAGCGCAAATCCTGGGCGCGATCGTCGAGGCGGTGAATCTCACCGAACTCGCAAAACTGAATCAAGCCACCGCGCAGCAAGAAATCCGTAAAGTCATTCGCGAGATCGTTCAGATGCGGCAAGCGCCGCTGTCGACGGAGGAAGAGGAATGCATCGTCGGGGACGTCTGCGACGACATGCTGGGCTTCGGGCCGCTCGAACCGTTGCTGGCGCGCGACGACATCACCGACATCATGATCAACGGCACCGGCAAATGCTTCATCGAGGTCGACGGCGAGATTCAGGCGGTCGACGTGCGCTTTCGCGATCACGATCAGTTGCTCGGTCTCTGCCAGCGCATGGTCAGTAGAAGCGGACGGCGCGTCGACGAATCCTCGCCGATTTGCGACGCCCGTCTTCCCGACGGGTCGCGCGTCAACGTCATTATGCCGCCGCTCGCGGTTCATGGCGTTGCGCTGACCATCCGCAAGTTCCGCAAGACGAAGCTGACGCTTGATGAACTGACGCGCCTTGGCATGATCTCGCCCGCCGGCGCGGAGCTCCTGAAGATCGTCGGCCGCGTGCGATGCAACGTCATCGTTTCCGGGGGAACCAGTTCCGGTAAGACGACGCTGCTGAACTGTCTGGCGCGCTACATCGAACCACAGGAGAGAGTCGTCACCTGCGAGGACACGGCCGAACTGCAGCTCCAGCAGCCGCACGTCATCAGCCTCGAGACCCGCCCGCCAAATTCCGAGGGCGTCGGCGAGATCAAGATGCGCGACCTCGTCAGAAACTGCCTCCGCATGCGGCCCGAGCGAATCGTCGTTGGCGAAGTGCGCGGGCCCGAGGCGTTCGATCTCCTCCAGGCGATGAACACCGGTCACCAGGGCTCGATGGGCACGTTGCACGCGAATTCGCCACGCGACGCGCTCAGCCGGATCGCCTCGATGGTGGTGATGGGCGGCTTCCACCTTCCGCATCACATCATTCAACAGATGATCTGCGCGGCAGTCGACGTCATTATTCAAACCGCGCGTTTGCGCGACGGATCGCGACGGGTCACCCACGTCACCGAACTGCTCGGCATGGAGGGCGACGTCATCACCACCCAGGATCTGCTCGTTTACGAAATCACCGGGGAGGACGCGAAGGGAAAGCTGTGCGGTCAGCATCGCATGACCAACATCGGCCGGCCGCGGTTGCGAGAGCGCGCCATTGAATATGGCGATCTCGAGCGCCTCTCGGCGGCGCTCGCCGCGACAGATTGAGAATCGCCGCAGGAAGTCGTTTGGCGCGCGCGTCGCGTTGTCGGCGGGCGAGGGGGCGACGCAACGCGCTTAGGAGTCGACAATGGTTTTTCCGACGGTGGAAGATTGCCTGAAATCAAAGGGAACAAAGCGCGTCGTCTTACGGCGTTTCGACCAACTCTTGCGCGAGGCGCTTGGACGAACAAGGCTGAAAGCTTGCCATCTCGACCTCGATGACAATGAGGTCGGGATGGATTGCGTGTTCGTGATGATGACCGTCGCCGCGGACCTCGCGCTTGCGGCTGCGGACAATCCGGCCGAGGTCGAAGCCAGCCATTTTTCACGGGCGGCTGAGGACGCGCTCGCCTGGGCTAGGGGTAGACTTGCCGGCCGCGCCAAGCCGCGACCTTCCCGGGCTGGAGGCTTTTCCTCGCCGTCGTTCCTGCGGCGTGCGCTCCAAGGCGGCAAGAACAGGCTGATGTGACGGCGAAAGTCGAGGCGCAGCCGAGCGGCCGTGACTTGTTCTTTCCTGGCGGCGCGCCGCGCCATCGCTTCGGCCGCGGGGGAAAGCGGTTGTCGCGCGACTCCCACGGCGCGGCGAGTCCGGCATGCCGCAGCGCGGCCGAAATCGGCATGGGTTTGTGGATTCTTACGGGACGGCGGCGCGAGACCGTGAATCCAGGATGGGATGGTTCGTCGCAGCGGAGGATGTTCAATTGAAGGCAAAACCGACAAGGCGCGCCGATGGGGCGCTCGACGAATCCGGCGTCGCCGCCCTCGCGCGCGCGGCGAGCGAGTCCCACGAGGCCGTCGAGCGCGGCCTTCGCGCCGAGGTCGCGACGCTCGAGACGCAGGCGCGGCGCTATCGGGCCGCCTTCGACGCCATTGCGCAAGGCATTGGCCTATTCGACGGCGAGGAGCGGCTGATCCTGAGCAATCGCCGCTTCGCCGAAATCTATCGACTGGCGCCCGAGCAAGTCCGTCCCGGCATGACGCTGCGCGAGATCGTGGAGCTGCGCCTCGCCGCCGGAACATCCCCGATCGCCGCCGAGAACTACCTCGCCTTGGCCACCTCGATCAAATCGGCTGTTGTTTCAAGAACTTGGATTGCCGAGCTCGAGGACGGGCGGAGCATTCAAATCCGTTGCGCGCCGATGTCCGACGGCGGCTGGGCGACGACGCACGAGGACATCACCGAACTCAAGGCCACCCACGTCATTGCGAACGAACGCATCTCGCTGCAGGCCCTGATTGACGGACTGCCCGACAACCTTTGGGTCAAGGACGTCGACAGCCGCTTCGTCATTTCGAACCAGGCCACGGCGACCCGCATCGGCGTGCCGGGGCCCGCGGACCTCTATGGCAAGACCGACCTCGAACTCCTTCCCCTGGAGATCGCGAAGAGGTTTTTCGCCGACGAACAGGAGATCGTCCGCTCCGGGAAGCCGATGATCGACAGGGAGGAGTACGTCTTCGACGCCTCGGGCGGCAAGACATGGATCGTGACGACCAAAGTGCCGCTGCGCAACGACCTCGGCGAAATCTTCGGCGTGGCCGGCGTCTCGCGCGACATCACCGAGCGCAAATTGGCGGACGCCTTGCGCGACGGGCGGACGCAAATCCTCGAGATGATGGCCAAGAACGCCCCGCTGGAGGACGTGCTCGATCGTCTGGCGCGCCAGATCGAATCTCAGTTGAAGGGGATGCTCGTCTCGGTCCTGCTGGTCGACGAGGCCGGACGCCGTTTGCGCCACGGCGCCGCGCCGAGCCTGCCCGAAGCCTACGTCAAGGCCATCGACGGCATGCCGATCGGTCCGCGGGCGGGGTCGTGCGGCACGGCCGCCTATCGGCGAGAAGCCGTCATCGTCGCCGATGTCGCGACCGACCCGCTGTGGGCCGATTACCGGGACCTGGCCGCCGCGAACGGGCTTCGTTCATGCTGGTCGACGCCGATCCTGTCGCATCAAGGCGCGGCCCTCGGCGTCTTCGCGATGTATGCGTCGACCGTGCGCGAACCGGCTGACTCCGAGACGCGCGTCATCGACGTCGCCACCTACTTCGCCGGCATCGCGATCGAGCGCAAGCTGGCCGAAGACCGCATTCAATTCATGGCCAACCACGACGCGCTGACCGGGCTTCCCAATCGCACCTTGCTCAACGACCGTCTTTCACAGGCTCTGTTGTATGCGCAACGTTACGACCGCTGGGCGGCGGTGGCGTTCGTCGACCTCGACAATTTCAAGACCATCAACGACAGCCTGGGCCACAACGCCGGCGACGAACTGTTGAGGACCGTCGCGAAGCGGATGGTCGCTTGCGTGAGGGCGATGGACACGGTGGCGCGGCTCGGCGGCGACGAATTCGTCGTTCTTCTCGTCGATCTGCCCAAGGGCGCGGATTTGATCTCCGCGGCCGTGCAAAAGCTGAGGGCGGCCATCGCCGAGCCGGTTCGTCTCGAGGGACACGAACTTCGTGCGACCAGCAGCCTGGGCGTCGCGAACTATCCCGGCGACGGCGCGGACGCCGAGACGCTGCTCGCCAACGCCGACGCGGCGATGTACCGCGCCAAGGAAATGGGCCGCGACAATTTCCAGTTCTATACGCCCGAGCTGAACGCCAAGATGCGCGAAAAATTCCTGTTGCAGGAGGAATTGCGAAAAGCCGTCGCGCGTCACGAGTTCGTCCTGCTCTACCAGCCGCAGGTCGACCTGCGGACGGGGCGCGTCTTCGCGGTCGAAGCGCTGATCCGCTGGAATCGCCCGAATGCAGGCGTCGTGTCGCCGATCGATTTCATTCCATTGGCCGAGGAGACGGGCCTGATCGTGCCGATCGGCGACTGGGTGCTGCACGAAGCCTGTCGGCAGAACAAAGCTTGGCGGGACGCCGGGCTGCCGCCGATGAACGTTTGCGTGAACGTGTCGCCGCGGCAATTCTGGGAGAAGGATTTGATCAGCCGCGTCGTCGGCTCGCTGAAGGAAAGCGGCCTGGACGCCAAATATCTGGAGCTGGAGGTGACCGAAAGCCTCGTCATGCAGGATGTCGAACGCGCCGTTGCGACGATGAAGACGTTGCAGGGCCTGGGCGTCCAGCTCGCGATCGACGACTTCGGCACCGGCTATTCCAGCCTCAGCGCGCTGAAGAACTTTCCGGTCGCGCGGCTCAAGATCGACAAGTCGTTCATTGACGGTCTTCCGGCCGATGAAAACGATAAGGCCGTCGCCAGCGCGGTGATCGCCTTGGGTCAGAAGCTCAATTTGAGGGTCATCGCCGAGGGAGTCGAGACCGACGATCAACTCGCGTTCCTGCGCGCCAACAACTGCGACGAAATGCAGGGTTATCTCTTCAGCAGGCCGATCCCGGCGCAGGAGATCGAGGAATTGCTCAAGGCGCCGGCTCGGCGCGACCGGGGCGCGTCTCGATAAACGCGTCGGTCTTGGGACGCGTCCTGCGGCGATGGCGTGGACGGCGACTCTTCCCGTCGAGTCAGGAAACCGCCGATTCGGGAATCCCTCTTCCCGCATTTTGAGTTCGTTCGCGGCGCCGACGGCCGAACGCCGATCCGGCGTTCAGCAGGGATTTCGCTCCTGTCGCTGCGACGTTTCTCTCGGGAACGCGAAGGGGTTGCCGCAGTGTACAATATCGTATACAAGGCCGTGTACAACGGCTCGGGCGCTCCATCTTTCCCAACGTTCCGCGCGATGGCGGCAAACGGCGAGACGAAACCGTGAAGAGGGTGTTCGTCAAGAAAGATTCCTACCACGACTCGGTGTTCCTGATGCTCATGAGCCGGGAACTGAGGTCTGCCTCCGGCGTGCATGACGCCACGGTCGCCATGGCGACGGAGATGAACCTCGACCTCCTACGGTCCCAGGGCTTCGAGGCGAGTTCGCTGGCCGGCGCGACCCCGAACGACCTCGTCATCGCCGTCGATTGCGCCAGCGCCGAGGCCGCCGACGCCGCCCTGGCGGCGGCGAAACTGGCCTTGGGCAGGAGGCCGCTTCCCGCGGGGGGCGGCGGCGCCGGCTCTTCGCCCACCAGTCTGAGCGCCGCCGTCGCGGCGCTGCCCGACGCGAACCTCGCGGTCATCTCGTTGCCGGGCGCCTACGCCGCCCGCGAGACCCGCAGGGCGCTGGAGAGCGGGCTGCACGTCATGCTGTTCTCCGACAACGTGTCGCTGGAAGACGAGATCGCGCTGAAGGCGTTGAGCCGCCGGAAGGGGCTGCTCCTCATGGGGCCGGATTGCGGAACGGCGATCATCAACGGCAAGCCGCTCTGCTTCGCCAATGTCGTGAAGCGCGGCCCGGTGGGCATCGTCGGCGCGTCGGGCACCGGCATGCAGGAAGTTTCCTGCCTGGTCGACCGCGCGGGGTCCGGCGTCAGCCAGGCGATCGGCGCCGGCGGGCGCGATTTGAAGAACGAGCGCGTGGGCGGCGCCACCATGCTCATGGGCATCGAGGCGCTGGCCCGCGACGAAGCGACCAAGGTCATCGTCGTCATCTCCAAGCCGCCGGCGAAGGCGGTCGCCGAGCGCGTGCTGTCGGCCCTCGAACGCGGCGGAAAGCCTGCCGTGGTCTTCTTCATCGGCCTTGCGCCCGAACCCGAGCGCGCCGGCGCCATGGCGCGATTCGCCGCGAATCTGGAAGAGACGGCCGGCATGGCCGTGGCGCTCGCGGAGGGCGGATCCTATACGCGCCGGACGTTCACGCTTCCGGCCGCCGAAATCGAGGCGATCGTGGAGCGCGAAACGCGCGCGATCGGCGGCGCGCAAAAATACCTGCGCGGATTCTACACCGGCGGCACGCTCGCCGACGAGGCGTGGATGATCGTCCACCAATTCACGGGGGCGGCGTATTCCAACAATCACACCGACCCGCGTTTCGTCCTCAGCGATCCGCGCCGCTCCATCGGCCATGCCATCGTCGATCTGGGGGACGACATCTTCACCGTTGGTCGGCCGCATCCGATGATCGACCCCAGCGCGCGCGTCGAACGGATGATGGCGGAACGCGAAGACGCGGAAATCGCCGTCGTGCTCGTCGATGTCGTGCTCGGCTACGGATCGCACGACGATCCGGCGGGGGCTCTGGCGCCGGCGGTGCGGACGCTGCGCGAGGCGGCGCGCGAGCGCGGCGGCTACCTGCCGGTGCTGGCCTCGATCACCGGAACCGAAGGCGACCCGCAGAAACTCTCGCTCCAGACGGCGAAGCTCGAGGCGGCGGGCTGCATCGTCATGCCCTCGAACCACCAGGCTTCGCTATTGGCGGCGAAGCTGCTGGAACGGCTCAATGGTCGTTGCGGAAAGGCAGGGGCGGCATGGACGAAACGCTGAACGTCGAACCCGTCGCCGCCCTCTTTAGGAGCCGCCTGTCGGTGGTCAACCTGGGTCTCGCCTCCTTCGCCGATAACCTGCGCGCGACGGGGGCCGACGTCATCGATGTCGACTGGCGGCCGCCCGCGGGCGGGAACCCCGCGATGATCGCGGCCCTGGAGCGGATCGCGCGGAGCCGCACGGACGTGGCGGCGGCCAACCAGAAGGCGGCCGACATCATCCTTGCCGGCAAGCCGATGCTCGTGGATATCGGCGTCGCCGGCGAGGTCGTCCCCGGGATGACGCCAATGACCGTGCTCCACGCCGGGCCTCCCGTCGCGTGGGAGCGCATGTGCGGTCCGATGAAGGGCGGCGTGATCGGCGGGCTCATCTACGAGGGCCTGGCGGCGAACCGCGCCGAGGCGGAATCGCTGGCCGCTTCGGGCCGGATCGCCTTCTCGCCCTGCCACGACCACGCCGCCGTCGGACCCATGGCGGGCATCGTGACCTCGCGGATGCCGGTGTGGATTTTCGAGAACGCCGCCTATGGGAACCGTTCGTACTGCACCGTCAACGAGGGCCTCGGCAAAGTCCTGCGCTACGGCGCCTTTTCCGACGAGGTTCTGATCCGTCTGCGCTGGATCGAGACGGAACTCGCGCCGGTGATGAAGAAGGCGCTGAAGCGGCACGGCCCGGTCGACATGCGAAGCGTCATCGCCCAGGCGCTGCAGATGGGCGACGAGGGGCACAACCGCAATCGCGCCGGCACCTCGCTGATGATCCGCGAGTTCGCCCCCTGCCTGGTGCAGCTGGACGAACCGGGGGAGAGGCTCGCAAGAGTCCTGAACTTCCTCAACGCGAACGACCACTTCTTCCTCAATCTGTCGATGCCCGCGTGCAAGTGCGTCGTGGATGCGGCCAAGGGCGTCGAGGGAAGCTCGGTGATCGTCGCCATGGCGCGCAATGGAACCGAGTTCGGAATTCGCGTTTCCGGTCTCGGCGACCGCTGGTTCACCGGGCCGGCGTCCATCGTCGACGGGCTCTACCTCCCGGGGTTTTCCGCCAAGGACGCGGCCCCGGACATCGGCGATTCCGTAATCACCGAGACCGCCGGCATCGGCGGCTTCTGCATGGCCGCCGCGCCGGCGATCGTCAAGTTCGTCGGCGGCGCGCCCCAGGACGCGATCGCCTTCACCACGCGCATGTACGAGATCACCGTGGCCGAGAACCCCGCCTACCAGATCCCGGCGCTCGATTTCCGCGGTTCGCCGACCGCCATCGACGTCTGCAAGGTCGTCGACACCGGCATATTGCCGGTCATCAACACCGGAATCGCCCACCGCGAGCCGGGCGTGGGGATGGTCGGCGCCGGGCTGGTCAAACCGCCGGAGAATTGTTTCCGCGACGCCGTCTCCGCCTTTGCCGACGCGTACGGCGCCTCATTGACTTCATCGAGGAGCGCTCCATGAAACCCATTGACCTGTCGATCCCCCTCGGCATCGGAACGCCGCCCTGGCCCACCTACGTTCCGCTCCAGGTCCAGTACTTCAAGCGGCTGGCCCCCAACGGCGCCAACGGGCAGGTGGTGACCCATTCCAATCACGTCGGCACCCATCTCGACGGTGAGATCCACTTCTACACGCCGGGCAAGGACATCGCGAGCCTGGAACTCGACTTCCTCATGCATGAAGGCGCCGTCGTCGATCTGTCCGACGCCTGCGGCGACTACGACGTCTACACCTCGAAGATGGTCGAGGACCGCGTCGAGGTGAAGGAAGGCGACATTCTCATCATTCACACCGGCTTTCATCACTATGGCTGGGATCAGCCGACCGCCGACGAAATTCGCTACATGATCAAGCACTCGGGGCCGGATCGCGAATTCGCCGAATGGGCGAAGCGCAAGAAGCTCCGCTGGATCGGCGTCGATTGCGGCAGCGCCGACCACCCGATGAACACCAAGATCCGCGAATGGATGCCGGTGCAGGCCAAGGAGTGCGACGCGCACTTCAAGAAGACGTACGGCCGGACCCTCGAGGAGGTGTTCACCCCGGACAAGTACCAGCTCATGCACCTGGAGATGTTCAGCCACGGCATCGTTCACGCGGAATGCCTGGGCGGCGACATCGACCTGTTGCTGAACCAGCGGGCCGTCATCGGCTGCTTCCCCTGGCGCTTCGTCGACGGCGAATCCTGCATCTCCCGCATCGTCGCTTTCGTCGACGACGATCGCCACGCGGCGCTGATGGCGAAGAAGGCCAAGGCCGTGCTGACGAAGTTCGGCGACGTGGCGGGATCCGCGAACCCGTGGCTGCACGCCGAAGCGAAGAAGAAGTGACGCAAGAATTCATCGGCGCGCCGCGCAACGCGCGAATTCAACGTGGCCGCTGCTAACTCGAGGCGACAGCCGCCTCGTTCGAAAAAGAGGTAAGGAAATGGCGATCGACGCAATTGAAAGCAAGCTGCGGCCTCCGGCGCTCGGCCTCAAGCCCTATCCGTCCAAGATGATCACGCTGGCGAGCGGCGAGATCATGGTGGTGCGGGAAGCGCGGCGCGACGAGGTCGGCGTCCTGCTCGGAACGGTCTATCCGCTGATCGGCGTGCCGACGGATTACTACGACATCGTCGCGGCCCGAATGTACGAGGAACTCCTCGGCTGGTACCGCTACCGCACCGCCAACGAGTTCGTCCTCGTCGGCGCGATCAACGGCGTCATCGCCGGCATCGTCACCAGCCGTTCCGTCGATCCGAAACTCGGCATGAGCCTGCACACGCTGACGATCAAGCGCGGCCTGCGCATCGGCGCCCAGCTCTTCGCGGCGAAGATGGAGAACCACATCGAAATCCAAGGCTCGGACGAGGTCTACATCGTCGCCGAGAGCCCCAACGGGTGGCGGCGCTGGATGATCGAGTACGAACTGGAGGACCGCTCGCACCTCTATCCGGGTGTCCGCCACGAGTTGGGCGGCGTGCCGACTTTCGTGCTCACGCGCAAGCTGTGGGATGCGGTGAAATCCAGCAAGTGCACGGGGACGCGTCCCGTGTCGCCCGAGATCCTGGCGACCGCCAACAAACTCAGCATGCCTACCGAGTACCCGCAGATCCCCGGTTTCAAGAGGTGAGCGGAATGTCCGCCAGGGTCGGAATTGTCGGCGTCGGCCACACCAGGTTCGGCAACTCGAGCGAGTACGATCTCGCCGACGTCATGGCCTACGCGGCCACCGACGCCCTCATCGACGCCGGCATTTTGGAGAAGCGGCGGGAGGTGGATCAGGTCTTCGTCGCCAACATGGCCTCCGGGCTTTTTTGCAACCAGACCTCGGTGGCTTCGTCGCTGGTCAGCCGCATGGACATGGAGCCGGTCCCGGCGGAACTCATCGAGAACGGGCCTGCCTCCGGGGCGAGCGCCGTGAAGGTCGCCTATATGGCGATCGCCTCGGGGATGGCGGACGTGGCCCTGGTGGTC
This sequence comes from Roseiarcus sp., assembly GCA_050015575.1. Lineage (GTDB taxonomy): Bacteria > Pseudomonadota > Alphaproteobacteria > Rhizobiales > Beijerinckiaceae > Roseiarcus. Next base: position 2,742 of record JBEKBD010000176.1, on the reverse strand, counting down.
GGCGGGGAGATCATGCGCAAAGTCTCCGGATGGCAGGCCACCGACATCGTCGCGACGATGCTCCATACGGAGGCCGAATACAGCATGGGCCTCACCCTGCCGAGCTTCGGCGGCATGTTCGCCCGGCTCTACATGGATAAGTACGGTTGCACCGAGCGCGATCTGGCGCTCATCGCGGTGAAGGATCACGACAACGGCGCGTTGAACCAGTACGCGCACGTCCAGGGCGCCTGCACCATCGAGGCCATCGCCGACAGCGAGACCGCTCACGTCGTCAACAACTATGTCGCCGAGCCGCTGCGAATCTATTCCACATGCCCGGTCAGCGACGGCGCGGCGGCGCTGGTGCTGGTGAACATGGACTCGCCCAAGGCGAGGCTGTTCGGCAAGCGGCCGGTCCGCATCGCCGGCGTGGCCTCCGCGACCGACACCCACTGCGTTCACAACCGGAAGGATCCGCTCCGCCTCGACGCGGTGCGGATCGCTGGGGAGAAGGCCTACGCCATGGCCGGCGTCGGCCCGCGGGATATCTCGTTCGCCGAACTCCACGACGCCTTCGTGATCCTGGAACTCGCCATCAGCGAGGAGCTGGGCTTGTTCGAGCGCGGGAAGTCGTTCCTTGCGGTGCGCGAGGGCGCGACGACCATCAAGGGGCGGCTGCCGATCAATCCCTCGGGGGGGCTCAAGTCCAAGGGCCATCCCGTGGGGGCGACGGGCGTGTCGCAGATCGTGGAGCTGGCGCGACAGATCCGCGGCGAGGTCGAGCCGGGACGCCAGGTGAAAGACCCCAAGTACGGGATGGCGGTGAACTTCGGCGGGTTCGGCAACAACGTCGTCGCCACCATCTGCGCGAAGGATTAGGAGGCAAGCGCATGTCGCGACCGATCGCCGTGGTCGCTTTCGGCGGCAACGCCATCCTCCGGGCTGGCGACGACGGCTCGTTCCAAACCCAGATGGAGAAGGCCAGGGGCGCCTGCCGGCAGATGCTCGAGATCCTCCACAAGGGCTACGAGCTGGTCCTCGTGCATGGCAACGGTCCCCAGGTCGGCAATCTTCTGCTGCAGTTCGAAAAGGCCCGCGACATCATTCCGGTGCCGCCGCTCGACGTCGCGGTCGCCACCTCGCAGGGCCTGCTCGGGCACATGCTGGAGATCGCGATGCGGACGGTGCTCGAGGAAGACAAGATGCAGCGCGAGGTCGCCACGGTGCTGACCCAGGTCGCGGTCGACCCGGCCGATCCCGCCTACAAGAAGCCGACCAAGCCGATCGGGCCGTTCTATACGCGCGAGCAGGCCGAGCAGCTCCGGCGCAGCGATGGGTGGGAGATCGTCGAAGACGCCGGCCGCGGCTGGCGGCGGGTCGTCTGTTCGCCGAAGCCGCTCCACATCCTGCCGCTGCGCTCGATCAAACTCCTCGTCCAGAACGAGACGGTGGTGATCGCCGGCGGCGGCGGCGGCATCCCGGTGAACTATGGAATGCGCTCGGTGGCGGGGACGGAGGGCGTCATCGACAAGGACGCGACCGCCGCGCTGCTCGCTTACAATCTCGGGGCCGAGCTGTTCATCATCCTCACCGGCGTCGACCGGGTGAGCATCGATTACGGCAAGCCGACCCAGCGCGACATCGACGTCATGACGACCGCCGAGGCGCGGAAGTGGCTGGACGAAGGCCAGTTCCCGCCGGGCAGCATGGGACCGAAGATCGAAGGCGCGGTCGAGTACGTCGAGAAGGGCGGCAAGGAGGCGATCATTGCGCATGAGGGGCACGTGGTGAAGGCGATGCGCGAGCGGCTCTGCACGCGCATTGTCGCCTAAGGCGAAGGGTCGGCGGATCATGCGACTTTACGACGCATATCGATCGTTGCGCGGGATCGGGATTTCCGCCGTCTTCGCGCCTACCAAGCACTCCAAGGGGACTTCGGCTCGATGATCGATTTCAGCGCATACGACGTCAAGACGCCGGAGATCCTGGCGTACCGGTGCCTGACCTGCGGCGCGATCTCCTATCCCGCGCCGATGATCTGCAGCAAGTGCTCGTCCCGGCGCGATCCGGTGACGGGCCGAGGCTGGGAGACCTTCCCCCTCGAAGGCCCGGCGACCCTCCTCTCGTGGACGAGGGTTTGGAACCTGCCGGACGGCTACAACGTCAAGTTCCTCCTCTTCGGGATGGCGGAGTTCGACAACGGCCTGCGCGCGTCGGGAAGGATTGGCGTTGCGGAGCCGAGCGTCGGCATGCGACTGAGTAGCCGCGTGGAGGAATCGGACGAGCGTCCGGGCAAACCAGTGAACGTGTTGGTTTTCGAATAGATCGAGATCGTGCCTTCCCGGCTTCGGCGAATCTCTCGCCAAGCCGGAGGAAGGGAACGCGAAGCGGAGGGAGAACAGAGATGCTTTGGAATTTAGTTCCGGCTGGGGGGACAGTTTTGCCGAATGAACGGCTCCCATGGCCTCAGACGATCGGCATCGGCATGCAGCACGTGATCGCCATGTTCGGCGCCACGTTCTTGGTGCCGCTCATCACCGGGTTTCCGCCGACAACGACGATCCTCTTCAGCGGCATCGGAACGCTGGTGTTCCTCCTGGTTACGAGGAACAAAATCCCGAGTTATCTCGGGTCGAGTTTTGCGTTCATCAGTCCGGTGATCGCAAGCATGGGCGCCGATAAGAACATCGGCCTCGCGCTAACTGGCATCTTCGCAGCAGGATGTCTGCTGTTCCTGATCGGCTTGATCGTCAATCAAGT
>JBEKBD010000175.1:0-2504 GCA_050015575.1 Roseiarcus sp. | reverse complement strand
CGGGTGATGAAGCGCGACGCGACGATCTTCGTCATCGGCTCCTATCACAACATCTTCCGCGTCGGCGCGATCCTGCAGGATCTCGGCTTCTGGATTCTCAACGACATCGTCTGGCGCAAGGCTAATCCGATGCCGAATTTCCGCGGCCGCCGCTTCACCAACGCCCACGAGACGATGATCTGGGCCGCGCGCAGCGCCGACGCCAAGGGCTACGCCTTCAACTACGAGGCGCTGAAGGCCGGCAACGAGGATTGTCAGGCCCGCTCCGACTGGTTCCTGCCGATCTGCACCGGCGGGGAGCGGCTCAAGGACGCCAACGGGCGCAAGGCCCATCCGACGCAAAAGCCCGAGGCGCTGCTGCAGCGCGCGCTGCTCGCCGCCTCGAACCCGGGCGATCTGGTGCTCGACCCCTTCTTCGGCACCGGCACCACCGGCGCCGTCGCGCGTCGCCTGCGCCGCAGCTTCATCGGGCTGGAGCGCGACGCGGCTTACGCCGCCGCGGCGCGCGCGCGCATCGAGGCGGTCGTTCCGGTCGCGCTCGAGGCGGTCGCCGCGATTCCCACTCGCCGCAGCGAGCCGCGCGTCGCCTTCGCCAGCGTGATCGAAGCCGGGCTGATCGCGCCGGGCGAAAAGCTGGTCGACGCGCATGGACGCCACGGCGCGCTCGTTCGCGCCGACGGCGCGCTGACGCTCGGGCCGGCTGTCGGCTCGATCCACAAGATCGGCGCGCTGGCGCAAGGGCTGCCCGCCTGCAACGGCTGGACGTTCTGGCGCGTCGAGCGCGCCGGCAAGCTGGTCAGCATCGACGACTTCCGCGCCGTAATTCGCGCAACCATGCGCGAAGCGGCGGAGTAGCGGCGGCGCGAACGCCAGCGCTCACGCGCGCCGCTTGCCCCCGCGGCTCGGCTGGGCGAGATCGGCGGCGCGGACGAAGAACACCTCGCCTTCGCTTTCCTCGGCATCGAGCCACAGCAGCGGCAGGCGGGGAAACTCCGCCTCCAGCCGTGCGCGGCCGCGCCCGACTTCGCACACCAGCGCGCCCTCGGGCGTCAAATGGGCGGGCGCCTCGGCGAGAATCCGCCGCACCACGTCCAACCCGTCGCGCCCGCCGGAGTGCGCGAGCCGCGGCTCGGCGGCGTATTCGGGCGGGAACGCGGCGAGCGATTCGGCGTCGACATAGGGCGGGTTGGCGAGAATCAGATCGTAGCGCTTGGCGCCGAGCGGCGCGAACAGGTCGCCCTCGATCAGCGTGATCCGGTCGGAGAGGTCGTGTTCCGCGACATTGCGCCGCGCGACGGCGAGCGCGTCGGCGGAAAGCTCGACCGCGTCGATCCGCGCGTTCACGAATTTCATCGCCGCGAGAATCGCCAGCGAGCCGCCGCCGGCGCACAGATCGAGCGCGCTCATGATCGAATCGGCGTCCTCGATCAGCGATCCCTCGCCGATGAGGCCGCCGAACAGCAATTCGCCGATGAAGCTGCGCGGCACGATCACGCGCTCGTCGACATAGAACGGCACGCCCTGGATATAGGCGCGGTTGAGCAGGTAGGCGGCGGGCTTGCGCGTCGCCACGCGCGCGTCGATCAGCTCCAGCAGGCGAACGCGCTCCTCGCGCGTCAGCGCGGCGTCGAGAAACGGATCGAGCGCGTCGATCGGCAGGCGCAAAGCCTCCAGGACGACGAACGCGGCCTCGTCGACGGCGTTGGTCGCGCCGTGCCCGTAGGCGAGCCCGGCGGCGTTGAACCGGCTGACGGCGTAGCGGAAGAAATCGCGCAGCGTGGCGAAGACGGCGAGGCGCTCGTCGCCGGCGCGATTGTCGGAGGGCGCTTCGACCATGGCGTTTCCCCGTTTCCCCGACGCGTCCGGCGGCGGCCAATAAAAATGGCCGGCGTCGCCGGCCATTTGCGCTCGAACCTGGTTCGACCGGCTCGGAGGAGCTTGCTTGAATTACGGCGCTTTCTTGCATTCCTCACGGAATTTCTTGCGCTCGGCGCCGTGCAGGCCCTTGGCGTCGGCCTGCTTGGAGCAGTCCTCGGACTTGGCCTTTTTTGCGGCGAGGGCGGCGGCGTCCGCCGCTGGCTTGGCGGGAGCGGCGGCGTCGAGCGCGTAGGCGGCGCCCGAGACGAGAACGCTTAAGGCGATCGCGGAGACGAAGGTCGAGATGCGCATGATGATGGGGTCTTTCTCGATTGGAGCCATTCGCGAGGCGCCCGCTCGGGTTCGACGCCCGAGCCGAAGCGACCCGGCGAAGGCTTATAGTGCGGCTTTGGGCCGCAAGACAAGCGCCGGCAGGCGCCAATGAACGGTGCGAAATTCGGCCCCAAAACGCCTCGCGGAAACGCCTTTCCATGGGCGTCGACCGCCGGCGGCAGGCCGAGACGCCGCTCGACGCGTCGAGCGCGCTTCTGGGTCGCTCAATCCGCCCCGAGCCCGCCCTTGTCGCGGATGAACGCGATCACCGCCTCGACGCCCTCGCCGGTCTTCATGTTGGCCATGACGAAGGG
>JBEKBD010000174.1:0-2626 GCA_050015575.1 Roseiarcus sp. | reverse complement strand
GGCGGCGTGGCTAAGGAAAATCGACGAAGCGGCGCCGCGCCAGCGCGGGTCGGAGGGCGGGAAGTGGGCGCCGATGTCGCCGTCGCCGAGCGCGCCATAGAGCGCGTCGGCGAGCGCGTGCAGGCAGACGTCGGCGTCGGAATAGCCGGCGAGGCTCCTCTCGTGAGGAATGCGCAACCCGCCGAGCCAGACATGGTCGCCGGCTGCGAAGGCGTGGACGTCGAAGCCCTGGCCGATGCGGATGTCGGCCGCCGCGTCGAAGAGCCGCGCTTCGGCGGCGCTGAGGTCGTCCATGGTCGTCACCTTCACGTTCGCCGGGTCGCCGTCGAAGACGTAGGTCTCATGTCCCGCCCAGGCGGCGACCGCGGCGTCGTCGGTCAGGCCGTCGACGCCGGCGGCGGCGGCGCGCCGGTGCGCGTCGAGGATCAGCGGGAAGCGGAACGCCTGCGGCGTCTGCGCCGCGCGCAACAGGGAGCGGTCGGGAGTGGCGACGACGCGGCCCTCGGCGTCGATCTGTTTGACCGTGTCGCTCAACGGCGCGCCGGGCGCAGCCGCGCCGTAGCGCTCGGCGGCGGCGACGGCGCGTTCGACCAGCGCGAGGGAAGGGAAGATGCGCGCCGCGTCGTGGATGAGGACGACATCGGGCGCGGCGTCGCTCTGCGCCTCGAGCCCGGCGCGCACGCTCTGCTGGCGGCTGTCGCCGCCGATGGCGGGCGGGCCGAACGTGGCCGTAGCGGCGGGCGAAAGGAAGGCGAGCGCGGATTGGTAGAGCGCGCGGTCGTCGGGGTGGATGACGACGGTCGCCGCGCAATAGGACCGGGCCGCGGCGAGCGCCTCGAGCGCGTGGCAGATCAGCGGCTTGCCGGCACAGGCGAGGTATTGTTTCGGCGTCGCCGCGCCGAGCCGCGCGCCGCGCCCGGCCGCCACGACGATGAGGGAGACGCGGGACGGCAAGCGGCGCTTACGCTCCAGGCGAGGCCGGACGCGGACCGTCCGGCTGCGCAGGGATAGACCAGCGCGCCGCCGCCGCCAAGCGGCGTCGAGGCGGAGGAGGACCCGCCTCAGGCCCCGAAGGCGCGCGCAGCCATCGCGATCATCGTCACGAAGGCGGCGAGCGCGGTGATCTCGAAGAGATCGCCCAGGGCGAACGCAACACGCCGAGTCATGCGACCCTCCCCAAAAATGCGATAACTAGGACACTGTATGTTCTCTTTATGTTCTTGTCAAGTTCCGAAATCGGGTGGGGTAGGGCGGCGCCCTGTGGACAACTTTTCGAATGCGCGGAGCGCCAAAGGAGCAGATCGCCAACGAAGGGAGCGGTCGCGGACCGCGGCCGCGGGGCGCAGCGCCGACTGATTTCGGCTAAGCTCGTCGGATGGAGGCCCGCCTATGCATGTCGCGCCGCGAATGGCCGTCTTCACCATCGTCGGGACGCTCGCCTACCTCTGGCTCGCCGCCCTCGGCGAGGGCGGGCTCGGACCGTTCTTCTCCCATCCGCCCTTGGTCGCGCTGGCGGTCGTCACCCTGGGGCTGGCCGTTTCGGCGCTGTTCACCCGCGGCAATCTTAGCCCCGGCGAGCGCGAGGATCGGTCAAATCGTTGGGTGCTCGGCGCGTTCGCGCTGATCGGACTGATGCTCGGCTATGCGCCGGCCCTTTCCGACCGGCTCGACCTGTTCGTCGTCGGCGGCGACGGGACGCGCTGGGTCGGCGTGCTGCTTTCCGCCGTCGGCGGGGCGCTGCGGATCGCGCCGGTGTTCGCGCTCGGCGAGCGCTTCAGCGGCCTGGTGGCGATCCAGCCCGGCCATGAGCTGGTCACCGACGGGCTCTACCGCCGCATTCGCAACCCGAGTTATCTCGGGCTGCTGATCGGTACGCTTGGCTGGTCGCTCGCCTTTCGCTCGATCGTCGGCGTCTTGCTGACCGCGCTGTTGGTCGTGCCGCTCGTCGCGCGCATGAAGGCCGAAGAGGCGCTGCTCGGCGAACGCTTCGGCGAGGCCTACGCCGCCTATCGCGCCCGCACCTGGCGATTGGTTCCGTGGGTCTATTGAGGCGAATCGGATTGCCCGGGACCCCGCCCCCGGCGCGACGTTTGCGGTCGTAGCGGCGCGTCCCGCCTCACTTCGCTTTCCCGTCCAGCTCCGGGTAATGGCGGAAGATTCCGACCTCGTTGAAGGGCAGGCGGCGCGCCGAGGCGAGATAGGCGGCGATCCTCGGCCGCGCTTTCACGCTGGCGCGCACGGCCGCCAGCCCCGGATATGTCGCCGCGAATTTCGCCATGGCGTTGGGGAATGCGTAGCTCAGGCCCTCCGCCAGCTGGAACAGCGACAGATCGACGTACGTAAGCTTGGCGCCGACGGGATGGCCGGCGCCGTCGGGATTGCTCTGCAGCGCGCGCTCGAAATAGCCGAGGTATTTCGGCAGGCGGTGGTCGAGGAAGGCCGTCGCGCGCGCCTTCGCCTCCTTCTTCTGGTCTTGGTAATAGAGGGCGGTCGAGATCGGATGGTGCGTGTCGTGAATCTCGGCGACGAAGTCGGTCACGGTGAGCTGCAGCCCGTGGGCGAAGAGGCGCAGCGCCTCGTCAGGCGGCGCGAGGCCGAGCCGAGGCGCGAAATAAGCGAGGATATT
>JBEKBD010000173.1:0-2838 GCA_050015575.1 Roseiarcus sp. | reverse complement strand
ATGCCCTCTTGCATGCGCGCGCCGCCCGAGGCGGTGAAGACGACGAACGGCGTGCGCTGCGCGACCGCTTCGCTCATCCCGGCGACGATCGTCTCGCCTGCGGCGATGCCGAGCGTGCCGCCGTGAAAGGCGAAATCGTGCACCGCCGCCGTCGTCGCCAGGCCCTCGATGCGGCCGCGCGCCAGCGTGATCGCGTCGGCGGATCCGGTCCGGGCGCGGTGCTCCTTGAGGCGGTCGGCGTAACGCTTGACGTCGCGAAATTTCAGCGGGTCGCTCAGCGTCTCCGGAACCGGCAGCTCCTCGAATTGGCCCTCGTCGAACAGCGAAGCGAGACGCGCCCTGGGCTCGATCGCCATGTGATAGCCGGAGCCCGGCACCACCATCAAATTGGCTTCGAGGTCCTTGTGGAAAACGAGCTGGCCGCTCTCTGGGCACTTGACCCACAAGTTCTCCGGCGTGTCGCGCCGCAGGAACGAGCGGATCTTCGGCGGGACGACGTTGGAAATCCAGGTCATCGGCTTGCCCTCGACAGCGCCGGCGGCGCTTTGACGACGCCGCGCACGCCGGCGGCGATTCGCTCGACCGCCGCGGCGACGGCGCCGACCGTCGCCGGCCCGGCCTTGCCCTCGACCAACGAGGCGCGCACGGCCTCGACCAGCGCCGATCCGACGACGACCCCGTCCGCCTTGGCGGCGACGCCGGCCGCGCTCGCGGCGTCCTTGACGCCGAACCCCACCGCGACCGGCAAGCGGGTATGGCGCTTGATGCGCGCGACCGCCTCGCCGACTTTCGACGCGTCGGGCGCCGCCGCCCCGGTGACGCCGGTGATGGAGACGTAATAGACGAAGCCCGAAGTGTTGGCGAGCACGGCCGGCAGGCGCTTGTCGTCGGTGGTCGGCGTCGCCAGGCGGATGAAATTGAGCCCGGCCTTCAGCGTCGGCAGGCACAATTCCTCGTCCTCTTCCGGCGGCAGATCGACGACGATCAACCCGTCGACCCCGGCCGCTTTGGCGTCGCCGAGGAACGCTTCGACGCCATAGACGTAGATCGGATTGTAATAGCCCATCAGCACGACGGGCGTGTCGGCGTCGCCGCCGCGAAAGTCGCCGACCAGCGCCAGCGTCTTGCGCAGGGTCTGCCCGCCGCGCAGCGCGCGCAGGCCCGCCGCCTGGATCGCCGGGCCGTCGGCCATCGGATCGGTGAACGGCATGCCGATCTCGATCACGTCGGCGCCGGCCTTCGGCAACGCCTTGACGATCGCCAGGGAAGTCGCCGCGTCCGGATCGCCCGCCATGACGAAGGCGACGAGCGCGGCGCTGCGCTCGGCGGCAAGGGCGGCGAAACGGCGGTCGATGCGCGTGGTCATGGGCGGGTCGTTAGCATGGGAGGCGCGGAAGGGAAACCTCGGCGGGGCGCGAGGCCGAGCCGTCCCGCGCTAAAACTCCGCGGCCCCGCCGGGATCGGCGAGACGGTGCAGCCGGTCGGCGGCGGCCTGGGCGAAGCGCAGCAGCACGGCGCGGCGGGTGGCGGGGGCGATGACGCGCAGGCTCGCCTCGCGCAGGATTTCCGCGCCATAGGCGTCGGCGACGATCAGGCCGGCGTCCTCGGGCATGATCTCGACCGGAATGTCGGCGCCGATGGCGAAATAGAGCCGGTCGCAACAGGCGGCGTAGTCGCGCCACTTGTGGTCGGCGCGAAAGTCGGCGACCGACGACTTGATCTCGACGATCAGCAGCGCGCCCTCGCCGTTGAGCGCCACCACGTCGGCGCGGCGGCCGTCGAGCAGCGGCAGTTCCGTCACCGTGGAAAAGCCCCGCGCGCGCAACAGCCGGCGCACCCCGCGCGCGATCCCCAGCGCGGTCTCGGACTGGCGGCCGTCGGCATAGTCGTGAGATTCGCTGGCGGTCATGGCGTCGCCCTCGGCCGGCGATGTCGCGCCTGCGCCCGCAGGCCATCGAAGCGCGTTTTCGCCGCCGGCGCAACGCCCGCGGCCGGGCCGGCCTACAGCCGCGCGATGAACCCGCGCGCCGTCAGCTCCGCGACGACGCGCTCGGCGAGCGCCTCCGGCGTCGAATCGGCGGTGTGAAGCACGAGTTCGGCCGCCTCCGGGGCTTCGTAGGGCTGATCGACGCCGGTGAAATTCTTGATCTGCCCGGCCAGCGCCCGCTTGTAGAGGCCCTTGGGGTCGCGCGCGATCACCGTCTCCAGCGGCGCCTCGACGTAGATTTCGATGAACTCGCCCGCCGCCGCGATGTCGCGCGCCAGCCGCCGCTCGGCGCGGAACGGCGAAATGAACGAGGCGAGGACGATCAGCCCCGCGTCGGTCATCAGCCGCGCGACTTCGGCGACGCGGCGGATGTTCTCGACGCGGTCGGCGGCGGTGAAGCCGAGGTCCTTGTTGAGGCCGTGGCGGACGTTGTCGCCGTCGAGCAGGGTGGTGTGCACGCCGCGCGCCAGCAGCTTCGACTCGACGAGGTTGGCGATGGTCGATTTGCCGGCGCCGGAAAGGCCGGTGAACCAGAGGATCGCCGGGCGCTGGTGCTTGACAGCGGCGTGATCCTCGCGCGTCACCGTCAAGCCCTGGCGGTGAATGTTGGTGGCGCGGCGCAGGCCGTGCGCGATCATGCCCGCCGCGGCGGTTTCGTTGGTCCGGCGGTCGATCAGAATGAAGGCGCCGGTCTCGCGGTTTTCGACGTAAGGGTCGTAGGCGACCGGCATGGTCGTAGCGATATTGGCGAAGCCGACTTCGTTGAGCGTCAACGTCTTGGCGGCGAGCTTGTCGAGATTGTCGACGTCGATGCGATGCTTGAGTTCGGTCACCGTCGCCGGCGTCGTGCG
>JBEKBD010000172.1:0-2930 GCA_050015575.1 Roseiarcus sp. | reverse complement strand
TGCATGCGATGGCGGCGGCGGTAAAGGATAGCCGCGCCGACCTCGCGCTCGGCTTCGACGGCGACGGCGACCGCTGCGGCGTGGTCGACAACGAGGGAAACGAGATTTTCGCCGACAAGATCGGCGTCATGCTGGCGCGCGACCTCGCCAAACTGCATCCGAACCCGACCTTCGTCGTCGACGTCAAATCGACCGGACTGTTCGCCAGCGATCCGGAGCTGAATCGGCTCGGCGTGAAGGTCGACTACTGGAAGACCGGCCATTCCCACATCAAGCGGCGCGTGCGCGATTTGCAGGCGCTCGCCGGCTTCGAGAAGTCGGGGCACTTCTTCTTCAACGCGCCGATCGGCCGCGGCTACGACGACGGCTTCGTCACCGCGATCGCCGTGCTCGACATGCTCGATCGCAACCCCGGAAAGTCGATGGCCGATCTCTACCGCGCGCTGCCGAAAACCTGGGGTTCGCCGACCATGTCGCCCTACTGTCCGGACGAGGCCAAGTACGCCGTCGCCGAGCGCGTCGCCCAGCGCTTCGCGGCGATGCGGGCCAGCGGCGCGCCGCTGGCGGGTCAGCCGATTCGCGAACTCGTCACGGTCAACGGCGCGCGCGTCACGGCGGCGGACGGAACCTGGGGCCTGGTGCGCGCGTCCTCCAACAAGCCCGAACTCGTCGTCGTCGTCGAGAGCCCGGCGTCGGAAGCGCGCATGCGCGAAATGTTCCATGCGGTCGACGCCGTGTTGCGCGAGAACCCCGAGGTCGGCGCTTACAACCAGACCCTGTGAGTCGCTCATGCCGGCGACGCCGATCCTGCCGGACGTGCTGCCGCCCGGCCTCAAGCTCGTCTTCTGCGGCACCGCGGCGGGCGCGGTCTCGGCGGCGCGCGGCTGCTACTACGCCCATCCCTACAACAAGTTCTGGCGCACGCTCTATGCGGTCGGCCTGACGCCGCGCCTGCTCGACGCGTCGGAGTTCGCCTCACTGCCGGGCTTCGGCCTCGGCCTCACCGACATCGCCAAGCACGTCAGCGGCATGGACAAGCAACTGCCCGCCGGCGCCCTCGGCCGCGCCGCCTGCGCGGCGATGGCGGAAAAAATCGCGCGGGCGAAGCCGGGCATCCTCGCCTTCACCAGCCTGACCGCCGGCCGGCGGTTTTTGCGCCGCAAGGCGGGCTTCGGCGAGCAGCCGGAGCGAATCGACGCGACCCGCCTGTGGCTGCTGCCCTCGCCCTCGCCGGCGGCGGACTGGAACTGGGACGAAGCCTGGTGGCGGGCGCTGGCCGAGGCGACGCGGCGAGCGTAAGGCGACGGCGAGCGCGCCGCTCGCGGGAGCGCCGGGCAGGGGGCTGGAGCTTTGCCGCCTCTCCAAGGATTTCCCAACTTTTCCAAGGAATTACAAATTTTTCCAAGGAAATTCCACGCTATTTCCAAACTTTTCCAAACTTTTCCAAAGAAATTCCTTGGCGGTGTTCAAGAAAATCAAAGGGTTGACGGCGATGTCGGCCGGTTTTGCTTTTTCGAGCCTTGCGGCCGAAATTACGCGATCGCTAGGTGTGCTTTTGTCCTCCTTGCGGCCCCGCGCGCAGCGAACCTTCGGCGAGCTTCGATTTTCAGATTACCGTGACTTCTGTTTTTCCGCAAGAAATTGTCACGCCGGCCGGCGTGGACGGCGCGGCGCCATGGCGCCGCGAACCCCGAGCGTAGCGCGGAAGAAGCCATCCACGGTTCAGCCGTCGCATGGAGCGCTTCGCCCCATCGCTACGCTCGGTCTCCTCGCCATGACGGCCTCGGGGAGGGCCCGCCGAGGAGGCGCCGCGCCGCCCTCCGTCATCGCCTTTTCTCGACACGCCGCGGCTCGACGAGACGCTGGCCATCGTCAAGCAGCGCCGGGCGCCGCACGGGTTCGAGCTGCAGCTGCGGACGCGCGAGGCGAATCGCCAGGACGCGGCTCCGGTTGCGCGCGGAGCGGGGTTTTCCTAAGAAGAGCGCTCGCCGCTTTGGTCGAGACGCGCTCGCGCCGAAAGCCGCCCAGCGGGAGATCGCCGGCATGAACGTCGAGGGCGCCGCGCCCCTATTCGTCGAGATCGGCGCAGGCGAACTGATGGATCGCGCGACGATCCTCGCCATCAAGAACGAACGCATCGCCGACCCGGCCAAGCGCGCCAACGTCGAGCGCGAAGCGCTCGCGCTCGAACCGGCGCGAGCGAGCCTGCTCGCCGCCTTCCCCGCGCTCGGCGCGCTGGAGGCCGAGCTGAAGGCGATCAACGAGGCCCTGTGGGATATCGAAGACGCGATTCGGCGATGCGAGGCGAAGAGCGATTTCGGGCCGCGGTTCGTCGAACTCGCGCGCGCCGTCTATAAGACAAACGACCGGCGCGCCGAGGCGAAGAGGAAGATCAACCTCCTCAGCGGCGCGCGCATCGTCGACGAGAAATCGTACGACGGGGGGTGAGCCGCCGGCAGCGGGTCGCGACGACGCGGCGCCTTGGCTACGGCCGCCGCCGCTTCTCGCCGAGGTCGAATTCGAGGCGATGGCGTTCGCCGCCCCTCGGCGCCTCGGCGGCGGGCGCGGCGAAGTCCTCGTCCGGCGCCGCGATGGCGCGGGTCGCGCCGGCATGCGGCCCGTGCCGCGCCAGGCAGGCGTTGTAGGCGAGCGGCTCCTCGAATTGCGCGCAGGAACCATTGTCCTTCGCGCGCGCCGGCGCGCCGATCAACAGGGCGCCGAGGCCGATAGCCAGCAGGAACGCGTGACGCATGGCGGGATTCCCTAGAGCGTTTTGCTTTTGGCATTACGCGTATCCGGCGTTGGTGAGGTAGGCGGCGCATTCGTCGGGGGCGTACTGGGCGAGGATTTGGGCGCCGGCGTCGGAGACGGCGTCGTATGTCCTGGCGCCGGCCTTTCTCAGCAGGGCTTTGAACTTGGCGAAGACCTGC
>JBEKBD010000171.1:0-2998 GCA_050015575.1 Roseiarcus sp. | reverse complement strand
AAGGCGAGGAACATCGCGGCGATGGTGACGATGGCGCGCGATTGGGTCATCGCCCGCGCTGCGTCGAAGGCTTCCTCGGCGGCGGCGCGGAAGCGCTGGGCGGCGAAGGCCTCGGCGACGAAAGCCTGCATGACGCGCACCGCCGACAGGCTCTCGGCGGCGAAGGCGGTCGCGTCGGCGAGCCGGTCCTGGGCGCGGCGCGAGCGCGCCGTCACCGTTCGTCCGGCGGCGTAGAGCGGCAGGACGATGATCGGGATCGCCGCCAGCACGTAGGCGGAGAGTTTCGGCGAGGTGACGACCATCATCGCCACCGCGCCGATGAACATGAAGAAATTGCGCAGCGCGATCGACGCCGACGAGCCGAAGGTCGCCTTGAGCTGGGTGGTGTCGGCGGTCAGACGCGAGATCAGCTCGCCGGTCTTCTCGACGTCGAAGAAGGCGAGGTCGAGGCGGGTCAGGTGAGCGAAGACGTCGCCGCGCAGGTCGGCCACGACCCGCTCGCCGAGCGTCATGACCAGGTAGTAGCGGGCGCCGGAGGCGATCGCCAGCACGGCGACGACGCCGATCAGGCCGATGAAATAGAGATGGATGAGGCCGGAACGGGCGTCGGAAAAGCCGTAGTCGATCATCTGCCGCACGGCGACCGGCACCACCAGCGTCGCGGCCGAGGCGACGACCAGCGCGCCGATTGCGCCGATCACCCGGCCGCGGTGGGCCAAGGCGTAGGGCAGCAGCGGCTTCAGCGCGCTCAACGAGACACGGGACGGCTTGGCCGTCGCGTCGGCAGGGGAAGTCATCGGTCCGCGGGTCTCCGGAATGGTCGGCGCCATCGCTTAATTCACCACCGGGCGCCAAAATCAACCCCGCACGGCGCACGCCGGCGCTTGTGTGGCGGCGGCGCCTGGATTATAGAGGCGCCGAATTCACGGAGCCGCCGCAACCCGGCCGGCTCTTGTTTCGTTTGCTTAAGGACCGACCGATGAAGGCCGACACGCACCCCGACTATCACATGATCAAGGTCGTGATGACAAACGGCCAGGAGTTCACGACCCGCTCGACCTACGGCGAAGAGGGCGCGACGCTCCACCTCGACATCGACCCCAACACCCATCCGGCCTGGACCGGCGGGTCGCAGCAACTGCTCGACCGCGGCGGCCGTCTGTCGCGCTTCAACACCCGCTTCGCCGGACTCAAGCTCGGCGGCAAGCAGTAAGGCTTCGCGCGCCTGCGACTACAGGCGGCGGATCGAGGTGACCTCGCCGCCGCCGTTGTTGGCGATGCGGGCGCGGGCCTCGGCGAGCGGCTCGCTCGCCACTTTCATCGCCCAGCCGTTGGCGTGCAGCAACGTCGCCGCGTCGCGCATGATGCCGACGTGGCCCTTCCAGAACACGAGATCGCCGCGCCGCAGATGCGCGAGCGCGTCGTCGAGCGGCAGCGCCCGGCCGAGCGCGGCCTCCTGCATGTCGCTGTCGCGCGGCGCGGCGATTCCCGCCGCCTGAAGCGCGGTCTGCGCCAGGCCGGAGCAGTCGATCCCTTCGCTGGTGCGCCCGCCCCACAAATAGGGCGTCTCGAGAAAACGTTCGGCGACGGCGACGAAATCGGGCTCGCGCGCGTCGATCGGCGCGAGATGCTTGGCGTAGAGGAAGAGGTCGTCGCCGGCGACGGCAAAATCGCCTTCGAGACGAATGACTTCAACGAGCGCGCCGAGCGACAGCGCGAAGCGCGGCGGCCGCTTGATCGTCGGCCCGGGATAGGCGTGGGTTCGCAGCGCGGCGATCTTGTGGGTCGCGGCGCGCGGGGGGCCGAGCGCCGCCGCCGGCAGCCAGCCGACATAGCCGTCGCCCGCGAGCTGCGCCCAGCGCCAGTCGCCGCGCTCTTCATAGACGACGGCGGCCTCGCCATAGAGCGCCTCGCTGTCGAGCGGCGCTTCGGGATCGGGCGCGCGCCTGAGCGGCGCGATCGCCGCGACGACGCGCAACGCCTCGCCGGCGACGAAGCGCGCCGCTTCGACCCTGCCGCGCAAGACGTCTGCGGCGAGGTCGGGGCGCGCCGGGGTGACGCGCGGATCGAGCAGGGGCGGGGACATGACGGCTCGCTTTGACGGCAGCTTCATCGCTGGCCGACGCGGCGCGGTCCCTTCTCCCCGCAAGCGGGGAGAAGGCTAGGATGAGGGGCCGGGCGATTGGCCGCGGGCGGCCGAGCTAATCTCCCAGCCCCTCACCCCAACCCTCTCCCCGCAGGCGGAGAGAGGGGGATCGCGCCTCGAATCGACTGCGATCCGCTCTAACGTGGAAGTCGGGCGGCGGCTACTGTTGCGAGTGGGCCGAGAATTCGCCGGCGCGAATGCGCCCCGGCAGGCGGTCGGCGAGCGCGACGACCTGCTCCTCGCCGTAATTGGCGACGAGTTCGCGGAAGACGGCGCCGAGCGCGGCGTCGGCGAATGTGTCGACGTCGATGCCATCGAGCACCGCCTCGGCGAACGCTTCGCTGACATAGACCAGCGCAGCGCGGCGCGCGTCAGCGGCTCTGAGCTCTTCGAGCGACAAATTGGGCGGCGGCGACATTGGTTAGCATTTTACGTCGGCGCGCTGCGGCTCGCGACTCGCGTCTTTAAGAAGGGTTAATTTCGTTGACGATTCGGCCCAGGTCGGCGTCGGCGGGGGCTGACGGCGCGGGAGCGGGCGGCTATGAAGCGGCATGGCTGAAGCTGCGCAAACGCCCGCCCGCGGGGCCCTCGCTCATGCCGACGGGCTTCGTCGTTGCCCGTGGCCGGGGGTCGACCCGCTCTATCTCGCCTATCACGACGCAGAGTGGGGGGCGCCGGAATGGGACGACCGCGCCCTGTTCGAGAAGCTCGCGCTCGACGGCTTCCAGGCTGGCCTGGCGTGGATCACCATCCTGCGCAAGCGCCCCGCCTTCCGCGCCGCTTTCGACGGCTTCGACCCGGAAAGGATAGCGCGCTACGACGCGCGCAAGGTCGCCTCGCTGCTCGCCGATC
>JBEKBD010000170.1:0-2999 GCA_050015575.1 Roseiarcus sp. | reverse complement strand
GCGGTTCAGGCCGAGCCGACATAGCACGCGGCTGACGGTGGCAGGCGACACGCCGAGATCCCGTGCGATCTGTTGGCCGGTGAAGCGTTGGCGTCGGAGCGCTTCGATCCGCTCCACCGTCGCGGCCGGCGTCGGTCGGCGCAGGCGATGAGGTCTGGACGAACGGTCCTGCAGACCGGCCACACCCTCGCAACGAAACCGGGCAAGCCATTTCCGGACCGTCCGCGGGCAGACGCCTGCGCTTCGTGCGGCGGTCTCCGGCGTCTGCCCGCTCTCGATCTGCCGCACCAATCGCTCTCGACCGATCGGCGTCAAACGCGCATTCTTGTGGATGTTCATCCGGTCCTCCCCAAGGCATCTGAAGCTTCGCAACCTCAGCTTCCTCGGTCCGGACCGGATGGACAACCTATGGAAAGCTCACATCTAGCGCGCCTTGGCTTCGGCCCGGCGGTTGCGCTTGGCCAGCGTGCGCAGGCGCAGCGCGTTGAGCTTGATGAAGCCCGCCGCGTCGTGCTGATCGTAGGCGACGGCGCCTTCTTCGAAGGTGACGAGGTCCTGGTCGTAGAGCGAATTCGGGCTGTCGCGGCCGATGACGTGGACGCCGCCCTTGTAGAGCTTCAGCCGCGCGCGGCCGGCGACCATCTCCTGGCTCTTGTCGATCAGCGTCTGCAACAATTCGCGCTCGGGGGCGAACCAGAAGCCGTTGTAGATCAGCTCGGCGTATTTCGGCATCAGCTCGTCCTTGAGATGCGCCGCGCCGCGGTCGAGCGTGATCGACTCGATGGCGCGGTGGGCGGCGAGCAATATCGTGCCGCCGGGCGTCTCGTACATGCCGCGCGACTTCATGCCGACGAAGCGGTTCTCCACCAGGTCGAGCCGGCCGACGCCGTTGTCGTGGCCGAGTTGGTTGAGCTTGGCCAACAGCGCGGCGGGGGAGAGGCGCTCGCCGTTCACCGCGACCGGGTCGCCCTTCTCGAAAGCGATCTCGACGATCGTCGGCGTATCGGGCGCCGATTCGGGGTCGACGGTGCGCGAATAGACGTAAGGCGGCGTCTCCAGCGCCGGGTCTTCGAGCACCTTGCCTTCGGAGGAAACGTGCAGAAGATTGGCGTCGGTGGAGAACGGCGCGTCGCCGCGCTTGTCCTTGGCTATGGGAATCTGATGCTTCTCGGCGAAGGCGATCAACGCCGTGCGCGAAGGGAACTCCCATTCGCGCCAGGGCGCGATGATCTTGATGTCGGGCTCGAGCGCGTAGGCCGAGAGCTCGAAGCGCACCTGATCGTTGCCCTTGCCGGTGGCGCCGTGGGCGATCGCGTCGGCGCCGACCAGGCGCGCGATCTCGACCAGGCGCTTGGCGATCAGCGGGCGCGCGATCGACGTTCCCAGGAGATACTGACCCTCGTATTGCGCGTTGGCGCGAAACATCGGGAAGACGTAGTCGCGCACGAACTCCTCGCGCAGGTCCTCGATGAAGATGTGCTCGGGCTTGACGCCGAGCAGTTCCGCCTTGCGCCGCGCCGGCTCCAATTCGTCGCCCTGGCCGAGATCGGCGGTGAAAGTGACGACTTCGCAGCCGTAGGCGGTCTGCAGCCACTTGAGAATGATCGAGGTGTCGAGGCCGCCGGAATAGGCCAGCACGACGCGCTTCACGAGGGTCTTGGGCTTGGACATGGGATGGGGAACCGCGGGCAAGGGGACGGAGGGGGCGACTCGACGAGCGGCCGAAGCGAGTTCCCAGCGCTCCCCCCGCCGCGTCCCGGCCGAGCTCGTCCCGGCCATGACGGCGAGGGCGGCGCTATGGGAAATTCGCCCGGCTGCATCCGCGGCCCTTATAGACGGACGCAGGCGGCGCGCAACCCTTCAAGGCGCGCCGCGCGGCCAGATGACCCGACGCGTGAGCGCGACGACGATGAGCGTGATCAGCCCGCCGAGTAGGGCGTCGGAAAGAAAATGCCCGCCGAACGCGATGCGCAGCAGGCTCGCGCCTACGCCGAACGCGACCGCGACGGCCATCGCGGGGCCGCGCGCCGGCGGCGGCAGGAGACTCGCCGGAGCGACCATCCAGAAGCCCGAGGCCGCCTCGCCGGAGACGAATGAGCAGTTGATCCGGCAGGCCCCGTCGAAGCGATACCACGGACGAAATTCATCGCTGCCGCCGAACTCCGTCACGTGAACCGGACGCGGCCGATGCGTGTGGTCCTTGAAGCCGAGGTTGACGATCAGGCCGGGCCCGAGCGCCATGGTGACGGCGAGGAACGCCAAGCCGCGCCCGTTCGGCGCATAGGGAACGGCGACGCCACAGCGGCGAAGCGCGTAGAGCGCGACGAAAGCGGCGAGAACGACGAACGGCGTCGTGCGGAAGAAATCGCGCCCGAAACGTTCCATCCCGTCGCGACCGATAAAGCCGCCCCGATCGTAGAAGACATGCGAGACGGCCAGATCGATCCCCGGCCACAGCGCGAAAACGACGAGCGTGAGCGCGGTCAGCGCCAACAGGACGACCAGCGAACGCGTCATGCTCCACCGCGCCCCGTCGACTTGGCCGGTCCGACGGCCCTCGATCCCGCGGCGGAAGGCGCGCGCCCGAGCGCGCCGCCGGCCCCCACGACGAGAATGCGCAATCGACGCGCGTCGGACATTTCGGCGCTCCTGAGACGACAACGCCGCGACCCTAGCGGAAGCGCTTGCCGAGGGCAAAGCGGCAAATCGGCCCGCGCGCCCGCGACGAGGCGCGCGTTGCTTCATTCGCCCGCTGAGATGTAGATGGTAGGGCGGGCGCCGGCGAGCGGCGTCGGGAGAGACCGATGTTTCGATTGGACGAGAAACTCGCGCGCATCCGCGCCGGCGCCTATCGGCGTTCCGACTTCATCATCGCCGACGCCGCGGACCCGGACATGGGGCCGGGGCTGCATGGCGTCGGCCCGGCGCGCGAACGCGACGGATCGTCGAAGCGCTTTCGCACCCGCGCCGAATTCATCGAGGCGATCGAGGCGGTGATC
>JBEKBD010000169.1:0-3016 GCA_050015575.1 Roseiarcus sp. | reverse complement strand
CTGTTCTCCGTCCTCCGTTCTCCGTCCTCCGCTATCGCGGGGTGGAGCAGCCCGGTAGCTCGTCAGGCTCATAACCTGAAGGCCGCAGGTTCAAATCCTGCCCCCGCAACCAATCCTTCGGCGATCTCGATCCGACAGGCGCGGCCCGTCCCCGCGGGTCGCATTTTCTTGACACTTTCGCCGCTCCCTTCCTATAAGCGGCCGGCCCGACCGGGCGAGCCTCGTCGTCGAGGCGTGGCGGGGTAGCTCAGCTGGTTAGAGCAGCGGAATCATAATCCGGAGGTCGGCGGTTCGAATCCGCCCCCCGCTACCATCGTCGCGCAATTCGTCGACGCCGCGCTTCCCGTCAATCCGGCGCTTGCGCCGGCGGGGAAGCGCCGTTCCATTGCGCCACCAGGTCCGACAGCATCGGCACGAAATCCTGGCCATGACCGACGCCGACGGCGAGCGCAAAACCATTGCGCACCGCGGCGCCGAGCGGATTGGCGACCCCGAGCGTCTCGGCGAACCCCGCGAGATAGGTCATGTCCTTATGGGCGTTGGCGAGGGTGAAGCGATGCGCGTCGCGGTCGCGCTCGAGCACGTATTGGAAGAAGGTGCGATAGAACGGACAATCCATTCGGCCGTCGCGGATGACGGCGTCGAACGTCTTCGCCGACAGTCCCGCTCCGGCGCCGATCATCAGCGCCTCCGAGTAGAGCGCGGCGTAGCCCATCGACACGAAATTGTTGAGCAGTTTCATCGTGTGGCCCGTGCCCACCGGCCCGGTCGGAATGATTCGGCCGGCGAAGGCCGCGAGAACGGGCCGCGCCCGCGCCAACGAAGCGGCATCGCCGCCCACCATGACGTCGAGCGAGCCCTCCCAGGCGTCCTTCGGCGTCCGGCTCAAAGGCGCGTCGATGAGCGTGACGCCTCTTCGCGCCAACGAGGCCGCCAGACGCGTCGTGACCGCGGGCGCCGAAGTCGAACAGTCGATGACCAGCAACGGCTTTCCCGCCGCCGTCAACCCGTCCTCGCCTTCGACGACCGCCTCGACCTCGGGCGAACCGGTCACGCAGATCACGACGACGTCGCAGCGAAGCGCGAGCTCGCGCGGCGAAGACGCCTCCGCGGCGCCGCGCGATTTCAGGTCTTCGACCGCCTCGCGCCGGCGATGGCCGAGAACCGTCAGCGGCCAGCCCTTCTCGACGATGTTCTTGGCCATGCCGTGGCCCATCAGCCCGACGCCGATGAAGCCGATCTTCTCTTTCATCGCCGAACCTTCCTCGACGGCCTCGCCACGCGCGGGCGATGCGCCTGGCCGCTCGCGCGCCGAGCGTCGCAAATTCCCAAGCCGCGCGCAAATCTCGTCTCTTAAGCCCGGCGAAGCCGCCGACGCCCGCGCCTTCACGCCTTGCCGTTCGCCGAACGCTCGACCTTCGGGTCGAGCGACCAGCGCGGGCGGGCGGGGGCCGCGAGATCGTCGACCAGGCCGCGCCGCAGGCGCTCGATTCCCGCCCAGGCGATCATCGCGCCGTTGTCGGTGCACAAAGCTTGCGGCGGCGCGATGAAGGGCAGTCCGGCCTGGGCGCAAAATCGCGCCATCGCCTCGCGGATCGCGCCGTTGGCGGCGACCCCGCCGGCGACGACGACCCCTTGCGCCGCGCCGACGCGCTGACGAAACAGCTTGAGGCCGACCCGCATGCGGTCCTCGATCACGTCGACGACCGCGGCCTGGAACGAAGCGCAGAGATCGGCGACGTCGCGTTGGGTCAGCGGCGCGATCGACTGGGCCGCCAGGCGCGTCGCGGTTTTCAGCCCGGAGAGCGAGAAATCGGCGCTCGGCCGACCGATCATCGGTCGCGGTAGGGAGAATCGCTGGGGATCGCCGCCCCTGGCGGCGGCTTCGAGGGCGGGCCCGCCGGGGTAGGCGAGGCCGAGCATCTTGGCGGTCTTGTCGAAGGCCTCGCCGATCGCGTCGTCCATCGTCGTCCCCAGCCGGTCATAGTCGCCGACGCCCTTGACCGCGAGAATCTGGGTATGCCCGCCCGAGGCGAGCAGCAGCAGATAGGGAAACGCCAGGCGGCCGGAAAGCCGGACCGCCAGCGCGTGCGCCTCGAGGTGATTGACCGCGAGGAACGGCTTGCCCGCGGCGAGCGCGATCCCTTTGCCGGTCATCAAGCCGACCAGCACGCCGCCGATCAGCCCGGGCCCCGCCGCGGCGGCGACGCCGTCGAGGTCGCGCGCGCGCATGTCGGCGCGCCGCAGCGCCCGGTCGACCAACGCGTCGACGATTTCGACATGGGCGCGCGCCGCGATCTCCGGCACGACGCCGCCATAGGGCGAATGGGCGGCGATCTGGCTCATCACTTCGTCGGCCAGGATTTCGCCGGCGCCGTCCGGGCGCAGGCGCACCACCGCCGCCGCCGTCTCGTCGCAGGTGGTTTCGATTCCCAAAACGCGCATCGTCCGTTGCAATAGCACAGTTGCGCGCCGCCGGCCCGACGCGCCGGGCGCGGCCGTCCCTATATGCTTGGCGCGCGCCCGCCCAGCGCATTATAGGGGGATGGCGGCGCGAAGCGAGGAGCGTCGCGAACGACGATGGCGAAGACGTGAAGAAAACGGTCGCCCTCATGCGCGCGCGCGACGACGCGGCCCGCAGCGCGGCGTTGCTGCGCTCGCGCGGCTTTTTCGCCGCGCTCGCGCCGGCGGTCGAAATCCGCGCCACCGGCGCCCTGCCGCCGCATGGCCGCTTCGACGCGGTAGCGGCGACCAGCGCCAAGGCGATCGCGCTTCTCGCGCCGGCGGCGCGCGCCGCGATCGTCGGCCCGCCGCTCCACGTCGTCGGCGGCGAGGCGGCGACGGCGGCGGCGGCGGCGGGGATCGCGATCGCCAGCGAGGCCGCCGCCGACGTCGCCGCGCTGATCGCGGCGCTGATCGATCGCCTCGCGCCCCATTCGCGCGTCCTCTATCTGGCGGGGCGCGACCGCAACAACGCGCTGGAGGCCGCGCTGAGCCGCGCCGGCCATCTGGTGAC
>JBEKBD010000168.1:0-3027 GCA_050015575.1 Roseiarcus sp. | reverse complement strand
TCCCCCGCCGTGCAACAAACTCTTTCGGAAAACTGCAAACTATGGTAATGTTTTCTTTCCGCCTTCCCCCATCGCCCGCGCCCGAACGGAGCCTTGCATCGTGACCGAACCTCTCGCCGCCCATCCCCCGCTCAAGCCCCGCCGCAGCGCGCGCGATCGGCTGGCGCGGCGGGAGCGGATCATGGAGCGGGTGCGCGAGGGGCGCTCTTACGAGGAGATCGCCGAGGCCGAGGGGCTGTCGCGCGAGCGCATCCGGCAGATCGTCGTCGAGGCGCTGAGTCGGTCGCCGGTCGACGCTCAGCGCGACCACGCGCAATTGCAGATGCTGCGGCTCGCGCCGGCCTTACGCCTCGCCGCGCGCGAGGTCGCCGAGGGCGATCGGCGGGCGATCGGGGAGCTGATCCGCGTGCTCGATCGCCTCGACAAGTATCAGGCCGTCGGCGGCGCCTACGCCGCCGAAGAGTCGGGGGCGCGCGAGCGCCTGCTGAACAAGCTCAACACGATGGCGGAACGCATGATCGCCAAGCGGGCCCGCGACGCCGCGGCCGCAGCCGAGGCGGGGCAGGGCCCGGCCGCGCCGGACGAGGCGGCCGCCGCGCCGAACCGCGACGGCGCGCTTCCCTGGGGCCTAACCGCTTGATATTCCCCGATTCGCCCAAGGAAAAGTTTTGCAAAAGCTTGGAATTTCCTTGGAAAAAGCCTGGAAATCTTTGGAAAGGCTTGGAATTCCTTTGGAAAAACCGGGAAAGCCTTGGGCCGACGCGAGCGTCCCCTCTCCGCCGCAAACGCGAAGCGTTTGGCGGGCGCACGCGGGGAGAGGGGGCCGCCCTCACATCTGCGCGAGGAGATGCGCCGCGCTGGAAAGATCGACCTTGCCCGGCGATTCCTCGATGTTGAAGATTTTCACCACGCCGTCCTCGACCAACGCCGAATAGCGCTTCGAGCGTAGGCCGAGGCCGCCCGCCGAACCGTCGAAGTCGAGCCCGGCCGCCTTGGCGAATTCGGCGGCGCCGTCGGCGAGAAAGACGATGCGGCCGTCCGCGCCGGTCGCTTTCGACCAGGCGGCGAGGACATGGTGATCGTTGACCGCCGTCAACGCGATTTCCGCGACGCCCTTGGCTTTGAACGCCGCCTGGTTGGCGAGAAAGCCCGGCAGGTGGGTGTTTTGGCAGGGCGGCGTGAAGGCGCCGGGCAGGCCGAACAGCACGATCTTTCGACCGCCGAAGAATTCCTTGGTCGTCACCGGCCGCGCGCCGTCGCTGGTGACGAGCCGAAAGGTCGCCTGGGGCAGTTTGTCGCCGACTTTGATGGTCATGGTCCGTCCTCCATGAGAGAGCCTCAGTCTACCGCCCCTCGGCGCTCCGCCTCAAGGCGTCTGCGGCAGCACGATCGTCACGTCGAGCGCGCCGGCGCCGCCGGTGAAGGTCGCGCGCGCGCTCAACGGCAGAGCGCCGTCGGCGGGCTTGTCGCGCAACGCGATGGCGAAGCAGTCGCGCCCGCTCGGCGGCGGCGTCGGTTTGGTCGACAGCCACCAGCCCGGAGGCGCCTCGAGAAAAAGGTCGCGCGGCGGGCCGGCCTCGGCGGGCAGGCAGAGCCGCCAGTCCTGCGCGTCGACGGCGGCGAGGTCGGCGCCGAGCGCGCCCCATTCGACCGGACGCGGGGTCGCCGCGCGCGCCGCTTCGATCGCGGCGGCGTAGGGCGTCGAAGCGGCTTGCGGCAGCGTCAGGGTCAAATCGGCCTTCGCCGGCAGGCAGATCGTTTCGCACACCGCGTAGTTGACGCGGATCGCCAGAACGACCGGCCTCGCGGGATCGACGGGCTCGACCGCGATCGGGAAGACGACGCCTCCGAGGTAGCCGAACGCCTCCGACCCGTCGGGCTCGGGCAGGCGCGCGGGCGCGGGAAACTGCGGTTCGGCGCGGGCGAGATTGACCGAGCGCGAGAAGTCGAAGCTCGGCGGCTCGCCGGCGTCTCCGGGATTGCGCCAATAGGTGACGGCGCCGGGCGCCAACCGAATTTCGAACCCCGCCAGCCGCGGCCCGCCGGCCAGCAGGCGCGCGTCGGCCTTCAGCGTCCTCGCCCAATCCGTGGCGAAGGCGTCGGCGGCGCGGGCGCCGCCCGCCGCGCCGCCGGCGAGGGCGAAAATCATAAGGAATCGCCAGAGCATGCCGGCAATCTAGGCGCTGCGCCCGCCGCGAGCCAACAACATTCGCGTGACCCGGCTCGACCGCGAGCTTTGCGCTTTCCCGGCGCGCGCGAGGCGGGTACGATGGCTTCATGGTTCTCCCCTTGGGATTCGCGCCCGCGCCGAGCTACGAAGGCCGGTTTCTCATCGCCATGCCCAGCTTGCGCGACGGGCCGTTCGCGCGCTCGGTCGTCTACATGTGCGCCCATCGCGAGGACGGGGCGATGGGCATCGTCATCAACCAGCGCGCCGACGAGATCGAATTTTCCAGGCTGCTGGTGCAACTCGACATCGTCGGCCGGGCCGAGGCGATCCGACTGCCGGCGCGCGCCGAAGCGGTGCGCGTCCTGCGCGGCGGGCCGGTCGACACCGGGCGCGGCTTCGTCCTCCATTCCAGCGACTATCGCGTCGCCGACTCGACCGTGGCGATCGGCGACGACATCTGCCTGACCGCGACGCTCGACATCCTGCGCGCGATCGCCAAGGGGGAGGGGCCGATGAAGGCGGTGCTGGCGCTGGGCTACGCCGGATGGGCGTCCGGCCAACTGGAGAGCGAAATCCTCGCCAACGGCTGGCTGGTCTCGCCCGCCGATCCGCGGCTGATCTTCGACGCCGATTGTGACGACAAATACGATCGGGCGCTGGCGCTGCTGGGAGTCTCGGAAGCCCGGCTATCCCCCGACGCCGGCCACGCCTGAGGGGCCCGGCCAGGGTTCGACCCGACCGGGAACGACTTCGAACATCCGCGCCCGTTCGCCGAGCCCGGCGAAGACGGCCGGGTCCGCGCCGGTGACGAACACCTGCGCGCCGACGCGCTGCAGCGCGTCGAACAGCGCGGCGCG
>JBEKBD010000167.1:0-3057 GCA_050015575.1 Roseiarcus sp. | reverse complement strand
GCGAAGCGTGGCGATCCGGAGATCGTGACGCCTGCTTGTTTGCACGTCGGGCGCCTTCGCGGATGTCGCGAGCGCCGCGACTCTCTGTAGCAATCTCCTCGACCGCTGGATCGCCACGCTTCGCTCGCGATGACGGCGCCGCGTCGGGTCCGTCGGGCCTGATTTCAAGAACCTGGGCGCCGTTTTCTGTCCCTTCGCGGCGGGGCGAGGCGAGCCGAACAGACTTGCGCTCGATGCGATGTACTATACAGTTATGTATATTGCGCCATTAGCGATGTCAGCTTGGCAGGGAGCGCCCTCGACCCTATGGAAGCCTCTTGTTCCCGAAGTTTCGACGCTGTTAATGGCGCGCGACGCCATTGGCGAGGGGCTTGGAGGCGGATCGCGCCCCGCGCGCGAACGGCGGGCGCGGCGCGAGAACGCCGCCGGTTCACGAACGACGAAGAGACGAGCGGCGATGCAGGAGCGTCTTGAAGCGCGACGACGACGGGAAGGGGCGGCTCTCTTCGTCGCCTTCTCCGCGTGCGTTCCCCTCGCCAACTGGCTGATCAATCACGTCGGCGCGGTCTGCGTTGCGCACGGGCCGTGCCTGATCCCCGTGGCGCCCGGCCTCTCCGCGCCGAGCGGCGTGCTGGTCGCGGGCTTGGCGTTGATCTTGCGCGATCTGGTGCAGCGTCGTCTCGGCCTTCTCTGGTCGGCGATCGCCATCGCGGTCGGCGCCGCCCTGTCGGCGACGTTCGCCCCGCCCGCTCTGGTCGTCGCCTCGACCGTCGCCTTCGCGCTGTCGGAGACGGCCGATCTGGCCGTCTACACGCCGCTGCAAAAGAAAGGCCTGGTCCGGGCCGCCTTCGCCAGCAGCCTCGTCGGCCTGGTGGTCGACAGCGTGGTCTTCCTCGGCCTGGCGTTCGGCAGCCTCGAGTTCCTGCCGGGCCAGGTCGTCGCGAAACTGTGGATGGTGCTGCTGACGCTTCCGGCGCTGCAATGGCTGCGCGATCGCGATCGACGAATCGGGCTCTGGCCGGCCTGATCGACCGGCGCGCCGCGCCCTCAGCCCGCCTCGCGGACATGCGCGTGGGGATGGGTGTGCGGCGCGTCGCCGCCGTGAGCGTGCGCCTCGACGGCGACGTCGACGGGGATGATCACGAGGCGGCCGTGGCGAACGCCGCGCTCGGCCATGACGTGCTCCGAGAAATGGCGCACGTCGCCCGTGGCGCCGCGCAACACCGCGACCTCCAGGCAGGAGTGGTGGTCGAGATGAACGTGCAGCGTCGCCACCGACAGGTCGTGATGATCGTGCTGCGTCGAAGCCAACCGCGAAGCGAGCGCTCGCACCTCGTGATCGTAGGTGTAGACCAGCGCGGCGACGCAGGCGCCGGCGCCGCTCTCTTGTTTGAACTGCTGCAGGCCGGCGCGGGCCAGATCGCGCAAGGTCTCCGAACGGTTCGCGTTGCCGCGCTCCGCCTCGAACTTGTCGAGTTCCCCGATCAGATCGTCGTCGAGGGTCACCGTGACGCGTTGCATGACGTTCCCTCCTCGAGCGCGTCGCTTCAAGACGAGGCCGATGAAGCTCTCGCCTCGCGTCATTCCCGCGCCAGCGGGAATCCCGAGGGAAAGGGGCGCATCGGCCGCCAAGTCTGGATTCCCGCTGGCGCGGGAATGACAGCGCTGGCGATTCCACCCAATCGCATCACGCTCTCATCCGCAAGGGCGCCGGGCCCGCCGATGATGGCGCGCGAGCGGCGTCGCCGACGGCGCTGCACAAGCAAGGGGAATATACGCGACCCAGAGGCGCGGAGCGGCTGTCGCTGCAAGGCTGGTGCCGCAAGAGGGATTCGAACCCCCGACCCCCTCATTACGAATGAGGTGCTCTACCGACTGAGCTATTGCGGCGCGCGGCGGCGAATCGGTGCGAGCCCGGCGCCGACGGTCGGCAACCTCTTATCGGGGTCGACTCGGATTGGCAAGGCGGCGGCGCGGGCGCCGCGAGAAAACGCTTGGGGATCGGGATCGGCCCGCCGCGGCAAGCGCGCCGTTAAGCGATCACTCCCGCGCAAACAGCCGAAAGCCGGTCTTGTGTTCGCCCTCCTCTTGCGGCCCGGGGTCGTCCGGCGCGCTCGACGGCAACAGGACGATGGCCGGAGCGCGCGGCGGTTCGGATATGGGCGCGGGAGAAGTTTTGGCGGCGGGAGGAACCGCGGGCGCGGCGGCGAGTTCCGGCTTCGGCGGGATCGGTCTCGGCGGCGGCTCCGCGGCGCTCAGGCGTTCCTCCGGCGTGCGCCAGACGAAGGCGTCGAGCGCGCCCGAGGGCGACGCCGGCGCCCAGCGATCGGTAATGATCCCGCCGGCGACCCAGGCGCGATCGTGCGGCGCGCGCGCGGCGCGGGCGAGCCATTCGCGCTCCGCCCCTTCGGCGCCCGCCGCCGTCTCGATGTCGGCCATCAACAGACAGACCCGCGCCGTCGGTCGGCCGCCTTGAGCGTCCGGCGCCAGCAGCGGCGCGATCGCCGCGCGCGCCGCGGCCAGATCGCGCGCCTCGAGGGCGGCGCGCCCGACGACGATCGCGCTTTCCGCATCGTGCGGCGCGAGGCGGGCGAGAACGCGCGCGCGCGTCAGCCGGTCGGCTGCCGAATCGCCGCGCCGCAGCCTGAGATAGACGGCGGCGAGGTCGGGATGCGGCGTCCGCCGATACGCCGCCTCGATGATCTTCGAGGCGCGGCGCGCATCGCCGGCGGCCGCGGTCAACCGTCCGCAGAGGGCGGCGGCGGGAACGAGGCCCGGCGCCAAGGCGCAGGCCTCCTTCGCCAGCGCCCGCGCGCCATCGGCGTCGCGGTCCGCCAGTTGCTGCGCCATCGCCGTCTTGAGGACCGCGCGCCAGCGATTGGCGGTCGGCCTGTCGATCAGTTTCCGCGCGGCGTTGGATTCGACGATGGCGAGGGCGCCGGCCCAGTCGCCGCGCGCGGCGCGGTCGTCGAGCACCGCTCGCGCCGCCCAGGGCAGCGCGGCGTGTTTATGGGCGCGGGTCGCGAACTCCAGCGCCGCCTCGTGGTCGCCGCTGCG
>JBEKBD010000166.1:0-3326 GCA_050015575.1 Roseiarcus sp. | reverse complement strand
ATGGTCTGGCGATGGATGAAGGTCGCGCTCATCGGCGCCTTCAGCAGCGCCTCGCCCTGCGCCTGCGGCGTCTCGATGTAATAGCCGAGGAAATTGTTGTGCTTGATCTTGAGCTGGCGCGTCCCCGCCTCGTCGGCGTAGCGCGCCTGCATTTCGGCGACGACGCGCCGGCTTTCGTCGCGTAAATGTCGCGCCTGGTCGAGCGGGACTGAGGCGCCGGCGCGCACGAAGCCGCCGTCGCGCCGGTTGAGCGGCAATTCGTCGGCGAGCGCAGCGCTGAGATCGCGCGACAGCGCGCCGTCGTTGCGGCCGAGGCGCTCGCGGCAGCGTAACAACGCCGGCGGCAGGGCCTCAACCGCGCGAAGCGTCTCGGCGATCGCGGCGCTCGCCGTCAGGCCGTCGCGCAGCGTGGCGAGATCGCGCGGGCCGCCGCGGTCGAGGCCGAGGCGCGCCAGCGAACGCAGGAAATCCGGCGCCGCGGCGAGGCTCTTGCGCAACGCTTCGCGCAAGGCCGGCGCCTCGGCGAGAAAGGCGAGCGCGTCGAGCCGTTGGTTGATTTCCTGGGGGTCGGCGAGCGGGCTTGCCAGCCGCTCGGCGAGCAGACGCGCGCCGGCGGGAGTCGCGGTCAAGTCGATCACAGCGAACAGCGAACCGGCGCGCTCGCCCGACAGCGTGCGGGTGAGTTCGAGATTGGCGCGCGTGGCGGCGTCGATTTCAAGGCCGGCGCCGCGGGCGCGCCGCGTCGGCGGGGCAAGCCGAGGCGTCGCGTCGATCTGGGTGCGCCGGAGGTAGCGCAGCGCCAGCGCGGCGGCGGCGATCTCGGCGCGGGTGAACTGGCCGAAGCCTTCCAGCGTCTCGACGCCATAGAATTCGCGCACCGCCTGCTCCGCCGACGCGCCGTCGTTCGAATCGCGCCCGAGCGGCGTCGTGGCGACCTTCGTCTCCGCGACCAGCCGGGAAAATACGGGATCGTCGAACAACGCCTGTGGCGCGACGATCTCGCTCGGCTCCAGGCGGGCGATTTCGAGGCTCAAACCCGCTTCGTCGGCCTCGCTCAAGACGAACGCGCCGGTCGAGATGTCGAGCGCGGCGAGGCCGAGCGCCGCGCGGCCCTCGCTCGAGCGGAGGCGGTGGACGGCGAGCAGAATGTTGGCGCGGCCAGGCTCGAGCAGGCGCTCCTCGGTGATGGTGCCCGGCGTGACGAGCCGCGTCACGTCGCGCTTGACCACCGACTTGGCCCCGCGTTTTTTCGCCTCCGCGGGATCTTCGAGCTGCTCGCAGACCGCGACGCGATGGCCGCGCGCGATCAGGCGATGGAGATAATCGTCGGCGCGCTCGATCGGCACGCCGCACATCGGAATGTCCTCGCCCTCGTGCTTGCCGCGCTTGGTCAGCACGATGCCGAGCGCGCGACTGGCGACTTCCGCATCGTCAAAGAACAATTCGTAGAAATCGCCCATGCGGTAAAACAGCAGGCAATCCGGGTGGGCCGCCTTGATCTCCAGATACTGCGCCATCATCGGCGAGGCGCGCGCGGGCCCGGCGGCCGGCGGGACGCCGTTCGCCGCCTGCCCCGTCTCGGGCGCCGCGGAATTTTCCGGCTTGTTCATCGGCGCGACCCTAGCAAACCCGGCTGGTGCGCGCACGGGCGGGATTTTGGTTCCCGCGGCGAAGCGCGCCGGCGGCGCGTGGGCACGCTTGGCGAAGCCACGCTTGCCGAGCGCCGCCGTTTGATATAGACTATGATATATACCATTGGTTCGAGGCGCGCCAAATGAGTCAGATCGCCAAATTGTTCAAGAACGGCCGCAGTCAAGCGGTCCGGCTGCCCGCCAGCTTTCGTTTCGAGGCGCGCGAAGTGTTCATTCGCCGCGATCCCAAGACTGGCGACGTAATCCTGTCGCGACGGCCCGATTCCTGGCAAGGGTTCTTCGCCGCGCTCGACGAAGCCGCCGTCCCCGACGATCTTCTCGGCACCGCCGAACGAAAAACCGAGGCGCCCGAACGCGATCCGCTCGAGGGATGGAGCGAATGAAGCGCTTCATGCTCGACACCAACAGCGTCAGCCATTTGCTCAAGCGACAACGAAACCTGGTCGAGCGCGTCGTTGGCGCGTCGATGGCGGCGCTCTGCATTTCGGTGGTGACGGAAGGCGAGATGCGCTTTGGTCTCGCCCGCCGCCCGGAGGCGAAGGCCCTTCACGCGGCGGTCGCGGAACTCCTGCGGCGGCTCGACGTCCTGCCTTGGACCAGCGCGACCGCTCAATGCTATGGAGCTGTCCGCGCCGAATTAGAGCGCCGCGGCCGGCCCTTGGGCCCGCTCGATCTGATGATCGCCGCGCAGGCCGTCGAGGCCGGCGCCGTCCTGATCACCAGCGACCGGGCGTTCCGATTCGTCGCCGGCCTTAAGGTCGAGGACTGGACGCTGACTTGAACTCGTCTCACGGTCAGAGCGCCTCGCTGAGCGGCGATTGCAGCAGCGGTCCGACGCCGGCGCCGAGCGTCGCGTCCCGCCCTCGCGCGATCGCAGCCGCCACGAAATCCTTGGCCGCCGCGACCGCGTCCGCCAACGACGCGCCTAAGACAAGGTGCGCGGCGATCGCGCTCGACAGCGTGCAGCCAGTGCCGTGCAGATTCAGCGAGTCGAGGCGCGGCGCGGCGAAGCGCCGCACGGCGTCGGCCGCAACCAGCAGATCGACCGCTTCGGCGCCCGCGAGATGCCCGCCCTTCATCAGCACGGCGCGCGGGCCGAGCTCGACCAGCGCCGCGCCCTGGCGCGCCATTTCGGCTTCGTCGCGCGCGAGCGGCGCGCCGAGCAGCGCCGCGGCTTCCGCGAGATTGGGGGTCAGGCAGCCGACCAGCGGCAACAGCCGCGCTTTGACCGCCTCGACGAGCCCCGCGCCGGCGAGCGCGTCGCCGGACGAGGCGACCATGACGGGATCGTAGATAAGAAAGGGGCGCGTCGCGCGCGGAGAGGCTTGCGGCCGATCCCCCCGCCGCTCACCCTGCCTCTCCCCGCAAGCGGGGAGAGGAGAAGCACGCCCCTCACCCAACCTCTCCCCGTCTACGGGGAGAGGTTGGGTGAGGGGCGGGGTGAGCTTCCGCGAAGCCCCCAAGCTCCCCGCCACGGCCCCCGCAATCGCCGCGCTTCCCAGCATGCCGATCTTGATCGCGGCGACGTCGAAATCGGCGAGCACGGCTTCGATCTGCGCGGCGACGACATCGGGTGGGCAAAGCTGGATCGCGCCGACGCCCAGCGTGTTCTGCGCGGTCAGCGCCGTGATCGCGCTCGCCCCGTAGACGCCGAGCGCGGCGAAGGTCTTCAGG
>JBEKBD010000165.1:0-3397 GCA_050015575.1 Roseiarcus sp. | reverse complement strand
CTGCTGATCGGCGCGGTCGCGTGCGCCGAAGGGTTGCGCGTGGCGGGCAGCACCGTTTCGCTCGGCGTCAAGACGACGGATTCGGTGGTGAAGTCGATATTCCTGGTCATCGTGCTCGACGGCCTGTTTGCGATATTCTTCTCGGCGATCAGGATGTAGCGATGGACGTCGCGCAGCACGAGCCCGTCATTCAGGTTCGCAACCTCACCGTCGCCTTCGATGGTCGGGTGGTGCTCGACGATCTCTCGCTGGACGTCCATCGCGGCGAGATTCTCGGCGTCGTCGGCGCGTCGGGCGCCGGGAAGTCGGTTCTCCTGCGCACGCTGCTCGGTCTGATCCCCAAAAGGGGCGGCAGCGTCCGGGTGCTGCATCTCGATCTCAGCGACGCCAGCGCGCAAGAGCGACATTCGGTGGGACGGCGGTGTGGAACCCTGTTCCAGCAAGGCGCGCTGTTTTCCTCGCTTTCGCTGATGGAGAACGTGCAGTTCCCGATGCGCGAGTACCTCCATCTTTCGGATCGCCTGCGGAGGGAAGTGGCGATGGCGAAGATCGAGATGGTGGGCCTCGACCCGAACGACGCCGACAAGTTTCCCGCGCAACTGTCGGGCGGCATGACCAAGCGCGCGGCGCTGGCGCGCGCCCTCGCCCTCGATCCGGAAATTCTGTTTCTCGACGAGCCGACTTCCGATCTGGACAACATCGCAGCCGACGAATTCGACAGTCTGATTCGCACGTTGCGCCGCACCCTGGGGCTGACCGTGTTCATGGTCACGCATGATCTGGAGAGCGTCGGCCGGGTCTGCGACCGGGTCGCCGCCATCGCGGACAAGCGCATCGTGTTCGCGGGGCCGCTCGCGGCGGCCGTTCAGGCGCAGGACCCTTGGGTGAAGGCCTATTTCGGCGGTCCGCGCGCGCGCGCGGCGCTGGCGGCCGGCTTGAGATGAGGAGCAGTCGATGGAGAGGCAGGCGCGTTTCGTGCTCATGGGATCGTTCGTGCTCGCCTTCGCCCTGGCGATTTTTGGCTCGCTTTACTGGCTGCACGGATTGGGAACTTTCGGCGCGACGACGATCTATACGGTTCGCTTCGAGGGAGGCGCCCCGGGAATAGGGGTCGCTAGCTCGGTGTTGTTCGACGGACTGCGCGTCGGCGAGGTCACCAATCTCGGATTCAACCCCGCCGATCCCAACCAGGTGGTCGCCACGATCGCCGTCGATCAGCGGACGCCGGTGCGCGTGGACACGCAAGTCGGCGTCGCCGCGCAGGGCCTGATGGGCGGCGGCGTCGTCTCGCTTCGCGGCGGCTCGGCCGCTTCGCCTCCGCCGCGCGGCGTCGGCGGCGCGCCGCCCGTGCTGACGGCCGATCCCGAGCTTGTCGAGGGTCTCTCCGAGACGGCTCGTCAGGTTCTCCGGCGCATCGATGGCATACTCGCTGACAACGCGGATTCCTTGCACGCGACTTTGTCCAATCTGCAGGTCTTTTCCGAGGCGTTGGGGCGCAACTCCGGCCATGTCGACGCCATCGTGCAGGGTCTCGAGCGCATGACCGGCGGCGGGTCGCCCAAGGCGCCCATGCCGACATACGACCTCGCCGCTCCAACCAGCTTCCCGTCGCTGAAGAAGCTTTCGGGACAACTGGCGATCGCCGAGCCGACCGCCGTGGTGATGTACCAGACCCAGCGCATTTTGCTGCGGGCCGCCGACGGCGGCTTCACGGTCCTCGAAAAGGCGCAGTGGAGCGACAGCCTGACCAAGCTCGTGCAGGCGAAGCTGGTGCAGGCCTACGAGAACGCGCGGCTTTTTTCCTCGGTGGATGTCCTCGTCGAGGGCGCGGCGCCAGACTGCCGGCTCCAGACCGAGATCCGCAGCTTCGCCGTGTCGGCGTCGCCGACGCCAAGCGCCGACGTGGCGTTCGCGGCCAAGCTCATCTCCGCCGACGGCAAAATTGTCGCCGAGCGCCTATTTCAACGATCGGTTCCGATCCCGACGACGGGCGAGGCCGACGCCATTCCGGCGTTGAACGCCGCGTTTGTCGGCGTCGCCACCGATCTCGTCGCGTGGACGTCGGAATCGTTTTAGCGCACGGGCGCCGTGGTCGAGCGCGGGCCTTGACGCCGAGCGCGGATCAGGCGCAGCGCCCGTCTTCCGACGGACCCTTCGCCGGGAAACCGGATCGTCGCATTAAGCCGCGGGAATCACGCACGGTTTGGCCATAGGCGCAAAAAGGGGGAAACCGGAGAAGGGGTTGGTGGAGCCAGACGGAATCGAACCGACGACCTCTTCAATGCCATTGAAGCGCTCTCCCAACTGAGCTATGGCCCCGAACTCTCCTCGTCTGCGCGCGCGTTCCCTTGGGATGAAACGACGCCGTCGCTGCGGCGCGGCTGTATAACCGCAAATGCGCGCGCTCGACAAGGGCCGATCGTCGTTCGCTCGCTGCGACGTCCGGGAGGACGCGATTCGCGAGCGGCTTGCCCCTTCCCCGCTATGCCTGCTCGCGGCCGAACCCGGCTGCCTCGATCGCCAGATGCGTCCGGTTCTGGAAGCTCGCGTCCTGGCCGGAAACGAGCAGCTCGGCCGCCCGCGCCACCGCCTCGCACACCGCCTCGACCCAGGGCGTCTCGGACTTGGCGAAATCGCCGAGCACGAAATGGTAGACCATCGCCTTGTCGCCGGGGTGGCCGATGCCGAGGCGCACGCGCTTGTAGTCGGCGCCGATGTGGGCGGTGACCGAGCGCAGGCCGTTATGGCCGGCGGCGCCGCCCCCGACCTTCACCCTGACCTTGCCGGGAGCGAGGTCGAGATCGTCGTGGATCACCACGACCGCGTCGAGGCCGAGCTTATAGTAGCGCATCGCCTCGCCGACGCTGCGGCCGGATTCGTTCATGTAGGTCTGCGGCGCCAGCAGCGCGACGCGGCTCTGGCCGATCAGCCCTTCGGCGACGAGGCCTTGGAGGCGCGCGCGGAACGGGCTGATGCGATGCATGCGGGCGATCGCCGCAAGGGCCATGAAGCCGATGTTGTGGCGATTGTTGGCGTGGCGCGCGCCGGGATTGCCGAGGCCTGCGATGAGAAGCATGACCGCTCGCGTCGAAAAAGGCCCGCCCGCCTCGAGGGACGGACGGGCCTTGAGCTTATAGACCGGCCGGCGGGCCGGCGCGTCACTTCTTGGCGGCCGGCTTGGCCGGCGCGGGGGGCGCGCCCTTGGCGGGCGCGGCGGCGGGCGCCGCGGCGCCCGGAGCCGCAGGAGCGGCGGCGGCGGCCGCGTCCGCGGCAGCCTCGGCGGGCGCGCCGGCGACGGGCGCGGCGCCCGGCGCCGCGGCGGCTACAACCGGCGTCTCTTCCACGAACACCGTCGGCGGCACGATGGTCACCACGGTATAGTCGGTCCTGACGTCGG
>JBEKBD010000164.1:0-3671 GCA_050015575.1 Roseiarcus sp. | reverse complement strand
GCATTAGGCGAACTCCGGGGTCGACGATTGGATCCGCGTCTCGCGCGCCTGACCCAGAGCGATCAGATGCGGCACGTCGAGGATGAGGGCGACGGCGCCGTCGCCCAGAATCGTGGCGCCGGAGAAGCTCGGCACGTCGGCGTGAAGTTTGGACAGCGACTTGATCACCGTCTGGTGGCTGCCGATGATCTGGTCGACGACGAGGCCGACCCGCGTATCGGCCGCCGCGACGATGACGACCTTCTGATGCGCGTCGGGCTCGCCCGGTTCGTCGAACAATTCGCGCAGGCGCAGGAACGGCACCAGCTCGCCGCGAATGTTGAGGAAGCTGCGCCCCTTCGAGCGCGTGGCGTCGGCCTCGGAGAGCTCGACGCATTCCTCCACCGCGGTCAGCGGGATCGCGTAGCGCGCGTCGGCGACGCGAACCAGCAGGCCTTCGATGATCGCCAGCGTCAGCGGCAACCGCAGGGTGATCTCCGTCCCCCGGCCGGGCTGGGTCGCGATGTCGACCGAACCGCGCATGCCCTCGATCGTGCGCTTGACCACGTCCAGGCCGACGCCACGGCCCGACAGCGCCGAGACCTCCTTGGCCGTCGAAAACCCGGGCTGGAATATCAACTGATAGAGCTCGGCGTCGGAAAGAACGGCGTCTGCGGCGATCAGGCCGCTTTCCTCCGCCTTGGCGCGAATGCGCTTGGCGTCGAGGCCGCGTCCATCTTCGCTGACGCTGATCAGGACCTCGGCGCCGGCGTGACGCGCAACCAGGCTGATGTGGCCCGCCGCCGGCTTGCCGGCTGCGATGCGAGTCTCGGCGTCTTCGATGCCGTGATCGGCGGCGTTGCGAATCACGTGCACGAGCGGGTCGGCGAGGCGCTCGATCATCGTCTTGTCGAGTTCGGTCTCTTCGCCGGCCGTGGTCAAGTCGATCTCCTTGCCGAGATCGCGCGACAGGTCGTGGACGAGACGACGGAAACGCCCGAACAGCGAGCCGATCGGCACCATGCGGATGCCCATCATCGCGTCGCGCAGCGCCGAGGTCAGACGTTCGATCTCCTCCGCCACGCCCTTGGCGCCGCCGCCGGCGGAGGCGATCTGCGTCAGCCGGGCCTGCGCGATGACGAGTTCGCCGACGCGGTCCATCATTTCGTCGAGTCGCTCCGCCGGGATGCGGATGGTCGACGCCTCCATGCCGCCGGCGCGCTTGGACGACGTCTCGGACGGCGCGCCGGCGTGTTCGGCGTGAGCCGGCCGCGGGAGGGCCGCCGCCTCGGGGACCGGGGCGCCGGTCTCCGGCGCGGCCACGGCTTCGACAGATTCGACGGCTTCGACCTTCAGCTCCATGTCGTCCGCGACGAACATGAAGACTTCGTCGATAGCGCTGCGCGGATGCGTCGTGGCGAGAACGGCTTCCCATTCGAGGTAGCACGCGTCGGGCGCCATTTCGGCGAGCGGCGGCACCTGGTCGCAATGGACCGTCACGCGGCATTCGCCGAGACCGCGCAGTTCGTCGAGCAGCAGCAGCGGATTGCTGCCGTTGACCAGCACGTCCTTTTTGAAGCGGAGGCGGAGACGCCAAGTCGTCGCCTTGCCGGGCGGCTCGGCTTCGCCGGCTGGCGGCGCGTCGAGCGGCGCGCGGTCGCCCGCGCCGGCGATCAGTTTGCGCAGATCGGCGAGGATGCAAATGCCGATGACGGCGTCGGTTTCTTCCGGCCGTTCGATCTGCGATCGGATGAAGTCCTTGGCGTTGAGCGCGATGGCGATCAGTTCGTGGTCGGGCGCGGCTTCCCCCTTGCGAACGCGATCGAACGCGCTCTCGAACTCGTGCGCGAAAGCGGCGACCTGGTCGAACCCGAACATCGCGCCCGAGCCCTTGATCGTATGGAGGGCGCGAAACGCGGTGTTGACGAGATCGTGGTCGCCGGGCGATTGCTCGAGATCGAGCAAAGCCTGTTCGAGCTGCTCGAGGAGCTCCGCGGACTCCTGGCGGAAGATGTCGGCGGGATCGGCGTTTTCGTTCATCCCAAAAACTTCTTTGCGGCGGCGAGGAGTTGTTCCTGCTTGAAAGGCTTGG
The DNA here is from genome assembly GCA_050015575.1 of Roseiarcus sp. GTDB lineage: Bacteria > Pseudomonadota > Alphaproteobacteria > Rhizobiales > Beijerinckiaceae > Roseiarcus. The sequence goes on along the minus strand of JBEKBD010000164.1, from coordinate 1,600 downwards.
TGATCCAGCCGGTGGCGCCGGCGGCTTTGGCCTGCTGCTTCATTCCGTCGTCCGATTCCGTCGTCAGGAACACGATCGGAACGCCGCGATAGGGCGGCAACTTTCGGACCTCGCGGATGAATTCGAGGCCGTCCATGACGGGCATGTTGAGATCGGTGACGATCATGGCGACGGCGTTGTCCATGGCCTGGGCCAAGCCGTCGCGACCGTCGCCGGCCTCGATCACCCGATATCCGGCGGCGCTGAGGGTAATCTTGACCATGTGACGAACGCTTGCCGAGTCGTCAACTGCAAGGATCGTTTTCATCGGACTCACATCGAGGGTAAGGACAGGACTTCGGCCAACGCCGCCGCCGACGGCTTCGGTTGAGGAAAGCCGCAGCGGCGCAGGGTCTCGGCGAGCAGACCCGCCGGCGGCGAAGCCAGCGCAATCGATTTTCCCGTCTGCGCGGCGAAACGGCTCGCGGCGACGAGGATCTGGATGATGGCCACGTCCATATCGCTCGCGTTCGCGCAATCGATCGTGACGCTGGAATGGCCGGTCAGGGCCGCGAGCACTTCGGCATGGATCGTCTCCGCCCGAGGCGTCGTCAAACTGCCTGCCAAGGACAGGGCGTAAGGCGAAAGGTCCGACGGCACGGCGACCCCCCCAACGCGAAAAATGCATTGTCGAGGCTGCTCACAGATAGTTAACACATCGTTAATTTTTGTGGCAGCGCGGTTAATTTGCGGCTTTTCCGAGGCGCGAGTGGGGCGCGACAAATGCGCGCAGGCAGCAGCGAAGTTCACGCGTCCGCCAACGCTAGGTTTTTCTATCGACAACGCGAGGTCAGGCGGTGTCTTCGGACCAATCTCCAGGTCGTTGAGCCTTCCCGCACGGGGCGAGCGCGCGAATTCTTCAGCGTCAGGTTTTGCGGCATTTACGTGAGGCGCGAAAACGAGCGATACAATTGACGCGATGGGATCGGACGCAAGAACTTATAACACATCATGGATGTTATAGGTGCGGCTCCACAACTCACTCGCCTCAAATTAGAGAACCGCCCGCCAAAAACTGGGATGAAAGCCCGCCGTCGGTCATGGACGGCCATGGGCGGCGCGGGCGGCCTGGCCTCGCTCGAAGACAAAATCCGATCCGCGATCAAGGGGACAAGTTGACAGAACCTCGGCGGCGCCCGGCACCGACCGGCCTGCTTGGGCGCGCGACGGAAGCCGAGGGCGGCCTCGCGGGCGATAGCGACATTCTCCCGTGCCGACGACGCGCGAAACCGCCGCCGATCGACGCGCGCGCAAGGAAGGCCGCGGGCTCAGCAGCGGCTCAACGCGCGCATCCGATCATGTTGGGCGGCGGCGCGCGCTCGGCGCCGCGGCGCGGCGACTAGAACCGGCGCCGGCCCCAGCGGCCGCCGCCGCGAAGGATGCGAAGAACGAACAGCAACACCAGCGCGCCGATCGTCGCGTTGATGATGAGGGCGAGCAGGCCCACGCCGAGGTGGAGGCCGAGCTGAGGCAGCAGCCAATCGCCGATAAACGAGCCGATGACGCCGACGACGAGATCGCCGACGAGTCCAAAACCGGAGCCGCTCATGATCTGGCCCGC
>JBEKBD010000163.1:0-3761 GCA_050015575.1 Roseiarcus sp. | reverse complement strand
GGCGCAACTTATTTCGGACCGTCTGGCGGCGATTCCCGATCCGCTCGCCCAGCGCCTCGCCCCGCGTCTGGTGGCGACGCTCGACCGCGCCATCGCCTTCTGTCAGTCGACGCTCACCTATGGCGGCGGGCGCGAGCAGGCGCCGGCGCGCCGGCGCTTCGACCTGCGCGAACTGGCGCGCCAGGTGGTCGAGACGGCGGAAGCCGAACACGCCGGCGCGGTCGCCTACGCCATTGACATTCCGCCGAAGTTCGAACTTTTCGCCGATCCCGACCACGTGCTGCGGGTGATCGAGAACCTCTGCCGCAACGCCGCGCAAGTGCTGCACAACCACGGCGCGCAGCACGGCCGCCCGCCGGCGATCCGTCTGGCGGCGATCCGCACCGACTGCGTCGCCCTGATCGAGATTTCCGACAGCGGCCCCGGCTTTGCCCCAGAGCAGGCGGCGCGCATTTTCGAGCCGTTCCATTTGTCGACGCGTGAGGGCGGCGCCGGTCTTGGCCTCGCCATCGCGGCCGACCTCGTCGCGCGCAACGGCGGTTCGATCAGTCTCGCCGAAGCCAAGAGCGACGACTTCTATTGCGGAGCGCGCTTTCTCATTACCTTGCCGACGCCCGACGAAAGCGCGCGAAAGCTCGCCCGCCCCTCGCTCGACGCCTGAATGCAGGGGTTGGAAAAGAAGCCGTGTTTACGCGCCGCTCGGCTTCGACTATTGCTCGCGCCTCTCGGCAAGGAGACGAGCATGGCCGCGCCCACGACTGCCGCGAAAGAGGCCGACGCGAAAAGGACCGACGCGATCTGCTTCTTGTCCTCCGAGGCGCCGGAGGCGAACGAGGCGCTGGCGGATCTGGTCGCGCGCTACGGCAATGTCGCCCCCGATCGGGCCGACGTCATCGTCGCGCTCGGCGGCGACGGGCTGATGCTGCAGACGCTGCATCGCACCATGAGCGCGCCCAAACCGATCTACGGCATGAATCGCGGCTCGGTCGGCTTCCTGATGAACGAATATGCCGACCGCGATCTGCGGGAGCGCCTCGCGCGCGCGCAGCCCTCGATCGTCCATCCGCTCATCATGCGCGCGACCGACGCCAAGGGAGTCGAAACGACAGCCCGCGCCATCAACGAAGTCTCCCTGCTGCGCCAGAACTATCAGGCGGCCAAGCTCGTCATCGGCGTCGACGGCGCGGTGCGGCTGAGCGAACTCATCGCCGATGGTGTGCTGGTGTCGACGCCCGCCGGCTCGACCGCGTACAATCTTTCCGCCAACGGCCCCATCCTCCCGCTCGGCGCGCCGCTGATGGCGCTGACGCCGATCTCGGCCTTCCGGCCGCGCCGCTGGCGCGGCGCGCTGCTTCCCGACCGAGCGCGCGTGACCATCGAGGCGCTGGAAACGGACAAGCGCCCGGTCGCCGCCGCCGCCGATCACTTCGAAATCCGCGACGTCGTCCGCGTCGAAGTCGAGACCGATCACGCGACCTCGTTGGTCCTGCTGCACGACCCCGGCCACTCGCTCGATGAACGGATTCTGCGCGAGCAGTTCCGCTACTGAACCCTCGAAATCGGCGCGCCGGCGCGATCCTTGGTCGGGCGCCCGGGTTGTTCGATGACGAAAAAGGACCGGCCGCCATGGCCAAACGCGCAAGAATTCTCGCCGAGTCGCTCATCGCCGAGGGGCGCTTTCGCCTCACGCAAACGCGGGTCGAAATCGAGGAGGCGGACGGCGCGCGGCGCACGCTCGATCACGAAATCTATCGCCACGCGGGCGCGGCGGCCGTGCTGCTCTACGATCCCGCGCGTGAGCTGGCGCTGTTGGTCAAGCAGTTCCGCCTCGGCGCCTACCTTTGCGAGGGCGCGCTCGAATCGATCGAGGCCTGCGCCGGCATGCTCGACGGCGACGATCCGCAATTCTGCGTCGTACGCGAAGCTTTTGAAGAGACGGGCGTGCGAATCGAAAGCGCGCGCCACGCCTTCGACGCCTTCACCAGCCCCGGCGCCACGACCGAAAAGATCGCCTGCTTTCTCGCGCCCTACGGCGCCGCGGACCGCGTCGGTCCCGGCGGCGGCGTCGACGCCGACGAGCGTATCGAAACCGTCGAAATCCCGTTCGACCAAGCCCTCGCGATGATCGAGACCGGAGAGATCCGCGACGCGAAGACGATCGCGTTGCTCTATTACGCCAAAGCGAAGGGCCTGTTCGAGTCGACCCGCGCCCGCCGTTAGGGCGGGCGTTACGCGATTCGATCGGCCCGCCTCGCCCCTATCGCGGCGGCGTCCCTCTCCCCTCGCTTAGGGGAGAGGGGGGAATCGCCGCTTCCGCTTGTCCGCGCTGCGCTCTAAATATCGAAGTACAGAGCGAATTCATATGGGTGAGGCCGCAATCTTACCGGGTCCAACTCCTTCTTGCGTTTGTAGGCGAGCCAAGTCTCGATCACGTCGGGAGTGAAGACGTCGCCTTTGAGCAGGAAGGCGTGGTCGTCCTCCAGCGCGCGCAGCGATTCTTCCAGCGAGCCCGGCATCGACTTGATTTTTGCCGCTTCCTGCGGCGGCAGGTCGTAAAGGTCCTTGTCGACCGGCGGCGGCGGTTCGATCCTGTTTTGCACGCCGTCGAGCCCCGCCATCAGCATGGCGGCGAAGGCGAAATAGGGGTTGCAACTCGGGTCCGGGGTGCGGAACTCGAGGCGCTTGGCCTTTTCGTTGGGCGAATACATTGGGATGCGCATGGCCGCGCTGCGGTTGCGTTGCGAGTACGCGATGTTGATCGGCGCTTCGTAGCCGGGCACCAGTCGGCGGTAGGAGTTCGTGGTCGGCGCCACCAACCCGCACAGCGCGGCGGCGTGCTTCAAGATGCCGCCGATGTAATGACGCGCGGTCTCGCTGATCAGCCCGTAACCGTTGGGGTCGTAAAAGACGTTCTTGCCTTGCTTCCACAGGCTCTGGTGCACATGCATGCCAGAGCCGTTGTCCTGGAAAAGCGGCTTCGGCATGACCGTCACCGTCTTGCCGTGCCGACGCGCGACGTTCTTGACGATGTACTTGAACAGCAAGACTTGGTCGGCCATGCGGGCGAGCGTCGTGTACCGCATGTCGATTTCGGACTGCCCCGCCGTTCCCACCTCGTGATGGTGCACTTCCGCCCGGATGCCGCATTTCTCCAGCGTGCGCAACATTTCGGATCGGATGTCTTGAAAGTGGTCCATCGGCGGAACCGGGAAATAACCTTCCTTGTACCGCGGCTTGTAGCCGAGGTTCGGCTTGTCCGCCTGGCCCGAATTCCAGAACCCCTCCTCGGAGTCGACGAAGTAGAAGCCGTAATTGTAGCTCTGGTCGAACCGCACGTTGTCGAAGATGTAGAATTCGATCTCCGGGCCCCAGTAGCTGAGGTCGGCGACGCCGGTCGATTGCAGATAGATTTCCGCCTTCCGCGCGACGAACCGCGGATCGCGCGTATAGGGCTGGCCGGTCACCGGGTCGCGGACATTGCAGGTCAGACTGACCGTAGGCACTTCCGCAAAGGGGTCGAGAAATGCGCTTTCCGGGTCGGGGATCAACAACATGTCCGATTCGTCGATCGCTTGGAAGCCGCGGATGCTCGACCCGTCGAAGCCGACGCCGTCCGTAAATTCCCCCTCGCCGAACTCGTTGGCGGAAGCCGAGAAATGCTGCCAGAGTCCGGGCACGTCGCAGAACTTGAGATCGATGATCTCGACCTTGTTGTCCGCTGCGAATTTCATAAAGTCGCTGGCCGTCTTGATCGCCATAGC
>JBEKBD010000162.1:0-3812 GCA_050015575.1 Roseiarcus sp. | reverse complement strand
AAAGCGAAGACCTCCAACCCGCTGTTCCTGCTCGACGAGATCGACAAGATGGGGATGGATTTTCGCGGCGATCCGTCGTCGGCGTTGCTGGAAGTGCTCGATCCCGAGCAGAACCATGCCTTCAACGACCACTATCTCGAGGTCGATTACGATCTTTCCGGCGTGATGTTCGTCACCACAGCCAACACGCTCAACATCCCGCCGGCGTTGACCGACCGCATGGAGATCATCCGCATCGCGGGCTACACTGAGGACGAGAAGATCGAAATCGCCAAGCAGCATCTGCTGCCCAACTCGATGGCCAAGCACGGCCTGGACGCGAAGGAGTGGGTGGTGGAGGAGAGCGCCCTGATGGAGCTGGTGCGCCGCTACACGCGCGAAGCGGGGGTGCGCAATCTCGAACGCGAGATCTCCAATCTCGCGCGCAAGGCGGTCAAGGACATCCTCACCAACAAGACGAAGCAGATCGTGGTCTCCGCCGCCAACGTCGGCGAATATCTCGGCCCACCGAAATATCGTTACGGCGAGATCGAGGCGGACGATCAGGTCGGTCTGGTGACGGGTCTGGCCTGGACGGAAGTCGGCGGGGAGCTGCTGACGGTCGAAGGCGTGATGATGCCCGGCAAGGGACGCATGACGGTGACCGGCAACTTGAAGGACGTGATGAAGGAGTCGATTTCCGCGGCGGCCTCTTACGTGCGCTCGCGGTCGGTCGATTTCGGCATCGAGCCGCCGTTGTTCGATCGGCGCGACATCCATGTCCACGTTCCCGAAGGCGCGACCCCGAAGGACGGTCCGTCGGCGGGCGTGGCGATGGCGACGGTGATCGTTTCCATGCTCACGGGCATTCCGGTTCGGCGCGACGTGGCGATGACCGGCGAAATCACGTTGCGCGGCCGGGTGCTGCCGATCGGCGGATTGAAGGAAAAGCTGCTGGCGGCGCTGCGCGGGGGCATCAAGAAGGTGTTGATCCCCGAAGACAACGCCAAGGACCTCGTGGAAATTCCCAACTCGGTGAAGAACGGCCTGGAGATCGTTCCGGTGTCGCGGATGGAGGAAGTGTTGGCCCATGCGCTGGTGCGCCAGCCGCAGGCCATCGCGTGGGAAGAGAGCGCCGCCGCGCCTGCGCCGCCGCCGCCGGCCGACGAGGAGGGCGCGGGAATCCTCGCGCACTAGCCTCGCCGCGCACGGCGCGGTCGGGAAAATGGGCCGCGAATCCCGGGGATTCGCGGCTCTTTTCGCTGGCAAACGCCTCGAATCGCCGGAAAAGCCGATATTTTTGTGGGTCGAACCTCGGCAGAGCCTTGCTTTTGCGCGACCAATTGGCGAGCAATTAGGCGACGATTCGCCGAATCGAGCGACGGTCGGTTTCGGGCGATCGGCCGGACAAAACGCGCGACGTCGCCGTCACGTCGAAACAGGATAGGAGAGGCCAGATGAACAAACTCGAGCTCGTCGAGCAGATCGCGGCAGAGACGGAATTGACCAAGGTGAGCGCGGCCGCGGCGCTCGAAGCCGCGCTCGAAGGCATCGCGAAGTCGCTCAGGAAGGGCGAGGAAGTGCGCCTGGTCGGCTTCGGCACGTTCTCGGTGCGCGAACGCGCGGCCGGCAAGGGGCGGAACCCGGCGACCGGCAAGGAAATCAAGATTCAGGCGTCGAGGAACGCCCGTTTCAAAGCCGGCGCCGCGCTCAAGGCGAGCCTGAACAAGAAGGTCGTCAAGAAGTAAGCGCGAGGCCGGCGCGGCGCATGCGCGGCGCAATCGACGGATGGGGAGGGCGGCCTCGCGGCCGCCCTCTTTGTTGATCGCCGGCGCCGAGCGTTCGTCGCCCCCAATTGGGAAGGCGGGCGGGCGCCGGATCGGGCTTGGCCTGGGAAGCGCGACTGTGTAGGCTGCGCGCCGCGCCGCGCCGCGCCGCGATTTTCAAGGGCGGTTAGCTCAGTTGGCAGAGCATCTCGCTTACACCGAGAGGGTCGGCGGTTCGAGCCCGTCACCGCCCACCAGGCCGCGTCGCGGCGAGGCGGCCCTCGCCGCCGCCGCGCGCCGATGGCTGCGGGCCGCCGTCGGGCTCGCGTTGGCGGCGGCGGGCGCGATCGCGGGGGCCGAGGCGTCGCGCGCCGAGCAGGTGCCGATGACGTTCCGCGCGGTCAGCCTCGGGGCGCCCGATTGCGGCGCCAAATGTCCCGAGGTCGTCGTCGCCGACGGCGTGATCGAAGAATACACGCCGCAGGCGTTCATCGATTTCGCCAAGGGAGCCTCGCTGTCGCAGCGGCTGCGAAGCGTCGTCTTCCTCAATTCGCCCGGCGGCAACGTCGTGGCTTCGATGGAGCTGGGAACGGCGTTTCGCCGACTGCGCTCGGCCGCCATCGTCGCCGGGTTCGCCTCGCAGGGCGACCATTCCGGACCGGTGGCGGGGCAATGCCTGTCCGCCTGCGTCTATGCGCTGATGGGCGCGTTTCGCCGCGTCGTGCCAAGCGAGAGCCGCGTCGGGCTGCATCGCATGGCGATCCCTCAACCCGGGGCGCCCGCGCGCGGCGGCGCGTCGGGCAACGAAGGCTTGGCCGACCCCCATCTCGTCGCCGTGCTGGCCCGATACGCGGCGCGGATGGGCGTCGACCCGGCCCTGGTGTGGAGCGCCGAATCGCTTTCGCCCGGCGTGCTCCATATCCTCAGCGCGCAGGAGATCGCGCGCTGGCGCCTCGGCGCGGCGAGATTGTGAGGATCCGGCGCCGCCGTCCAAGCCGGCTCGCGATTCTCGCGCGCTTCCTCGCCCTTGACTTGCTCAGCGCCGTGTCCTATCGGCTCGACGCCCGTGAAAAGGGGGAGTAGCTCAGTTGGTTAGAGCGCCGGCCTGTCACGCCGGAGGTCGCGGGTTCAAGTCCCGTCTCTCTCGCCATTTTACCCGCTGATCGAAATCGCCGCCGGGCGTTCGCGCCAGTGCGCCGTTCATTTTTGGCGACCATTTTTTGAGCGCGAGGACCGTGTGCGTGACGCGGGTTTCGTCTTGCGCGGCTGGCGGCGCTGCGATACGCCTTCGCTAGTCCGCTGCGCGCCCGCGAGCGGGATCGTTCCGGGGCGCGCCGCGTCTGCGCCCGGCGGCTCGCCGCCGATCGAAAAAGTCCAGCGGAGGCCGCGTGCCGAGTCTGATCGCCGACTACCTGCCGCTCGTCGTGTTCATTGCGCTCGCCATGGTGATCGGCGGCGCCCTGCTGGTCGCGCCGTTCATCGTCGCCTACAAGAACCCGGACGCCGAAAAGCTCTCCGCTTACGAATGCGGCTTCAACCCGTTCGACGACGCACGGATGAAGTTCGACGTGCGCTTCTATCTCGTGTCGCTGCTGTTCATCATCTTCGATCTCGAAGTGGCGTTTCTGTTTCCGTGGGCGGTCGCCTTTCATGACGTCGGCGCGTTCGGCTTCTGGTCGATGATGCTGTTCCTGGCGGTGCTGACCATCGGCTTCATCTACGAGTGGAGCAAGGGGGCGCTGGAATGGGATTGACCGCCGACCCCAAGGTCGCCCCGGCGCCGCGCGCAATCCTCGATCTCTCGACCGGCAGGCCGATCGGCCCCAACGACGCGTATTTCGGCGAGATGAGCGATCGGCTCGCCGACAAGGGTTTCCTCGTCACTTCGACCGATGAACTCATCCAATGGGCGCGCACCGGCTCGCTGATGTGGATGACCTTTGGTCTCGCCTGCTGCGCGGTCGAGATGATGCAGCTGTCGATGCCGCGCTACGACGTCGAGCGTTTCGGCTTCGCGCCGCGCGGCAGCCCGCGCCAGTCCGACGTGATGATCGTCGCGGGCACCCT
>JBEKBD010000161.1:0-3823 GCA_050015575.1 Roseiarcus sp. | reverse complement strand
GGTCCCGGCCCCTCGCCGGCGCGCACATGGGGCACGCATTGCTCATGCACGATCGTCCACAGCGCCATCCGGTCGGCGTGGGCCGGCGCGGCGGCGAGCAGGGCGAAGGCGGCGGCGAGCGCGGCGAGCGCCTGCGGGATGTTCGAGTTCAGGAGATTCATCGGCCCCTCCCGCCGCCAATACCGTAAACCACCGCGACGCCACGATTTCGCGCAACGTCGCGATCGAGACATCGCCGCCTCAATCCCACTCGCGATCCGGCATTTCGATCGGCTCGCGGACTTCGACGCTCGGCGGCTTGGGCATCGCGCGCAGCTTGGCGACCATTTCCGGCAAGCTGGGATGCGCGGGCTGGATCACGATCGTGTCGCCGTATCGCGAAATCGTCAGATCGACGCTCGTGTCTTCATAAGCCAGTTCGGCCGGTATGAGCACGGCCTGACTGTCGCCCGACTTGAAGGCGCGGGTCAGCGGCATGGCGTCTCTCGCGAAGTTTGACCAGAAACAAAATAGCGCGCCGCCGCCATCGCGCCAACAGCTGCGTGTACGCAACGCTTCGCGATCCTTTTCGCCGCCTCAGTTGCTTGGCCACCAGTAGGAGACAGGTCCCCATGGAACCGACGCCGGGTCTTGCTCGGAGTGCGAACGTTCCGTCGCCAGATTGCAAGACCACTTGCGTTGATATCCTTCGCGCGCGGCGACGGCGGCGAGCAGCGCGTCGCGTTTGTCCTTTCGTTCGTCGTCGTCTGGCTCCGGCCCTTCAAGTTGGAAGCGCTTAGCGATTTTCTCCCAAGGTGGACCGCTCTTTGACAGGTCGGGCCAAAGAGCTTTGAGCAGCGCCTTCGGGTGTGCTTCGGTGAGCGGAAGTTTCGGAAACTTGTCTCGCAGCCGCGTTGCAAGCATCGCGCCCTGAATGAGGACCGCGCCCCTGAGGCTGTTTGCCGACTGAACCGTTCCGCCGACATGCTTCGCGTTCACGCTCGTGAGGATCGCGCGAAGACGCTGATCCGCCTGTCGTTCGCCGTTTGCTCCCGACGACCACCATAATGGAGCGTCGATCCCAGCGGCGTCGACCGAGTCAGTCCTTTCCTCCAGCCATTTGAACGCGCCGTCCGCGCAGGAAACGACCGCGCCTTCGAATTTGCCGTCAGGCCGCAGCAGCGCGACGCCGAACGCCTCGGCACCGCCCGGGTCTGCGCCGAACCAAGCCATGCGCCATTCTCCTTCACGTCGCGACTTCGGTCGCAAATGCGATGGCGTCAGACGTCACACATGAATCGCCCGCTTCGCCACCGCTAGCGCCGCCTCCTTCACCGCTTCCGACATCGTTGGATGAGCGTGGCAGGTGCGCGCGAGGTCTTCCGCCGCGCCGCCGAACTCCATCAGCACCGCCGCCTCGTGGATCATTTCGCCGGCCCCGAAGCCGACGATGTGCACGCCGAGCACGCGGTCCGTCGCCGCGTCGGCGAGCACCTTGACGAATCCTTCGCCATGCCGCATCGCGCGGGCGCGGCCGTTGGCGGCAAAGGGGAACTTGCCGACGGCGTAGGCGACGCCGGCCGCCTTCACCTCTTCCTCGCTTCTGCCGACGCTGGCGATTTCCGGGCTCGCATAGACGACGACGGGGATCACGTCGTAATTGACGTGGCCCGCCTGCCCCGCCAGGATTTCGGCCAGCGCGACGCCTTCGTCCTCGGCCTTGTGGGCGAGCATCGGCCCGCGCACGACGTCGCCGATCGCGTAAAGGCCGGGAACGTTGGTCGCGAAGCGGCTGTCGATGACGACCTGCCCGCGCTCCATCGCTGCGCCGAGCGCCTCGAGGCCGAGCCCTTGCGTAAAGGGGCGCCGTCCGATCGCGACCAGCACGACGTCGGCTTCGAGCGTCTTCGCCTTGCCGCCAGCGACGGGCTCGATCGTCGCCTTGGCGCCCGCGGCGGACGCTTCGACTTGCACGACCTTGTGGGCGAGGTGAAACGCGAAGCCCTGCTTCTCCAGCATACGCTGAAACTGCGCGGCGACCTCGCCGTCGATGCCCGGCAAAATGCGGTCGAGGAATTCGACCACCGTCACTTCGGCGCCGAGCCGCCGCCACACCGAGCCGAGTTCCAGCCCGATGACGCCGGCGCCGACGACGATCAACTTCTTCGGCGGCTTGGCGAGCGCCAGCGCGCCGGTGGAGGAAACAATCGTCTTTTCGTCGATCTCGACGCCGGGCAGGCGCGCGACCTCCGAGCCGGTGGCGATGACGATCGCCTTCGCCTTGAGCGTCTGCTCCGTGCCGTCGGCGCCCTTGACGACGACTTTGCCGGGCGCGGCGAGGCGGCCTTCGCCGGCGACCCAATCGATCTTGTTCTTCTTGAACAGGAACGCCACGCCGGCGACGTTGGCGGCGACGGCGTCGTCCTTGTGCTTCATCATCGCCGCGAGATCGAGCTTGGGTTTGGCCACGACGACGCCGAGCGGCGCCAACCCGTGGGCGGCCTCCGCGAACATTTCCGAGGCGTAGAGCAGCGCCTTGGAGGGAATGCAGCCGACGTTGAGGCACGTGCCCCCGAGCGTCGCGCGCTTCTCGACGACGGCGACCTTCATGCCGAGTTGCGCCGCGCGAATCGCACAGACGTAGCCGCCAGGGCCGGCGCCGATCACCACAACATCGTATGCCATTCGCCCGCTCGCTTTCTTTCTGTATCGATCAGGCGCCCGCCAGCCGAACAAGCATCATCAGCAGGCCGACAAGGCCGATCCCCCACAGCGCCGTGCGCACGTAAATCCAGCCGAGCACATAGGCCGGCAGATACAACAGCCGCGCGACCACCCACACCGTCGCGCCGAGGCCGCCGGTATGCTGCGTGGCGATCAGCGCGAGGTCGACGGCGACGAAGGGAACGAAATTCTCGATGTAATTGGCGAGCGCTCGCTTGGCGCGGCCGCAAGCGAGCCCCTTGGCCGCGGGAAGTTCGTCGCGTGGGGTGAACAGCCATGCGTCGCCGAACTCGGCGCGCGTCGTCAGAATCTGGGTGAACAGGTAGACGAACCACAGAACGACGCTCAGTTCGAGGCAAAGAAGTTCGCTCATTGTCTCCTCCCGTCTTGTTCGCCCGACCCGCTAGAGGTCGAGCACCAGTCGCGCCGGGTCCTCCAGCGCCTCTTTGACCCGCACCAGGAACGTCACCGCCTCCTTGCCGTCGACGACGCGGTGGTCGTAGCTCAGCGCGAGATACATCATCGGGCGGATTTCGATCTTGCCGCCGATCGCCACCGGCCGCTCCTGGATTTTGTGCATGCCGAGAATGCCGGATTGCGGCGCGTTGAGAATGGGCGTCGACATCAGCGAGCCGTAGACGCCGCCGTTGGTGATGGTGAAGGTTCCCCCCTGCATTTCTTCAATCTTCAACATGCCGTCGCGCGCCCGCGCGGCGAGATCGGCGATCGCCTTTTCGATTGCGGCGATCGACAGCCGGTCGGCGTCGCGCACCACGGGAACGACCAGCCCCTTGTCGGTGCCGACCGCGACGCCGAGGTGGTAGTAATTCTTGTAGACCAGGTCCGCGCCGTCGATCTCGGCGTTGACCGCCGGGATTTCCTTCAGCGCCTGCACGCACGCCTTGACGAAGAATCCCATGAACCCGAGCTTGGCGCCGTGCTTCTTCTCGAAGGCGTCCTTGTAGCGGGCGCGCATGCCCATCACCTCGGTCATGTCGACCTCGTTGAAGGTCGTCAGCATCGCCGCGGTGTTCTGTGCGTCCTTGAGTCGGCGTGCGATGGTCTGACGCAGCTTTGTCATCCGCACCCGCTCTTCGCGGGCGCTGTCGTCGGGCGTCGT
>JBEKBD010000160.1:0-3864 GCA_050015575.1 Roseiarcus sp. | reverse complement strand
GAGATCGAGTTGAACTTCGGCATGGCCTTCGCCGTGAAGGCGAGAATGTCGGCGACGATGCGCATCGAGGCGCCCGGGGGATAGATGTAGGTGTTGCGCACCATGAATTCTTTGAGGATGTCGTTCTGGATGGTGCCCGACAGCGCCGCCATCGGCGCGCCCTGTTCCTCGGCGGCGACGATGTAGAGCGCCAGCACCGGCAGCACCGCGCCGTTCATCGTCATCGACACGCTCATCGAGTCGAGCGGAATCCCTTGGAACAGCGTGCGCATGTCGTAGATCGAGTCGATCGCGACGCCCGCCATGCCGACGTCGCCGGCGACGCGCGGATGGTCGGAATCGTAGCCGCGATGGGTGGCGAGATCGAAGGCGACCGACAGCCCCTTCTGCCCCGCCGCGAGATTGGCGCGATAGAAGGCGTTCGACTCCTCGGCGGTGGAGAAGCCGGCGTATTGGCGCACCGTCCACGGCTGGTTGACGTACATCGTCGGATAGGGGCCGCGTAAGAATGGCGGCAGCCCCGGCCAGCCGTCGAGAAAATCGAGACCCCGCCAATCGTCCGCGTCGTAGCGCGACTTGACCTCGATTCCCTCGGGAGTGAGCCAGTGACGCGGCGCGGCGGGGGTCGGGGTTGGCGGCGCCGAAAAGGCGATCGAAGCAAAATTGGGAACCGAGTCCATCGACCAATCCTTCGAGCGCGTCCTACGCCGTTACGCCCAGCCGACGAAAACTCCGTTGCAGCGCGGCGAGCGCGTCGCCGCCGGCGAAGATGAAGTCGTCGACGCCCGCGGCGCGCCACGCCGCTTCGTTCGCCCCCGCCTTGCCCGCCAACACGAGATGCCGCGCGCCGGCCTTCTTCAGGGCGATGGCGAAGCCTTCCGCGCATTCGCCGTAGGCTTCGTCGCTTCCGCAGAGGCAGGCCATCGCCGCGCCGCTCGCAGCGAAGCGGGCGGCCGCCTCGCCCGCGTCGGCGACGCCGGCCTCGACTCGCGCCTCGATCCCGCCCGCGGCGAATAGGTCGCGCGCGAAGCCGACGCGTCGGCCGTGCGCGGCGGGCGCGCCCACGGCGACGAGAACGACCCTCGGCCGCGCCCCGTCGCGCGCCTTCGCGGCGTCCGCGGCGTCGCGCAGCCGCTCGAACGGCGCGGCGATCCGCATCGGCGTCATCGCCGCCGCCGTCGTTTCGCCGGCGAAGGCGAAGGCGGGCGGCGTCGCCGGCAGAACCCCGCCCTTCGCCTCCTGGAGATCGGGATGGGCGCTGACGCCGGTCATTGGCGCTCTCAGCCGCGCCGCGTCGCGCGCGAGTTGGTCCGCCGCCTCGGCGACCGCGCGCTGAAATCGGCCGGAAGCCAGCGCGCGCGGCAGCCCGCCCTCGCCTTCCAAGCCCTGGAACAGCCCCCACGCTTTCTCGCACAATTCTGTCGTCAGCGCCTCGAACGCGCCGGCGCCGGCGGCGGGATCGGCGACGAAGCCGAGATGCGATTCCTCCAACAGAATGAGCTGCGCGTTGCGGGCGAGCCTGCGGGCGAGCGCGTCGGGCAGGCCGAGCGCCTGGGTGTGGGGCAGCACGGCGACGCTGTCGGCGCCGCCGAGGCCGGCCGCGAAAGCCGCGCTCGCGCCGCGCATCACGTTGACGTACGGGTCGCGCGCGCTCAAGTTGCGCCAGGCGCTTTCGGCGTGAATGCGCGCTGGTCGTGGCGCGAGGCCGCAGACCTCGCCGACGCGCGCCCAAAGAAGGCGCAGCGCGCGAAATTTCGCCAAGGCGACGAACTGGTCGGCGTCCGCAGTCAGGCGAAACGCGACCGTCGCCCGCGCCTCGTCGAGCGCCAGGCCGTGGTCGCCGAGCGCGCGCAGATAGGCGAGCGCCGCAGCGAGGGCGAAGGCGAGCTCCTGCGCCGGCGCGCCACCGGCGGCGTGAACGCAGCGCGCGTCGGCGGCGACGAATGGGCCGGCGAATCCCCTGCCCCTGAGAGTCGTCGCGAGCCTGGCGAGCGCCGGCGCTTCGTCCCGCCAAGCGCGCGCCGTGCGCCCGCTGCGCGCCAGCGCGCCGATCGGGTCGAGGCCGAACGCGAGATCGAGCGCCGCCGGATCGGCGCCGCTGCGTTCGACGAGGCCGGCGAAGCCGGTCGCCTGGCCCTCGGCTTCGGGCCCGAGATCGAGTTCGAACCGGCGGCGGCCGTCGAACCGCACGCCGTCGAAGGCGCGGTGCAACGTCGCCGAATCGAATTTGGCGAGGCCGAAGCCATAGGCCCCGACCGCGCCGGCGAAGACGACCTGCAGCCCGTCGGCGCCGCCGGCGAGATCGTCGAGCGCCTGTTCGTTCGCCGCCGCCGCGTCGGGATGGTCGAGGCGCGCCAGCGCGCGCCAGGCGCCGCCGTCCCCGCGCGACGCGCGCGGACCCTCACGGCGGGAATAGAGCGGTTGCAGCGCGATGGCGTCGGAGGTTCGCGAGACGAGGCTGTCGAAGGCGCGCCCCTTGAGCGAGGCCTCGGCGGCTTTGCGCCAATCGGCTTCGCTGAACGGCGCGCGCGCGCCTGAAAACTCCGTCACGCCGGCCACCGATCAAACCAATTGCGCCAGCCCGGGAATCGCCGCCGAAATTTCACCGAGAACGTCGTCGCCCGCCGTCTTGCGCGCGTAATCGATCACGACCCTGCCCGCCGCGTGGATTTGGGCCATGTCCAAGCCGAGCGCCATCAGATCGCCGCCGAGCGCGATCAGCCCGCCGCCGCCCATCGCGCCCGCGCCGGTCCCCATCAGGCCCTTGAGCGTCGGGCCCATCCCCTCGCCGCCCGTCGAAGCGGCGGAGGCGACGATCGCGTTGAGTTCGGGGGCCTCGGCGAGCAAGGCGTCGACCGCGTCCGCCGGCGCCTCGCGCTTGACGAAATCGAGCACCAGGGCGACGGCCCGACGAGCCGTTTCGGGCGTTGTCTCGGCCGCCGCCGCGACGCGGGCGATCAAGTTTTCCATTTCCGCCTTCCCCTCGATCCTGCGCCGCCAAAAGGCGCGCGCCTTACCGGATGTCGCCGCTTCAGACGGCAAAATCAAGCGCCGCGAACCGTTAAATGCGTCCGCGCAGGCGCGCGAAGTTCAAAAAGAGGCCAAATTCTTTCGACGACGCGGGCGCGAGCGCGCTCTTCCGCGCGCTCGTCGTTGCCCGCAAGCGTGGCGCCGGCGGGCCAGGATTGCGGCGCCGCACCACAACAGCCATGAATATGTCACATTGCTAAAACGGATGCATTTATTTCCGAATCGGCCGGCGTCGGCGTTCACCGCGGCTCGTTGGCGTTGCGCGCCGACCGCGAAAAGTCAGAATGTGGCCATAGTCTTCGCCCCTTGCGCGGCGGCGCGGGCCTGACAGACTTCGCCACCGGCAGAACACATGATGAACATTCGCCGAAAAGTCTATGCGCAATATGCATAGCTGGATAGCGACATTCGCCCTTTTCCGACCGCGCCAACCTTCGTATGTTGCACCGCACAGGCCGGATCGATCGTCTTCGGGCGCGGCCGCAAGGGTTCAGAAATGGAGGCTCCTATGACCTCGCTCAAGATCATCGCCGAAAAGTGGGGCGCGTGGCGCCGGTTTCGCGAAGCCGTGCGCGAACTCGAGCAGATGACCGACCGGGAACTGGCGGACATCGGAATCCGCCGCCGCGACATTTACACCGTCGTCAGCGGAGAGCTTCCCCGATAGGTTTGGACGCGCCGGCTCCTCCCACCGAGTCGCGTCCGCGCCGCGTCGGGCCAAGCCCGACTCGGCCAACGCCCGCCGGTTCCTCCGCCGGCGGGCGTTTTCTTGTGTCCAGCCGCCGACGCGGCGCCGCGGCGGGAATTCAGCGCCCCGCCCACGGTTGACGAAGC
>JBEKBD010000159.1:0-3932 GCA_050015575.1 Roseiarcus sp. | reverse complement strand
TTCGACCCGATCGATTCGAAGCGCTATCTCGGCTATTGCATCGAAAAGCGCTGATCGGCGCTTCCGGTCGTTGGGCCGCGCCGGACGCGGGCCTCGGCGGCGGCCTCGATTCGGACGGACGACGCGAGCGCCGCATCTTCGGCGTGGGCGCGTCGCCGCGCGATCGAGACCGCCTTCGCGAATGCGCGCTTTTGCCGCACCCTGCTATAGCAAGAGCGCTCAATCGCGCCGAGGAAGGCGGCGGCGGCCCCAAGGTTCTTGGGAGCCGCCGCCGAACGCCGCGAAGACGGGCCGGACACATGGGCGACGATTCTCGCATCGTCGCGCCATGACCCGTCCTCGACGGCGTAAGCCGAGTTCGGCGGCAAGAAGGGTTCGCCCGCTTCGCCGGGCGACGGCGGGTCGAAGCGCGGCCGATCCCGCGCGCCGGCGACCCGAGCAGGATTGGGTCGGCCGACCGCGGGATTCGATGCTTCGCCGCCAGAGCCGTGTGCGAACCGTCCAACGCCCCGAGCGCGAGCGAACTCGCGATCGCCGCCGGCCTCGGCCATTCTTTCCACAGGGCGAATTTCATGGCCTGATTCCCCAACGGGGGTGATCTTCGACGCCCTTGACGCAGGCCCGGCGCAAGAGCCGGGCCGCCGAGCGTGCGTCGCCTCGCCGCCGCGGAGAAATCCGCGGACGTTGGGAATCATCCACTGCGAGGAAAGCGCGCGGCTCTCGTTTAGGCGCGCGCTCGGCGCTGGCCGACCGTGCGAGCCCGGACGACGAATCGCTTCGTCGTCCTGGTTCGTCGATTTCGGCGCGTCCGCTCGCTTTGAGAGGGGACTTTCGTTCGAACGCCGCGGAACCGGGCGGGACCGCGGCGTCGCCGGCTGTTCGCCGACGACGCGGTTAGCCTCTCAGCTCAAGCGTTGCTGAACAGCTTCAGGAGGAGCTGGGAGTTCTGGTTGGCGATCGACAGCGACTGAATGCCGAGCTGCTCCTGCGTCTGCAGGGCCTGCAAACGCGTGGAGGCGGTGTTCATGTTCGCGTCCACGAGACTGCCGACGCCGTTGGTGTAGTCGGTCTCCAGCGCGGAGTTGAACGTCGAGGCGGAGGTCATGCGATCCTGGGTCGCGCCGATCAGCGCGGAGTAATTGGTCACCGCGGTCAACGCCGCCTCGACCGCGGTCAGCTGAGTGGCCGCGGTGGTCGATGACGTCGTCAGGTTGGTCAGGTCGACGCCGTTCTGAGTAAGAAGGCCGCCGGCCGTGGTCGTTTGCTGCGTCACCGCGAGCGTATACCCGCTGGTCGTCCCGCCGGCCGCGGTGTATTGGGCCTCGGTCGCGGCGTTGCCGTCGGTGTCGAGTATGCTGTAGGTCGTCGTCGTGGTCACGCCGGAGAGGCTCTTCGAGGCGACCGTGATCGTGTTGGCGGTCGCGCCGGCGTTGGTGATTTGGTCGACGCCGTAGCTGGGCGTCGTCACCGTCGCGGTGTTGTCCGCCAGGTTGATGAGGTTGTTGATCGTCGTCGCGTCGGTGACGGCCGGTTCCTGCGTCGTCGTGGCTGTGCCGGCGGTGCCCGTCAGCGCCTGGGCGGTGAAACTGATCGTGTTGAACGACCCGCCCGTCGTGCTGGCGTTGAAACCGGCGACGAAATTCAGCGCCGCCGCCTGCGAGCCGTTGAGGAGGTTGAGGCCGTTGAACGAAGCGCCGTTGACCGCGTCGGTCAGTTGCTTGCCGAGCGAAGCGAGCGTCGTATTGATATTGCTGATGTCGGCGCTCGGCTCCTCCGCCTGGGTGAGCGCGGTCTCGATCGAGTTGATCGTGGTGATGATCGAACTGATCGCCGACGAGGCGGTGTCGAGCACGGATTGGCTCTCCGACAGCGCCGAATTGGCGGCGGTGACGACGCCGTTGTCGGAACTGAGCTGCGTCGCGATCGACCAATAGGACGCGTTGTCGGCCGCGGTGGAGACCGCCAGGCCGGTCGAAACCTGGTTCTCGGTCTGCGTCATCTCTTGCTGCGTCTGCTGCAACGCCTGCAGCGCGCTCAGCGCCGAGGAATTGGTGAGAATTGAACTCATGAGGGTGCTCCTGTCCGTAAGATCACGAAAACGCGTGTGACATTTCGGATTTGCACCGAGACGACGAAGCGGCCTTATGCCTTTAAGCCCGGTTCGCCGAGCTTAATCGTCGTGTGGAGCCGAGGCCGACCGCCGCAAAGCGCGGCCGGAAGCAGCGTAGTCCAGCGAAGCCTGCCTGAGACTGGTTAAAAATGCGTAAATATTGACCGAGTGCGCGAGGAGTTCGCGGAATTCCGGGCGAATCGGCCGGACGAGACGGCGACCGGGGCCCGGATTCGCCCCTAGAATCGCCGCTTTTTCGCCGGAATCGCGGTCGGCTCTCGGTTCGTCGCGGGACGCGTTTTCCGGGCAAATCCGATCCCTGCCTTCGCCGTGGCGCGCTGAGCGGACCCGACGGCTCGCGAACGCAATGTCCGCGCAAGCTCCGGCGTCAACACTGGCGCCAGGCGACAGGGCGGCCGCCGCGGGGGCGCGGCCGGCGGCTCGCCGCGAGTTTGTTCAATGGGGCGCAGGCGCTGGTGAAATGAACAACGCATTGGCGCAAGCCCAGCGACTTTGGGCGAATCTGCTCGCGCTCGGCGCGAAGCGCCTGACGGCGCTCGCCGTGATCGGGGTGACCGTGTTCGCGGCGACCGGCTTCAGCGGCTATTATCTGAGCCGCCCGACCATGGAGACGCTCTATTCCGGCCTGGATCGGGACGACGTGGTCGGCATCGGGTCGGCGCTCAAGGAAGCGGGGATCGCCTTCGATGTTTCGGCCGACGGCGCCACCGTCGTGGTTCCGGCCGGCCAGGCCGCGTTCGCACGCATGACGTTGGCGGAGAAGGGGCTGCCGCACAGCGGCAGCGTCGGCAACGAACTCTACGACAAGCTCGGCTCGCTCGGCCTGACCTCTTTCATGCAGGAGGTGACGCGCGTGCGCGCGATGGAAGGCGAGCTGGCGCGCACGATCCAGATGATGCGCGGCGTCAAGGCCGCGCGCGTCCATATCGTCATGAGCGACGAAGGCTCGTTCCGTCGCGAGCGTCAGCCCCCGTCCGCCTCGGTGATCATTCGCACCGACGGCGGCGACGACCGCACGGTGGGGCAAGCCATCCGCCATCTCGTGGCGGCCGCGATCCCCAATATGAAGAGCGACGAAGTGACGGTGCTCAACGTCGACGGCCGGCTGCTCGCCAGCGGTCCCGATTCGATCGAAAAGTCGCCGGACAACCTGATCGGGCTGGAAAAGGACGTCACGCAGGAAATCCGCGAAAAGATCGCCGCGACGCTGGCGCCGTACCTGAGCCTGCACAATTTCCAGGTCAGCGTCGCCGCGCGGCTCAACGCCGACAAGACGCAAACCAACGAGACCATCTACAACCCCGATTCGCGCGCCGAGCGTTCGACGCGGGTGGTCAAGGAGCGTCAGAATTCCCAGAACGCCGCCGGTCAAGCGCCCGTCGGGGTCGAAGCGAACCAGCCCAAGGACAAGACGACGGCAACCGAAACCAAGCAGTCGAACGACGCCACCGACAAGAAAGAGGAACTAACGAACTACGAAATCTCCTCGAAGTCGATCGTCACGACGAGCGCCGGCTTCGTCATCGAAGGGCTGTCGGTCGCGGTTCTCGTCAACCGGGCGGCGCTCGCCGCCTCGCTGGGCGACAAGCCGGCGCCGGACGCCATGGACAAGCAAATCAAGGAAATCGAGCAACTCGTCGCCACGGCGGCGGGGTTGCGCAAGGAGCGGGGCGACACGGTCAAGATCGCCGTCGTCGACTTCGCCGACGCCGGGCGCGACCTGGCGCCGGTCGAGGCGCCGTCCTTCCTGGAGCTGCTGGTTCGCCAATCCGGCTCCTTCGTCAGCGCCGGCGCGATCATC
>JBEKBD010000158.1:0-3948 GCA_050015575.1 Roseiarcus sp. | reverse complement strand
ACCACCGACACGGCGCCGAACTCGCCCATCGCGCGCGCGTTGCACAGCAGCACGCCGTAGAGCAGCGCCCATCGCACGTTCGGCAAGGTCACGGTGAGGAACGCCTTCCAGCCGCTCGCGCCGAGCGTCAGCGCCGTCTCCTCCGCCGCCGAGCCCTGCTGCTGCATTAAGGGAATGAGCTCGCGCGCGACGAAGGGGAAGGTGACGAACAGAGTCGCCAGCGCGACGCCCGGCAGCGCGAAAATGACATGCAGCCTGTGCGCCGCCGCCCAAGGTCCGAGCAGCCCTTGAGCGCCGAAGACGAGGATGAAGACCAGACCCGCGACCACCGGCGACACCGACAACGGCAGGTCGATCAGCGTGATCAGCAGGTTCTTGCCGACGAAGTCGAACTTGGCGACCGCCCAGGCCGCAGCGACGCCGAACGCCGCGTTGATCGGCACGACGATCGCCGCCACCGTCAGGGTGAGCGCGATCGCGGAACGCGCGTCGGGGTCGAAGAATGTCGCGACATAGGCCGCGGCGCCGCGCGAGAAGGCCGCGGCGAAGACGATCGCCAGCGGCAGGAGCAGGAACAGGGCGAGGAAGCCGATCGCCGTCGCGATCAGCAGGCGGCGGGCGCCGGCCGACTCGTTGGCGGCCTCGCGCGGACTCAACAGCACCGTCGGGACGCCGGCCTCGAAGATCGCCGAGCTTGCCGCGGCTCGAAGCTCAGACATCGCCAAGCCTCCTGCGGCTCCAAGCCTGGAGCAGGTTGATCGTCAGCAATATGAGGAAGGAGACGGCGAGCAGGATCGCGGCGACGCCGGTAGCGCCCGCAATGTCGTATTCCTCGAGCTTGATGACGACGAGCAGCGGCGCGATCTCCGAGACATAGGCGAGATTGCCGGCGATGAAGATCACCGAGCCGTATTCGCCGACGCCGCGCGCGAATGCGAGCGCCAGACCGGTGAGCAGGGCCGGGGTCAGCAAAGGCAGCAGGACGCGCCGCAGCGTCTGCAGGCGCGTCGCGCCCAACGTCGCCGAGGCTTCCTCAAGCTCGATTTCCAGTTCTTCGATCAGCGGTTGGACGGTGCGCACAACGAAAGGCAGGCCGACGAACGCCAGCGCGACGAGAATGCCCCAGCGCGTGAAAGCAATCTTGACGCCGAGCTTGGCCAAGGGCGCGCCCAGCCAGCCGTTGGGCGCATAGAGCGTCGCGAGGGCGACGCCCGCCACGGCGGTTGGCAAGGCGAACGGCAAATCGACGATCGCGTCGAAGAACCTGCGGCCGGGAAAGCGGTAGCGGGTCAACGTCCAGGCGACGATCGCGCCAAAGAAGACATCGATCATCGCGGCGCAAAGCGAAATGCCGAAGGACGTCTTCAAGGCGGCCAGTACGCGCGGCTGCATCGCGATCGCGCAAATCCCACCGGCGCCAAGCGTCGAGGCCTTGGCGATCAGGGCGCCGAGCGGCAACAGCACGATCAGCGCAAGATAGATGAGCGCGCAGCCGAGCGCCAAACCGAAGCCCGGCAGCGCGCTGGGCTTCTTGAGCGACGCGATGCTGAGCGCCGAATCGGCCACGCTCACTGCCCCGCTTGTTGGATCTGATCGAATACGCCGCCGTCGGCGAAGTGAATCGCCTGCGCCTTCTTCCAACCGCCGAAGCTGGTCTCGACGTCGATCAGCTCGAGTTTGGGAAAGCGCGCGACATCGCTCTTGTCCGCGAATTCGGGATACGCCGGGCGGAAAAAGTTCTTGGCGATGATCGCCTGCGCCGCCGGAGTGTAGAGGAACTGCAAATAAGCTTCGGCGACCTTTCGCGTGCCCTTGGCGTCGACGTTGCCGTCGACGATCGACACCGGCGGCTCGGCGCGGATCGACAGCGAGGGCGCGACGATCTCGAATTGGTCCTTGCCGAACTCCTCGAAGGCGAGGAAGGCGTCGTTTTCCCAGGCGATCAATACGTCGCCGAGGCCGCGCTGGGCGAAGGTGATGGTCGAGCCGCGCGCGCCGGCGTCGAGAACGGGCGCGTTTTTGTAGATTGCCGCGACGAGATCCTTGGTCTTGGCTTCGTCGCCGCTGAATTTCTTCAGGCCGTAGCCCCAAGCGGCGAGATAGTTCCAACGAGCGCCGCCCGAGGTCTTGGGATTGGGCGTGATGACGCTGACTCCCGGCTTGGCGAGGTCGTCCCAATCGTGGATTCCCTTCGGATTGCCCTTGCGGACCAGGAAGACGATGGTCGACGTGTAGGGCGCCGAATTGTTTGGCAGCCGCTTCTGCCAGTCGGCGGGAATCTTTCCCGTCTTGGCGGCGATGGCGTCGATGTCGGCGGCGAGCGCCAGCGTCACCACGTCGGCGTTCAGCCCGTCGATCACCGAGCGCGCCTGCGCGCCCGAGCCGCCGTGCGAAGCCTGAATGGTCACCGTTTCGCCGGTCTTGGCTTTCCAATCCGCGGCGAAAGCGACGTCGATCGCCTTGTAGAGCTCGCGCGTGGGGTCGTACGACACGTTGAGGAGAGTGACGTCCGCGTGCGCCGACGCGGCGCCGGCGGCGCTTATCGCCGCCGCGAGGGCGAGAGTCGCGATCCTTTTCGACGGATTGAACGACGTGACGACCCGCATCGCGCTTTCCTTTTTGATCGGGCGCCGCTTCCCGTTCGCAACGAATATGTCTATCTATTTAGTAGAATTAGTCAATAGCGGCAAGACGTTTCTCGCCGCCGTCGCGCGTGCGCGACGAGGGCTTTATCGCCGCGCCGATTGCGAATAGGGAGAAGCGAGGAGTCGTCCGATCGCCGACGGCGAATCTTGAACCGCGGTCGGTCAACGCCGAACCCTGCGATCCGAACCCCTGCAACCCAAGAGTTTTCTCATGCGCGCCGAAGCCGAACAACTGGCCGAAACGATCAAGCAGTCTGTGGGACTGCTGAGGAGGCATCTTTGACGTCGACGCCGCGACGCGCCGATTGGCCGAACTGAACGCAAAATCCGAAGACCCGGCGATGTGGAGCGATCCGGAGGCCGCGCAGAAGCTGATGCGCGAACGCACCATGCTGGAAGACCGCCTTGGCTCGCTCGCCAAGATCGAACGCGACCTCGACGACGCAACGACGCTGGTGGAGCTCGGCGAAGCCGAGGGCGACGCCGCGACCGAGGCGGAAGGGCTCGCGCAGCTCAAGGCGCTGAGAGCCGAAGGCGAGCGCCGCCAGATGGAAGCGCTGCTGTCGGGCGAAGCAGACGCCAACGACACCTATCTCGAAGTGCATTCGGGGGCCGGGGGCACCGAAAGCTGCGACTGGGCGCGCATGTTGTTGCGAATGTACGTTCGCTGGGGCGAGCGGCGTAAATTCGATGTCGAGGTGATCGAGGAGACGGAGGGCGAAGAAGCCGGCGTCAAGTCGGCGACCCTGCTCGTCAAGGGCCATAATGCGCACGGCTGGCTGAAGACCGAGTCGGGCGTGCATCGGCTGGTGCGCATTTCGCCCTTCGACGCCAACGCGCGCCGGCACACCAGCTTCGCCTCGGTCTGGGTCTATCCGGTGGTCGACGACCGCATCCAGGTCGACGTCAACGAGAGCGATTGCCGCATCGACACCTATCGCTCTTCGGGCGCCGGCGGGCAGCACGTCAACAAGACCGAGTCGGCGGTGCGCATCACCCATATGCCGACCGGCATCGTCGTGGCGTGCCAGGCCGAGCGCTCGCAGCACAAGAATCGCGCCACCGCGTGGAACATGCTGCGGGCGCGGATTTACGAGTTGGAGCTGGAAAAACGCGACGCCAAGGCGACCGCCGATGCGGCCTCGAAGACCGACATCGGCTGGGGCCACCAGATCCGCTCCTACGTGCTGCAGCCCTATCAGATGGTCAAAGACCTGCGCACCGGCCACACCTCGGGGACGCCCGCCGAAGTGCTCGACGGCGACCTCGATCCGTTCATGGAGGCCTCGCTCGCCCAGCGCCT
>JBEKBD010000157.1:0-4235 GCA_050015575.1 Roseiarcus sp. | reverse complement strand
CCGCGTGTCCTTCAGCGCGTCTCGAGCGCCCTCGGCCAGCGCGCGTTCTCCCGCCTCCGTCGCCTGCAAGAAACCGCCCGGCGGCGGCGCAGCCAGCGCCCGGCCGAAGGCGACGTGCGGCGCGCGGCGTTCGATCACGAGCTCGCCGTGGCCGGAGACGCGCGCCAGATCGAACCGCTCCGCCGTCGCCGCCAGCCTCCGCCGCGCCGCCGCGTCGAGCGGCCCCGCGCCGCGCAGATCGAAATCGAGCCCGGCGAGGGTCGCCGTCGCCTGAATATCGAGCGGCGCGCCCGCGCCGCCGAGATCGGCGGCGAGCGCCCGCGCGGGGAGAAGCGCTCGCGCCATCGCCGGGCTGAACAGCGGGCAGGCTTCGATGGCCACGATTTCATGGGCGCGCGCGCGCGTGAAGCCGAGGCGCTGGCAGCCGTCCTCGCCGAGGCGGGCGTGAAAGGTCGCGCGCCGCCGACCTTCGCCGTGCGCGTCGACCAACGCGCCGACCTCGGCGGCGACGCGCCCGCGCTTCAGGGCGCCGAGGAGCCTTTGGCGCTTCCACTCGCCGTACAGCCGCGCGCTCATATGTTGGACGGCGCAGCCGCCGCAATCGCCGAAATAGACGCAGACGGGCGCCGCCCGCTCGGGGCTCGGGTCGAGGATTTCGAGCACTCGCGCGCGTGCGCCCTCGATGGCGACGATCGCGCGTTCGCCGGGCAGGGCGCCGGGCGCGATCGTTCCGTCGTCGGCGACGCCTTCGCCGCGTTCGTTCAGGGCGAGGATCGTCAATGAGCGCGTCGTCTCATTCATGCCGCGCGGCATACAGGAATTCGCGCGCGCCGTCGCCGCCCGGCAGCGGCGAGGGGATCAGGCCGAGGCTCGTCCAGCCCAGGCCCTCGACGCAGCGGATGACCGCTTCGCAGGCGACCGCCAGCGCGGCCGGTTCCTTGACGGCGCCCTTGACGAGGTTTTCGCGCCCCGCCTCGAATTGCGGCTTGACCAGGCTGACGAGCCAGGCGGCGTGATCGGCGAGCGGGAGAACGGCCGGGAGCACCAGCCGCTGCGAAATGAAGCTGACGTCGCAGACGATCGCCTGCGGCCGGACGCCGACGATCGCCTTCGTCAGGCGGCGCGCGTCGAACCTTTCGCGCAGCGTCACTCTGGGGTCGGCGGCGAGTTCAGGCGCGAACTGGCCGTGGCCGACGTCGACGCTGAGAACCGCGCGCGCGCCGCGGCGCAGCAGCACATCGGTGAAGCCGCCGGTCGAGGCGCCGACGTCGAGACACGCGAGGCCGGCGGGATCGAGCGCGAAGGCGTCGAGCGCCGCGGCGAGCTTCACCCCGCCGCGCGAGGCCCAGGGGTGCGGCGCGCTGGCGACGATCTCGGCGTCCGGCGCGATCGAATCGGAAGCCTTGCGCACCGGATCGCCGTTCGCGCTGACCAGCCCCGCGGCGATCGCCTGTTGCGCCCGGGCGCGGCTGGCGAAGAACCCGCGTTCGACCAGCAGAATGTCCGCGCGTTTGCGCATGGCGGCTTCGGGGTCGAGGGAAGGGCGACGGCGAATTTCATTGGTCACGACAGAAGCGATTTTGCAAGCGCGGCGCCGTGTCAACGCCGCGCGCCGCGCTTGCGCGCGTGAATGAACAGGCGGGGATAGAGGAACAATAGCTCGCCGCCCGGTTCGACGCGATAGGCGTCGGCGAGTTCGCGCATGTAGCGCTCGATGAAGTCTTCGCGCTCGCACTCGTCGAGGGGGTTGAGGAAGGGCCTCAGCGCGCTGCCGCGGAACCAGTCGACCACCGCGCCGACGCCCGGCATCGGGTGAACGTAGGTCGTCTGCCAGATGTCGAGCACGACGCTGAGCGGCTTCAGCCAGGCGTAATATTCGAGATGGGTGGCGATGACCGCGCGGGTCTTGGCGATCGGCACCAGCCGTTCCGCCCAGGGCCCGTCGGCGGCGACCAGACGCATCAGGGCGTGGCTCGGCTCCTGGCGGTTGTCGGGCATCTGCACCGCCAGCGCGCCGTCCTCGGCGAGAGCGGACATCAGGCGCGGGAACAGCGTCTCGTGATCGGGCAGCCACTGCAGCGCGGCGTTGGCGAAGATGAGGTCGGGCCGCTGGCGCGGCCGCCAAGCGGCGATGTCCGCGCGCTCGAAGCGCACGCCGGGCAGGCGGCGGCGCGCCTCGGCGAGCATCGGCTCGGAATTGTCGACGCCGACGATCTCCGCCTGCGGGAAGCGTTCGACGAGCAGGCGCGTGCTGGTCGCGGCGCCGCAGCCGAGATCGACGATGCGGCGCGGGCTCACCTCGACGCGCGCGAGCAGATCGCGCGCCGGCTGGCTGCGTTCGGCCTCGAACTTGAGATAGAGCGCGGTGTCCCAGTCGCTGGCGGGCCGGGCGGCGTTTTCGGCCGCTGGCGTAACGCTCGGCTGCGCCATGGGTTCCTCCCCGTGGTGATCCTCGAAGGCGCCGCCGCGGGCGCGGGGTCGTAACTGCCGGTTGAATGGAGCGCTTTGATGGCGGGAACGACGGCGTCCGAGATTGTCGAAGCGTTCTATATTAGTCAATCTATAGAATGACAACATAAATGCCGCAAGATCACAAGAAGTCGTTTTTCGACAATGACTTATGCGCGCACACGGCGCGCGCGCGAGCGCCGGCCACCGCAGGCCGCTACGACCCGTCGGGAGCTTGATAGAGGGCGAGCTTGAGCATCGCTTTCGAGGCCGCGAGCAGCGCGGCCCGTTCGGCCTCGGTCAATGCGTCCGCCAGGGCTTGTTCCAGCCAGCGGCGCCGCGCGCGCATGTCGTCGGCGAGCGCGCTTCGCCCGTGCGGCGTCAGCGCGATGGTGATCTCCCGCCGATCCCTAGGGTTGCGCGCGCGGGCGATCCAGCCTTGGCGCTCCAGGCCGGCGACGATCCGCGTCAGGGACTGCGGCTGCAGCCGCTCCTCCGCCGCCAGGCGCGCGGCGGGCGTGGGGCCGAGTCGATTGAGCGCGCTGAGAACGGCGATCGCCGACAGGGCCGGAGCGCCTTGCGGACGCTCCGCCCGCAGGCGTCGCCCCAGCGACAGAACGGCGCGGACGATCGCCGCTATTGATTCCCGATCGCTATCGCCCATATAATACGCATAGCGTATCATTATGTTCAGGTCAAGCGGGGCGGAAAGGCGCCAGATGGCGATGAAGGACGCAAAGTCGCATTTGGCGGAGGCGTTCCGCTGGTCGACCGAGGTCGAAACGGAGCTGGTCCAAGCGCTCGTCTCCGGCGCCGGCATGGCGGGACCCGTGGCGGTCGGCGCGGCGATGGGCAATCTTCCGATGGGGCTGGCCGCGTCGGTCGGCGGCTTGGCGCTCGGCGGCCTGGCGCCGCGGTCGACTTTGAAAATCCAGATCGCGGAATTGATCGCCGCGCTCGCGCCGCTGGCCGTCGCGTCGCTCGCCGCGGCGCTGATCTCGGGTCGCGATTGGGCGACGGGCGCGGCGATGATGGCGCTCGCCGCCGTCGCGGCGGCCGT
The DNA here is from genome assembly GCA_050015575.1 of Roseiarcus sp. Lineage (GTDB taxonomy): Bacteria > Pseudomonadota > Alphaproteobacteria > Rhizobiales > Beijerinckiaceae > Roseiarcus. Next base: position 727 of record JBEKBD010000157.1, on the reverse strand, counting down.
TGGCGGCTACAGTCGCCCGATGGCGGTCGCGACGACGCGCTTCATCGTGTTCCTGGCGATCGTCGTCAACGTGGCCGATGCGACGCCGCAGCCGATTGCGCTCGTCGTTCTGATCATGGCGGGGGCGCTGTGGACGGCGTGCCTGAGCCTGGTCCTCGGCGCCTTCGCCCGCGCGCTCCGGCGCGACGATCCGCGCGCGAACGTCGTCGCGCCGCCGGGCGCGACGGCGGCGCAAAAATACGCGCGCTGGAAGCGGTCGCTGGCGGGCCTTTCCGGTTGGCAATACACGCTGCGGCTGGCGGCGGGTCTTGGCGTCGCGGAAGCGTTGCGGCGGCATTGGCCCGACCATCACTTTTATTGGATCGGGCTCACCGTCGCGCTGTTGACGCAGCGACGGATCGAAGCGCTTCCGGTCAAAACGACCCAGCGGGCGCTCGGCACGGCGCTCGGCGTGATCGCGGCGAGCCTGTTCGTCGCCTACAGTCCGCCGGCTTGGTCGCTGGCGCTGGGGATCGGCCTGCTGGCGGGCGTGAGGCCGCTGCTGCGGGCGCGCAACTATCTCGTCTATTCCGCGGTCATGACGCCGTTGATCGTTCTGATCCTGAGCGCCGGCCGCCCGCTCGAAAGCGGCGTCCTGATCGACCGTCTGATCGCGACGCTCGTCGCCGCCGCTCTGGCGATCCTGGCCAATTGGATCGCCGGCAAAGCGCTCGCCGACAAGGGGCCG
>JBEKBD010000156.1:0-4247 GCA_050015575.1 Roseiarcus sp. | reverse complement strand
GACTACTTCAAGCCGCTCGCCATCGAGCTCGCCTGGAAGCTGCTGACCAAGGAATTCGCTCTCGCCAAGGACAAGCTGTGGGTCACCGTCTACCACGACGACGACGAGGCCTTCGCGTTGTGGAAGCGCATCGCCGGGCTTCCCGCTTCGCGCATCGTCCGCATCGCGACCTCCGACAATTTCTGGGCGATGGGCGACATGGGGCCCTGCGGGCCGTGTTCGGAAATCTTCTACGACCACGGCGATAAGATTCCCGGCGGCCCGCCCGGCTCGCCCGAGCAGGACGGCGACCGCTTCATCGAGATCTGGAATCTGGTGTTCATGCAATTCGAGACGCTGCCCGGCGGCGAGCGGGTGGCGCTGCCGCGCCCCTCGATCGACACCGGCATGGGGCTCGAGCGCGTCGCCGCGGTGTTGCAGGGCAAGCACGACAATTACGACATCGACCTGATGCGCGCGCTGATCCGCGCCAGCGCGGAAGCCAGCGGCGTCGACGCCGACGGGCCGCACAAGGTCTCGCATCGCGTCATCGCCGATCACCTGCGCGCCGCCGCCTTCCTGGTCGCCGACGGCGTGCTGCCGTCCAACGAAGGGCGCGGCTACGTGCTGCGCCGGATCATGCGCCGGGCGATGCGTCACGCCCAATTGATCGGCGCGCGCGAGCCGCTGATGTGGCGTCTCGTCCCGGCGCTGACGCGCGAAATGGGGCCGGCCTATCCCGAGCTGCTCGGCGCCGAAGCGCTGATCACGGAGACGCTGAAGCTCGAGGAGACGCGGTTCCGCACGACGCTGGCGCGCGGCCTGGCGATCCTCGAAGAGGAGACCCGCGGCCTGAAGGCCGGCGCCAAGCTCGCCGGGGAAGTCGCGTTCAAGCTCTACGACACCTACGGCTTCCCGCTCGACCTGACGCAGGACGCGCTGCGCGCGCGCGGCGTGGGCGTCGACGTCGAGGGCTTCGCCGCGGCGATGGAGCGCCAACGCGCCGAGGCGCGCAAGGCGTGGGCCGGCTCGGGCGAGGCGGCGACCGAGGCCGTCTGGTTCGCGTTGCGCGAACGGCTCGGGGCGAGCGAGTTTCTCGGCTACGAGACCGAGATCGCCGAGGGCGTCGCGGCCGCGCTGATCCGCGACGGCGCCGAGGTCGCCTCGCTCGGCGCCGGTCAGAAGGGCTGGCTGGTCCTCAACCAGACGCCGTTCTACGGCGAGTCGGGCGGCCAGGTCGGCGACGTCGGCGCGATCGTCGCGCCGGGGCTGCGTGCGCGGGTGCTCGACACCAAGAAGAAGCTCGGCGATCTCATCGTCCACGAGGTCGAAGTGGAGGAGGGGACCCTGCAGGTCGGCATGGCGCTGGAGCTGAAAGTCGATCACGAGGCGCGCGCCGCGACCCGCGCCAATCACTCGGCGACCCACCTGCTGCATGAAGCGCTGCGCCGGGTGCTCGGCGACCACGTGGCGCAAAAGGGCTCGCTGGTCTCGCCCGATCGGCTGCGCTTCGACATCGCCCACCCCAAACCGATCACGCCGCAAGAGCTCGCCGCGGTCGAGGACATCGCCAATCGCGTCGTGCTGGCCAACGAGCCGGTGGTCACCCGCCTGATGGGCCTCGAGGAGGCGCGCGAGTCGGGCGCCCGGGCCCTCTTCGGCGAGAAATACGGCGACGAAGTGCGCGTCGTCTCGATGGGGACGATCGCGGACGACGACCGACGCCTGCGCCCCTATTCGGTGGAATTGTGCGGCGGCACGCACGTCGCGCGCACCGGCGACATCGGCCTCGTCTCGATCATCGGCGAGAGCGCGGTCGCCGCGGGCGTGCGCCGCATCGAGGCCCGGACGCGCGAGGGCGCGCGCAAGCGCCTGACCGAAGATTCGCGGGCCTTGGCCGATCTCACGGCGCTGCTGCGCGCGCCGACCGGCGAGGCGGCCGAACGGCTGGAGGCGTTGATCGAGGACAAGAAGAAGCTGGAGCGCGAGCTCGCCGACGCGCGGCGCAAGCTGGCGATGGGCGGCGGCGCCTCCGGCGGCGGCGACGCGGTGCGCGACGTCGGCGGCGTCAAGTTTTACGCCCGCGCGGTCTCCGGCGTCGAAATGAAGGACCTGAAGTCGCTCGCCGACGAAGCCAAGCAGAGCGTCGGCTCCGGCGTCGCGGCGATCGTCGCGGCGGGCGAGGACGGCAAGGCGAGCCTGGTGGTCGCGGTGACCAGCGACCTGACGCCCCGCTTCAACGCGGTCGATCTCGTGCGCCTCGGCGCGGCGGCGCTCGGCGGCAAGGGGGGCGGCGGGCGCGCCGACATGGCCCAGGCCGGCGGCCCCGACGGCGCCAAGGCGGCCGAGGCGCTGGCCGCGGTGGAGAAGGGTTTGAGGGAAATGGCGGCGGCGTGAGGCGAGGACGCGAGGGCGCGATCCGCCTCGAGCGAAGATCGCGTCACGCGCTGGCGACGCTCAGATCGTCGGGCGTGACGAAGCGGGCGAGTCGCGCCGAACCGGGCGCGACGTCGCGCCAGCGGTCGAAGTCGAATTCGAGCGCCGCCAGGCCCGCGGTCGGGAACTTGCCGGCCATGCGCGCGACGTCGCTTGTCGCGCCGCCGCCGACCAGAGCGTTGGCCAAATCCGCCAGCCCGGGGTTGTGGCCGATCAGCAAGACGCTCGCCGCCGCATCGGGAAGGGCGCGAACGATCGCCTGGACGCCGGCGCGCGTCGCATCGTAGAGGCTGGGCTCCGCGCGCGCTTCGATCCGCTGCGGCCACGCCTTGAGGACGATCGCCGCCGTTTCCCGCGTGCGCAGGGCGCCCGAGAAGACCACCAAGTCCGGAATCATGCCCGCCTCGGCGAGGAAGGCCGCGATATGAGCGGCGTCGCGCCGCCCGCGCTCGACCAGCGCGCGCTCGTAATCGCTGCGCGCCGCGTGGGGCGTCGCCTTGGCGTGTCGCAGAAGCAAGAGACGGCGCATGGGCCGCTTTTAGGACGAGGCCGGGCCGAAGCGCAAGCCGAACGCTTCAGGTTCGCATCACGGAGAAGGAGAACAAGAGAGGCGGATGCGGCCCTGGCCTGCTTGGCGGAGCGAGCCGCGAGAGCCAATCGAATTCCGCAATGCGAAGCCGGCAAAATCCCCTCATTGACACGCCGCCTGCTCCGTCCCACATTCGACGCCTGACTCGAGGGGCGCCCGCGATGGGCTGAGACGGCGGAATGCGCCGGACCCTTGGAACCTGATCCGGGTCATGCCGGCGAAGGGACGAGGCCCGCCGAGGCGTTTGGCCGCGCTCCTTCTCGCCATCCCGGGCGAAGCGGAGGCGCGGCCTATGAACGAACAGGCGAAGATCGACGCGCGCGCGGCGCCGACCAGCGTCACCACCGGGCCGATCGGCGGCTCGCGCAAGGTCTACGCTTCGCCCCGAGGCCGCGCCGACATCCGCATCCCCTTCCGCGAAATCGCGCTCAGCGACGCGAGCGAGCCGCCGGTGCGGGTCTATGACGCCTCCGGCCCCTACACCGAAGGCGACGCGCGCATCGACCTTGGCGCCGGCCTGCCGTCCGTGCGCGAAGCCTGGATCGCCAAGCGCGGCTACGCCGCGATTCCCGGCCGCACGGTCATGCCGCAAGACAACGGCGAGGTCTCGGCCGAGCGCCTCGCGCCGCTTTGCCCGGCGAAGCGCACGCTGCGCGCCGGCCAGCCCGGCCGGCTCGCGACCCAATACGAATTCGCCCGCGCCGGAATCGTCACCGAAGAAATGATCTACGTCGCCCATCGCGAGAACCTGGCGCGCGAGGCCGCGGTCGCCGACGCCGAGACGCGGATCGCCGACGGCGAGAGCTTTGGCGCCGCGATCCCCGCCTTCGTCACCCCGGAATTCGTGCGCTCGGAGGTGGCGCGCGGCCGCGCGATCATTCCCGCCAACATCAACCACGTCGAGCTCGAGCCGATGGCGATCGGCCGCAACTTTTTGGTCAAGGTCAACGCCAACATCGGCAACAGCGCGGTCAGCTCCGGCGTCGCCGAGGAAGTGGAGAAGATGGTTTGGGCGATCCGCTGGGGCGCCGACACGGTGATGGACCTCTCCACTGGCCGCAACATCCACAACATCCGCTCCTGGATCGTGCGCAACTCTCCCGTGCCGATCGGCACCGTGCCGATCTATCAGGCGCTGGAAAAGGTCGACGGCGATCCGCTCAAGCTCGATTGGGAAGTGTTCAAGGACACGCTGATCGAGCAGGCCGAGCAGGGCGTCGATTATTTCACCATCCACGCCGGC
>JBEKBD010000155.1:0-4383 GCA_050015575.1 Roseiarcus sp. | reverse complement strand
GGCACGGCCCGTGCGGAACGCAGACCGCGCCGACGTTATTGATCAGCCAGTTGGCAAGGGGAACGCACGCCGCGAAGGCGACAAAGAGCGCCGCCCCTTCCCGTCGTCGCCGCGCTTCAAGACGCTCCTGCATCATCGCTCGTCTCTTCCTCGACTGAGGATCGGCGCCGCTCTCACGCCGCGCCCGCCGTTCGCGCGCGCGTCATCCGCTCCCAAGACCGCCAACAAATGGCGGCGCGCCATTGACGGCGTCAAAACTTCGGAAACAAGAGGCTTCCATAAGGTCGGCCGCGCTCCCTGCCAAGCTGGCGCCGCCGACGATGCAATACACATTACATAGTCGTCAATAGCATTGAGTGAGCGTCCATTCGACTCGCCTCGCCCCCTGGCGGACGGACAGAAAATGGCGCCCAGGTTCTTGAAATCAGGCCCCACGGGACCGAAGCGGCGCCGGCGCCCCCTCGCCCCGCGCAGCGGGGAGAAGGGAGGCGCTCCCTACTCCTTCGGCCGCATGTCGAGCACGCGCTTGGCCTTGCCGAGCGAGCGGTCGATCGCGCCGGGATCGACGACGCTGACGCGCACCGTCACGCCGATCACCGCCTTGACGTGGTGGGTGAGCTCCTTGGACTGCTGCGCGCGCGCCGCCGCGTCGAGCGCGTCGGGGCGCGCCTCGACCAGGACGCTCATGGTGTCGAGCCGGCCGTCGCGGCTGAGTTCGATGACATAGTGGGGCGCGAGGCCGCGGCACTTGAGGATCTGCTCCTCGATCTGGCTCGGGAACACATTGACGCCGCGCAAAATGATCATGTCGTCCGAGCGGCCGCTGATCTTCTCCATTCGGCGCATCGTGCGGGCGGTTCCCGGCAGCAGGCGCGTCAGGTCGCGCGTGCGGTAGCGCACGATCGGCATCGCCTCCTTGGTCAGCGAGGTCAGCACGAGTTCGCCATGCTCGCCGTCGGGAAGCGGCGCGCCGGTCACGGGATCGACGACCTCGGGGTAGAAATGGTCCTCCCACACGGTCGGGCCGTCCTTGGTCTCCACGCATTCGCTGGCGACGCCCGGACCGATCACTTCCGACAGGCCGTAAATGTCGAGCGCGTCGATGCCGAGCTCGCTTTCCAGCTCCCGGCGCATGGCGTTGGTCCAGGGCTCGGCCCCGAATATGCCGATCTTCAAGCTGGACTCGCGCGGGTCGACGCCGGCGCGGCGCATCTCGTCGAGAATGGCCAGCATGTAGGAAGGCGTCGACATCACGATATCGGGCTTGAAGTCGGCGATGAGCCGCGCCTGACGCTCGGTCATGCCGCCGGACACCGGCACCACCGTGCAGCCAAGCCGCTCCGCGCCGTCATGGGCGCCGAGTCCGCCGGTGAACAGGCCATAGCCGTAGGCGTTGTGGACCATCATGCCGGGTCGGCAGCCGGCGGCCCGCATCGAGCGCGCCATCACGTCCGCCCACATGTCGAGATCGCGCTTGGAATAGACGACCACCGTCGGACGCCCGGTGGTGCCCGAGGAGGCGTGAACCCGCGCAATTTGCTCCCGCGGCGTCGCGATGAGGCCGAAGGGATAATTTTCGCGCAGGTCCTGTTTGGCGGTAAAGGGGAATTTGGTCAGGTCCGCGAGGCTCTTCAGGTCGCTGGGATGCACGCCGGCGGCCTCGAACTTGGCCCGATAGTAGGGAACATTGTCGTAGACGCGGCTCAACGTCCACTGCAGCCGAGTCGTCTGCAGCGCGATCAGTTCGTCGCGCGAAGCCGTCTCGATCGGCTCCAGCCCGCTCGGCCGTGAGAAATGCTCCGTCATGACCCCCCCGGGCTTCCTGCGGCCCGTTTTCGCCGGCGGGCGCGGCCGGATCGTTGGCGTTAGCGCGTCGCCGTCGGTTGTTTTTGATGGATGTCAATCGGCGGCGGAGATGAATTGGGCAGCCTCGCTCCGGCCCGGCGCGGTCGCCGCCGGGCAGGAAGGCGTGGCGGTGCGGCGTCTTTTGTTCGCCGCGGCGCGAAACCCCATTGCGCGGCGGGGTGAAATTGGCGCAAAGAGAAGTTGGCGCAAAGACTTGAGCGCGTGGGAGCGTCGAGGCCGCGATGTACCAACGAGTGCGGATCGTAGAACCCGAAGCGGCGACGGAGATCCTGCCGCTGATGGGCAACGAGGCGATCGCGCGCGGCGCCTGGGAAGCGGGCGTCGGCGTCGCCGCGGCGTATCCGGGCACCCCGTCGACCGAAATCCTGGAGACCCTCGGCCGCTATCCCGCCGCCGACCTCCACGCGGAATGGTCGACCAACGAGAAGGTGGCGCTCGACGTGGCGTTCGGCGCCGCGCTCTCCGGCGTACGCGCGCTCGCGGCGATGAAACACGTCGGTCTCAACGTCGCCGCCGATTCGCTGATGTCGCTCTCCTACATCGGCGCGCACGCCGGCCTGGTCATCGTGGTGTGCGACGATCCGGGTCTTCACTCCTCGCAGAACGAGCAGGACACCCGCCTGTTCGCGCGCTTCGCCGGCGCGCCGGTTCTCGAGCCGTCCGACGCTCAGGAGGCCCACGACTTCGTCAAACTGGCGTTTGAAATCTCCGAGACCTTCGACACGCCGGTGATCGTGCGCTCGACGACCCGCCTTTCGCACACCCGCAGCGCCGTGCGCGTCGGTCCGCGCTCGAGCGTCGCGGCCAAGGGCTTCATCGCCGCGCCGACCAAGACGGTGACCATTCCGGCCAACGCGCGCCGCCTGCATCCCAAGCTGATCGAGCGCGAGGCCAAGGTCGCCCGCTATCTCGAGGCCTCGCCGCTGAACCGATGGGAGAAGGGCGATTCCCGCTTCGGCATCGTCACCGGCTCGACCGCCTATCTCTATGTCAAGGAGGTCGCCCCGGACGCCTCGATCCTCAAGCTCGGCGCGGCCTATCCGCTGCCCGAAGGGATCATCCGCCAATTCGCGGCGTCCGTCGACCGCCTGCTGGTGGTCGAGGAGCTGGAGCCGGCGCTGGAGAGAGAAATCCGGGCGATGGGCCTCGCCGCGGAAGGCAAGAAGTACTTTCCCCGTTTCGGCGAACTGTCGCCCGAACTGGTGCGCGCCGGGCTCGCGGCCGCGGGGGTCGCCGAGCCCGCGCCGGCGCCAATGTCGTTCGACATCGAGCCGATGGCCCGTCCGCCGGTGCTGTGTTCGGGTTGCCCGCACACCGCGACCTATCTCGCCTTGCGCGGCCTCGATGCGCGGGTGGCGGGCGACATCGGCTGCTACACGCTCGCCGCCGCCGAGCCGCTGCGCTCGATCGACACCACCGTCTGCATGGGCGCGAGCATCGCCAACGCGATCGGCATGGCGGCCGCCGGCGAAAAGAAGCCGGTGGTGGCGACGATCGGCGATTCGACTTTTCTGCATTCGGGAATCGCGCCGCTGATCGACGCCGTCTACAACAAGGCCAATATCGTCGTCGTCATTCTCGACAACGCGATCACGGCGATGACCGGCGGCCAGGACCATCCGGGCACCGGGCGCACGTTGCGCGGCGAGCCGACCCACAAAGTCGACTACGAAGCGATCTGCCGCGCCGTCGGCGTCGAATGGGTGCGTCGGGTCGACCCTTATGAACTCGGCCATATGTATCAGGCGTTGCGCGAGGCGATCGTCCACAAGGGCGTCTCGGTGGTGATCTCCGAGCGCCCGTGCGTGCTCGATCCGGTGAAGATCAGAGGCGCGCCGTTCGCGGTCGCGCCGGAAGGGTGCGTCGCCTGCCAGTCGTGCATGAATCTCGGCTGCCCCTCGATCGTCTGGTCCGGCGAATGGCACGAAGGGCGCCACAAGGTTTCGATCGATCAGGGAACCTGCATCGGCTGCGCCTTGTGCGCGCAGGTCTGTCCCTCCGATTGCATCCAGCCGGTCGCCTCATGAACGCGCTATCCCCCGATCCTTCCCCCGCCGAAGTCGCCGCCCTCGCCGACAGGCCCGCGCCCGCCGCGCGCAACGTCATGATCGTCGGCGTCGGCGGCCAAGGCGTGCTGATGATTTCCAAGACGCTGGCGCTGATCGGCCAGAAGCAGGGCTTCGAGGTCAAGCAGAGCGAAGTGCACGGCATGGCCAAACGCGGCGGCGTCGTCTTCAGCCACGTGCGCTTCGGCGAGCGCGTTTGGTCGCCGACGATCGTCAAAGGCGAAGCGGACGCCCTGATCGCGCTCGAATGGGCCGAGGGGCTGCGCTGGCTCGATTATCTCAAGCCCGGCGTCGGCGTCTTCATCGCCGACACGCGCCGCATCGTGCCGCCGTTCGCTTGCCGTAACCGCAAGTTCGGCGCCGCGACCCGCTATGCGGCGGAGACGCCGGCCGAAATCGCCGACAAGGTCGCCGAGAGCTACGCGCTCGACGCGACGACCATCGCCACGGA
>JBEKBD010000154.1:0-4520 GCA_050015575.1 Roseiarcus sp. | reverse complement strand
GCGCCGCCCTTTCTTCGAGCGAGCTGAACGGCACGATGCCGTGCACGGGTTGCATGCGCGTCACCCCGGCGGCGGCGATGGTGGTGAAATAGTTGATGTAGGATTCCATCGTATCGGTGACGCCCAGCCGGTTCAGCGCGTCGACGACGAAAAAGGCGTCCCTGAGCCAGCAGTAGCGATAGTCCCAGGTGCGCTCCGTCGACGGCGCTTCGGGAATCGACGTCGTATGGGCGGCGACGATGGCGCCGGTTTCCTCGTAGTTGCAGAGCTTGAGCGTGATCGCCGCGCGGACGACCGCCGATTGCCATTCGAAGGGAACGCCGAGATGGCGCACCCACTCGATCCAGTGCTCGCAGGTGCGATCGAGAAATTCGCGACTGGTCACGTCGATCGCGCTGCGGAAGGGATCGTCCTGTCCGAAAATCAAATTGACGGGTTGGGTCAATACGAAGTCGATCTCGGAGGTGATGTAGGACAGCGGCGCGTCGGTGGTCAGGCGCATCACCTCGGCGCCGCCGAGGTAGCGGATATGATTCGAACCGACGACGATCTCATCGACCGGACGGCCGTAGTTGAAGGTCGGCCTGACCTTGATTGCAATGCGCGGCAGGCCGCGTAGCGGCTCGATGCGTCGGATGATCTGCGGCGGCCGGAAAGTGCGCTCGAAACGATCGAACCGCGGCGCGAAATCCGTGACCCGCACTTGCGCGCCGTGCGCATCGGTTAGAACGGTTTCGACCACCGCGGTGTGGCGCAGGTACTTTGCATAGGAATCGACGAGATCCGCGAGCGCCACCTCGCAGAAGCCCTTCTCCTCGTCGCCCGCCAGCAGTCTCGAGAAGACGGGATCGGAATCGAAACGCGGGAAGCACCACCAAACGATGCGAGCGCAGCGATCGACGAGAGCCGCGACTCGGCAATTGCCGATCAGGGCCAGATCGAGGTTTTGAAACTTCTCTTGCGTTTGATCGGTCATGGGCGCGCCATTTGCGTGGCCAATCTTTCGAGCCAGTCGCGGACCATCGACGGTTCGGAAAACACCCCGGTGACGCCCGGCCTCGCGCGGCCGACGGAATAGGCCGCGCCGCGGCGGTGGAGGACCGCCGCGAAACCCGCCTCGTCGGTCCAATCGTCGCCGATGAAGATCGGGACCCGGCCGGCGAACGGCGCGCGCGCCAGAAATCGACCGATTGCGGCGCCCTTGTCGAACCCGCGGCCCTTGATTTCGAACACGAGGCGCCCGTCGATGATTTCCACGTTGGCGATCGCCTCGGCGGCGATGAGCCGTTGTAAGACCTCCCGCAACGCCGCGGCGCGGCTTGGCGCGGCTCGATAGTGCACCGCGAAACTGAAGCGCTTGTTCTCCGCGAAGGCGCCGGGAAAATCCGCCAGGCGCGCGTTCAAGGACCGCCACAGCCGGTCGGGCAAGGCGACGGCGGCCTCGACAATGACGGCGGGCGCCGCTGGATCGTAACGGATTTCGGCGCCATGGACGCCGCTCGCTCGCAAGTGCAGCGGCTGGAACAGCCGATCGAGTTCCCCCAGCGTTCGTCCGCTGATGAGAGCGAGCGCGCCGCCCAGCGCCTGCTCGACGCCGGCGATGCGTTCGACCAGGCCGCCGGGGACGACCACGGCCGTCGGCGACGCCGCGAGATCGAGCAAAGTGCCGTCCACGTCCAGGAAAAGCGCCGTCCGGTCGGGCAGGGGCGCGTCAATGCTCGCTTTCACATCTGCGCCCTCTCGAACGCCGTGCAGACGCCGTCGATGCGGCGGGGAAGACCAGGACCGAATTCGACGCGCGTCCTGCGGCTGGATCGCGGCGAGATCCGTAACTCGATATGGCGCCGCGAAACGCGCCGCGCCGGCGCTTTGGCTCCATTCCCGCGCGAAATCCTCTCGAGCGCGCGACGATATCGAAATCGATAGCGGCAGGAAAGCCCCAGCCGTAGAGTCGGAATATACTCAGATCGGCCCGTCGCGAAATCGCCGATCGACGCGGGACAGTGGGTAGAATCCGATCCTGTCGGCTGGGCTTGGAACCGGTATTGTGCCTGTCTCGGCGCCACGCAAAGCGGCGCCGGAAACGACTGCATTTCAGCCAAGTCCTCCCGCGCGTCGCGCGATGGAAGCCCAAAGGAAAAAATCATGTTTTCATTTCGCTTGAATGGCGGCTCTCGAGTCGCGCTCGCCGCCGGCGTGATGCTGGCCACGGTTACGATCGCCCAGGCCGCCCTGGCGCCGGCTCCTGCGTCGCGGTATTCGACGCCGGACGTCCAGACGGTCGAATGCGCATTGGGCGCCCACATTGGGCCTCTCGGCGCCTGCATCGGCGGCGAACACCGCGATTATCATCGCGATCACCGTGATTGCTGGACCAACGATCGAGGGGAACGGGTCTGCCGTTGATCCGCTATCTCTACGACGCCCGCCTCGTCGCCAATTGACGCGGGGAGGCGCGGGCGCCATGGACGAAAGGGCCGCCGCGACGGTTCGGCGGCCTTTTCGCTTGCCGATCGATGGCGGCGATCGCTTGCATCCCGGCAAAGCGCGCGACCGGCACGCGCTCTACCGCGCCGCGGCGGCCCTCGGGTCGACCACGCGCTCACGTTTGCGCGCCAATCGGTCGCGACGCCAGGAAATCAGTCTCGTCCCTCGCGCCGCCAAATTGACGGCGCAGGCGTGACGGCGCCTTCGGGGGATTCGTCAGGGGCGTAAGTTCGCAGCCCGAAGCGGGCGGAAATCCTGGGGTCGCCGTGCGACAAGCGCTGGTAGTGCGTTTCGACCGCGCGGTAGCATTCGCACGCGCTCGCTTTCAAGCCTTCCAGATTGACGATCTCGATCGTGCCCCTGCGGTAGTGAATCAGCTTGGCCTGCTGGAACGCGTTGGCGATGATCGACACGCTGTTGCGCTGGACGCCGAGCATCTCTGCCAGCAGCTCTTGCGTCGCATACAGCGTATCGTCGCCCGAAAGGTCTCGCATGCGCAGCAGGTGCCGGGCCAGCCGGGCTTCCAAGCCGTGAACGGCGTTGCAAGCCGCCGACTGCTCGACTTGCACCAACAGCGCCTCGTCGTGCAGCAAGAGAGCGTCGCGGAACGGCGCGCTCTCGTCAGCGGCGAAGCGCAGGCGATCGGCGTCGAGAACCGATGCGGTGCCCGGCAGGCGGACGATCGCGTTGGTGCGCGAAATCCAGCCATTGAGCGCGGCTAAGGCGCCAAAGACGCTGTCGCGGCCGATCATCGCCATGTCGACCGATTGTCCGTTGGCGAAACTGGCGACGAGCGAAATGATGCCGCTGTGGGGAAAATACACCCGCTGGACCGACTTGCCCGCCTCGATCAGAACCGCCCTGTCGGTCAATTCGACGAGCCGAAGGTGCGGACGCAGCATTTCACCGTCGTGCGGCGACAGCGACGCCAGCAGCTGATTGCGCGGAGGCGAGCGTATCGACATTGTGTGATCTCACGACACACGGCCGACGCACCGGCAACCTGTCGCTCACGGCCCCCCCGCCAATTCATCGGCTCCAAAAGCTGTCTCGAAATTGGCTAACGTTCGCTTCGCGACTGAGTTTGCCGTTGCTACGCAACAAGCCACTCTTCCCGTTACCGGGCAGACATCTGTTATTCCATCGCGCACATTCGGTCAAGTGATTCGTTTGAGTTGTCGCATAAAATCGAATGGGCGATGGCGCGGTATCGATCGCGTCAGACAATACGTTGCTTTTTGTATCTAGTTGACCATATGACGCCGAACATGGACCAGGTCGCTATGGTTGCGACTAAACGCTGACGGACATCGGCGCGCGTCTAAGAGTACAGCTAAGCGCAGAAAATATACGATGACCGGTTGGTCGTCTGTTGGCGCGTTGCGCCTCGAGCCGAAGTTTCGGCGGCGGTTTCACGGCGAATCGCCCCGGCGCGGATGAGAGGGCGCGCCCAGCAGGACGGGAGGGCGTCATGCACAAGGATCGGTCGGCGGCGGCCAAGCCGCGCGTGCGCGCGGTCGCCGCCTTGGCGTCCGAGCCCACGGCGAGGCCCAGAGGCGGCGCGACCCGCGAATTCGAGAAAGAGAAGCTTCTGAAAGAGAATTCGAAGCGTTATCTCGCGATTGTCGACACCGCGACCGATGCGATCGTCGTCGTCAACCGCTTCGGTCAGGTCCAATCGTTCAACCGGGCCGCCGAAGGGATTTTCGGCTATTCGGCTGCGGAGGTCATCGGCGCCGATGTCGGGCTGCTCATTCCCGAGGCCGAGCAAGCCGGTCGCGACGGCGTCTTCTCGGCCTTTCACCGCGTAGGCGAGCGCAAGACCTCCGGTCCCGTGCGCGAGGTTGAGGGCAGGCGCAAGGACGGCTCCACGGCGCCGCTGGAACTGTCGATCGCCGAGTGGCGCGATATCGACGGGCGCCCGTGTTTCACCGGCATCATGCGCGACGTCACCCTCCGCAATACGCAAGCGCGCGAATTGCAAGAGGCGATCGAAGTCGCCCAGCAGGCGCGCGTCGAGGCCGAAAGCGCCA
>JBEKBD010000153.1:0-4676 GCA_050015575.1 Roseiarcus sp. | reverse complement strand
GGGACCGCGTCGGACTCAATCTGGTGACGCCTCGGCGCGGCGCAAGAGGCGAGAGGCCGCCGAAGCCGCAAAAAACGCCTTCGCGCGACGTTCGCGGCGGCGGAGGCGCCGGCGCTCGCCGCGGCGGCGTTGCGCGGCGGCCGGCCGCTCGTTATATCGTCCGCGCGGACCCTCGCACTCGCCCGGGAACAAAAGGACGGAAACATGAAACGCGCTCTCTTGCGGATGGCGGTCACGTCGATCGCTGCGATCGCGCTCGGCGCCGTCTTCGCCGCGCACGCGGCGCGCGCCGCCGAAGACGACAAGCCGAAGCAGCCGTTGCCGCCGCAGCAGAAGAACTTTCCGCTCGATCAGACCTGGTCGCTGCGCGAACTCAACGGCAAACCGATCGATTCCACGCTCGACGTCAGCCTGAAGATCGATGGCGCGTTGCGCGGTTCAGGCTACACCGGCTGCAATTCGTGGTCGGCGACGATGTATCCGATCAAGGATCAGCACTTGCTGACGGGCCCTTACGCCCTGACCAAGAAGCAATGCGACAAGGATGTGATGGCGATCGAGGTCGGGTTCCTTTCGGCTTTGATGTCGGAGCCGACCTGGGATCTGGTCAACGGCGAACTGGTGATTAAGGGGCCGCGCGGGGCGTTGCGGCTGGTTCGCTCGCTGTAACCCGCTCTCCCCGCGCACGGGGAGAGGGTTGGGGCGAAGACGTCGACGCCGACCGCCGGCGCGGGCTTGCAAGGCCCTTGTCCGGCGCTTTGCGCCGTCTTCTCCCGCCTGACGGGCGGAAGCGTCAACCCGTGATCGTCGCCGGGCCGCCGATGTGCGGCGTCAGGGCGATGCGCCGCTTGTGGAACGCGGCGAGCGTCGCGCGATGGCCGATCGAGACGAGGGTGGTCTTGGGCAGCGTGCGCGCGACGGCGCGATAGAGCGCGGCCTCGCTGTCTTCGTCGAGCGAGGCGGTCGCTTCGTCGAGAAACAGCCAGTCGGGCGTCGCCAGCAGCGCCCGCGCGACCGCAAGCCGCTGCTGCTCGCCGCCGGAAAGGCGCATCTGCCAGTTGTCGCGTTCGTCGAGCTTGTCGGTCAGCGCCGGCAGGCCGGCGTCGACCAGGGCGCCGCGTAGGGTTTCGTCGGCATAGGCCTCGGCGCTGGCGGGATAGGCGAGCGCCTCGCGCAGCGGCGCGATGGGGATGTACGGACGCTGCGGCAGCAGCATCAGGCGCGCGGCGGCCGGTTCGCTGATCGTGCCGCGGCCGAACGGCCAGACGCCGGCGATGGCGCGAAACAGCGTCGACTTTCCCGCTCCCGACGGCCCGACCACCAAGGTCGGCTCGCCGGCGGCGAGGGCGAGATGGTCGATGTGCGCCAGGGCGCGGCCGTCGGGCAGCGCGAGGGAGAGATCGTCGATGGCGATATCCCTCGCCGCGATCGGCGCGACGAGCGTGTGGGGCGCGTCAGCCTCGCTCCTCTCGGCGCGGGCGATCGCCTCGTCGAAGGTCGCCAAACGTTCGAAGGTGGCGCGAAAATCCGCCAGGCCGATATAGTAGGTGACGAAGAAATTCATCGCCTCGTTGACCGCGTTGAACGCGGCGCCGACTTGATTGAGCGCGCCCATGCTGATCTTGCCGAGAAAATAGAACGGCGCCGCCACGACGTAAGGGATCAGCACGGAGGCCTGTCCGTAGCTGCGGGTGAACGCGGTCAGCCATTTGCGCACTTTCACGATGCGCATGTAATTGCCGAAGACGTCGGCGAACCGCGCGTTGGAGGCTTTGTTCTCGTAGGATTCGCCTTCGAGAAGAGCGATCTGCTCGCTGTACTCGCGCGCCCGGGCGAGCCCGAAGCGAAAGTTCGCCTCGAAACGCTGCTGGGCGAAATAGAGGCCGGTCAGCGACCGCCCGATCGCGTGCGTCACCGCGGTCCCCAAGCCGGTGTAGACCAGCGCGACCCAGAACAGGAGGCCGGGAATGACCAGCGCCAAGCCGGGCAGCGTGACCCCTGCCGACAGGGACCACAGAACGATCGCATAGGAGACCAGCGAGGTCAGGTTCTGCAGCGCGACGACCGAATAATTGTAGAGGCCGGCGCCGCCTCCGGTGCCGCCGGTGCCGTCGATGAACGAGTAGATGTCCTGCGAGATGCGTTGATCCGGGTTGTCGGTGGCCCCGCCTTCGAGCGCCATCTTGTAGTGCACCCCTTGGCGCAGCCATCGCGCCGTGTAATCGGCGGTCAGCCATCGTCGCCAACGGATGACGAAGGTCGAGGTGACGACGTATTCGATCGTGTAGCTGGCGACCAGCACGGCGACGACGGGGGTGAACACGAACAGCAGCTGCCGCCAGAACTCGCCCTGATCGGCGTTCTTCAGCGCGTTGGTGAAATCGGCGCGAAAGTAAGACAGTCGCACGTCGAGCGCCACTTCGACCTGATTGATGACGATGAGAAAGACGAGGCTCGCCGCGGCGAGCTTGTTCTGCGCCACCGCGAGCGCCGGCAGCGGCCAGACCTTGGTCTGCGTCGGCGCGCCGGCGTTGAAGTAGCGGTCGACGATCGCCATCATCCGGCCGACCAGCGGAATGAACGAAATCGCGTAGACCAGCACGCCGAACAGCGCGACCGCGAGCGGCAGGCTGTCGGGCAGCCTGTAAGCTTCGTAGTTCGCGGGCCACAGGCCCAACCGGTCGATCAGAAAAGCAGCGCCGAAGACGATGGTTTCGACGGCGAAGATGGCCTTGAAAATCTTCAAGAACGTCGAAAGGCGTTGCGACAGGAACGCCGTGATTGCGCTCGCTGCCGCGGCGCCGGCGATGAGGAACGTCATCGTGTCCGGCTCCCTGAGCCCGACGAGGAAGGCGGCGAGCGAGAAGGCGGCGACGGCGAGGCTCAGGGTGCGCATGAGGGCGGGTCTTTCGCTGGAAGATGGCGGTCGAGTTTCAAAGCGGCGTTAGCAGACCGGGCGACGCAAAAGAAGGGCGTCGTCCGGACTCGGAGGTGAAATCTTGGTAACCCGATCGTGGGGGAACGGGGCCATGACGAAAGGCGTCGCGCGACCCTCGCCGCGCCGAGCCCGCGAGCGGCGCCGGATCAGGACGCCTTGGCCGCCCGCTCGCGCGGGGAATGTGGAAAGTCCTCGCGGCGCGGCAGCTTGGCGAGCATTTGGCCGAGCGGGCCCTCGGCGCGACGAAGTTCGTAGAGCCGCTGAAGGTTCATCCAGAATTGCGGGCTCGCGCCGAACCAATGGCCAAGAGGCAAAGCGGCGCCGGCGGTGACGCCGCGATGGCCGTTGAGAATGCCGGTTATCCGGTTGACGGGAACCTCGATCTGGCGCGCGAACTCGGCCGCGGCGAGGCCGAGCTCTTTGAGCTCCTCCGCGAGGCGCTCTCCGGGATGAATGGCGGCGCGAGGCATCGAAGGCTTCTGTTCAATGATGATCGACGCGCATGGCGATTTCAGCAGAGCATTATGGCGGCGCGCTGTGTCGATGGCTGCGAGCGTTTGTCGGCCGGAGTTGCCAGCCCGGCGACGGAACTCCACGACGCGTTGGCCCCGCAAACCCGAGCGGGGTCGCGCCCGACGACAAAAAGGGCGGCCTCGGCCGCCCTTTCCGTTTGTCCGTTGGCCGGGCGCTTCGATCAGAAGTCCATGCCGCCCATGCCGCCGCCGCCGCCGCCCATCGGCATCGCCGGCTTCTCCTTGGGCACTTCGGCGACCATCGCCTCGGTGGTGATCAAGAGCCCCGCGACCGAGGCCGCGTCCTGCAGCGCCGTGCGCACGACCTTCGCCGGATCGACGATGCCGGCTTCGATCATGTCGACATAGGTCTCGGTCTGCGCGTCGAAGCCGTAAGTCTGCGACGCGTTGTCGAGGATCTTGCCGACGACGATCGAGCCTTCGTCGCCCGCGTTCTCGACGATCTGGCGGATCGGCGATTCCAGCGCCTTGAGGACGATGTTGATGCCGGCCTGCTCGTCGGCGTTTTCGCTCTTGAGCTTGGCGACCGCCGCCTTGGCGCGCAGCAGCGCGACGCCGCCGCCGGCCACGATGCCCTCTTCGACCGCCGCGCGGGTGGCGTTGAGGGCGTCGTCGACGCGGTCCTTCTTCTCCTTGACCTCGACCTCGGTCGCGCCGCCGACGCGGATCACCGCGACGCCGCCGGCGAGCTTGGCCAGGCGCTCCTGCAGCTTCTCCTTGTCGTAGTCCGAGGTGGTCTCCTCGATCTGCGCCTTGATCTGGGCGACGCGACCTTCAATGTCCTTCTTCGCGCCGGCGCCGTTGATGATCGTGGTGTTCTCCTTCTCGATGCGCACCCGCTTGGCCTTGCCGAGCATCTGCAGGGTGACGTTCTCGAGCTTGATGCCGAGGTCCTCGGCGATCATCTGGCCGCCGGTGAGGATGGCGATGTCTTCCAGCATCGCCTTGCGGCGATCGCCGAAGCCGGGCGCCTTGACCGCCGCGACTTTCAAGCCGCCGCGCAGCTTGTTGACGACCAGCGTCGCCAGCGCCTCGCCCTCGATGTCCTCGGCGATGATGACCAGCGGCTTGCCGGTCTGCACCACCGCCTCGAGCACGGGCAGCATCGGCTGCAACGACGACAGCTTCTTCTCGTGGATGAGGATGTAGGCGTCCTCGAGCTCGGCGACCATCTTCTCGGCGTTGGTGATGAAATAGGGCGAGAG
>JBEKBD010000152.1:0-4706 GCA_050015575.1 Roseiarcus sp. | reverse complement strand
ACAGGATCGCCCGTGCAAGTTCTCGTCCGCGACAACAATGTCGATCAGGCCCTCAAAGCGCTCAAGAAGAAGATGCAGCGCGAGGGGATTTTCCGCGAAATGAAGCTTCGCGGGCATTACGAGAAGCCATCGGAAAAGCGCGCGCGCGAGAAGGCCGAGGCGGTGCGCCGCGCTCGCAAGCTGGCGCGCAAGAAGTTGCAGCGCGAAGGCCTGCTGCCGATGAAGCCGAAGCTCATGCCGGGGGCGCCGCGCTCCGCCGGGTGAGGGGCCTGCGCCGCAACGCGGGCGCGTTCGCGGCCGCTCGATTTTCGCCGCTTTTCTCGCGCATGGGGTCGGCGAGCGACAAGGTATGAAGTCCGCCCGATGGGCGGCGGGCGGAAGGTGTGGGAACATGCGGATGACGGCGCGCTCCCCTCGCGCGGCGGCCTGGCGGTGGCTGGCGCTGTCGCTGGCGGCGCTGGCTCTCGCCGCCTGCAGCGAGACTCTCGGCTCGCTTGCTCCTTCGCCCAGCCGGGTCGCCGAGGTCGACGCCGACGCGGCGGGCGCCAACGGCGGCAACATCGCCTCGCTGAGCGACGTCATCGAGCGCCATCCCGAGGATTCGGTCGCCTACAACACCCGCGGCATCGCCTACGCCAAGAGCGGCGCGTATCCGAAGGCGATCGACGACTTCACCCTGGCGATCCAGATCGATCCGAAATTCGCCGCCGCCTACACCAATCGCGCGCTCGCCTATCGGCAGATCGGCAAGGACGGCCCGGCGCTCGCCGATTTCAACGCCGCCATCGCCGCCAACCCCAACGACGCGTCGGCCTATCTCGGGCGCGGCAATCTCTTGCGCGCGCACAGCCATTTCCCCGAAGCGCTGGCCGACCTCGACACGGCGATCCGGCTCAATCCCGAGGGCGCGCAGGCCTACCACGCGCGCGGGCTGATCTATCAGCGCCAGGGCAATCACCTGCAGGCGATCACCGATTTCAACAACGCGATCGATCGCGATCCGTTCGCCGGGGCGCCGTATCAGGCGCGCGGCCAGAGCCTGCTCGCCACCGGCAAGTACGACGCCGCCGTCGAGGACTTCAACGCCGCGCTCAACGTCGATCCCAACAACGCCGACGCGTGGGCCGGTCTCGGCCTCGCCTACGAGAAGCAAGGCAACAAGCCCAAGGCGGTCGAATCCTACCAGCGCGCGATGGAGGTGAGCCCCAACAACGCCATCGCCCGCGCCGGGCTGCAACGGCTGGCTTAGAGCCCGTTGCGTCAAGACGAAGCCGATGACGCGCTTGCCGCATGTCATTCCCGCGAAAGCGGGAATCCCGCGGGGAAAGGATGCGTCGGCCGCCAAGTCTGGAGTCCCGCTTTCGCGGGAAAGACATCGCTGGCGATTCCACTCGATCGCATCGCGCTCTAAAGCCGCATTGGCGGGCCAATCGAAGCGCGCCATTCTCTTCTGAAGGCGTCGCGGTCGATTAGCGCCCTCCCGAGGGATTCGCGGCGCTCGGCGTTGAATCAGGCGCAAGCGGTCCTGGGCGCGAGCGAGACGCGAAGGCGGACCGTCGTCTTAGCCGGCGCGGCTCCGCCCGTTGTTCGCGATGGAAGCGATGGCGCCCGGAATCGCCGCGCGGGGCTAGCCGCGCGGCGGCCGCGCTCGACGAAGCGCGGCTACAGTTGTCCGAGCGACTTGACGATCGCGTCGGTCATCTTCTTGGCGTCGCCGAACAGCATCATCGTGTTGGGGCGGAAGAACAGTTCGTTCTCGACGCCGGCGTAGCCCGAGCCCATGCCGCGCTTGACGAACAGCACGGTCTTGGCCTTCTCGACCTCGAGGATCGGCATGCCGTAGATCGGCGATTTCGGGTCGGTCTTGGCGGCGGGGTTGGTGACGTCGTTGGCGCCGATGACGTAGGCGACGTCGGTCTGGGCGAACTCGTTGTTGATGTCGTCGAGTTCGAACACTTCGTCGTAGGGCACGTTGGCCTCGGCGAGCAGCACGTTCATGTGGCCGGGCATGCGCCCGGCGACGGGGTGGATCGCGTATTTGACCTCGACGCCGCTCTTCTTGAGGATGTCGGCCATTTCGCGCAAGCTATGCTGCGCCTGCGCGACCGCCATGCCGTAGCCGGGGACGATGATCACCTTCGAGGCGTTCTTCATCATGAATGCGGCGTCGTCGGCCGAGCCCCGCGTGACCGATCGCGTCTCGACCGCTCCGGTCGCCGCCACTTCGCCGCCGAAGCCGCCCAGGATCACCGCGATGAACGAGCGGTTCATGCCCTTGCACATGATGTAGGACAGGATCGCGCCCGAGGAGCCGACCAGCGCGCCGGTGATGATCAGCGCGAGGTTGCCGAGGGTGAAGCCGATGCCCGCCGCCGCCCAGCCCGAATAGGAGTTGAGCATCGAAATGACGACCGGCATGTCGGCGCCGCCGATCGGGACGATCATCGTCACGCCGATCACCAGCGAAACGGCGGTGATGATCCAGAAAAAGACCGGCGATTGGGTGATGAAGAACAGCACGATCAACACGACCAGCGCGACGCCGAGGCCGATGTTGAGCGTGTGGCGTTGCGGCAGCAGGATCGGTTTGCCCGACATGCGGCCGTCGAGCTTGAGGAAGGCGATGATCGAGCCGGTGAACGTCATGGCGCCGATCGCCAGGCCGAGCGACATCTCGATGATGCTGGCGGGATGGATGCGGTCGCCCTCGGCGATGCCGAAGGCCGACGGCGCATAGAGCGCGCCCGCCGCCACCAGCACCGCGGCGAGGCCGACCAGCGAGTGGAACATCGCGACGAGCTGAGGCATCGCCGTCATCTGGATCGTGCGCGCGCGCCAGGCGCCGATGCTGCCGCCGATGGCGAAGCCGAGCAGCACCAGCAGCCACGCCACGCCGCTCGACGGCGGCCGCAGCGCCAGCGTGGTGACGACGGCGATCGCCATGCCGATCATGCCGAAGCGGTTGCCCTGGCGCGACGACGCGGGCGAGGAGAGGCCGCGCAGCGCCAGGATGAACAGAATGCCGGAGACGAGATAGAGGAGGGCGGCGAGATTGGCGTTCACTGGAGGTCAGCCCTTCTTCTTGTACATCGCGAGCATGCGTTCGGTGACGAGGAACCCGCCGAATATGTTCACCGAGGCCAAGATCAGCGCGACGAAGCCGACCACGCGGGCGATGGTGGAGCCGCTGTCGATCGCCGCGACGCCGACCGCGAGCAGCGCGCCGACGACGATGACCGAGGAGATCGCGTTGGTTTCCGACATCAGCGGCGTATGCAGCGCCGGCGTCACCGACCAGACGACGTAGTAGCCGACGAACACCGCGAGCGCGAAGATCGCCAGACGAAAGACGAAAGGATCGATCGCGCCGCCGGAAACGGCGTGGCCGGCCGCGGCGAGTTGATCGGCGTAGCTCTGCGCGGCGCTGGCGGCCGCGTCGGCGGCGTCGGCGGCCGCCTTCAGTTTGGCGATGGCGGCGTCAAGGTTTTCCATCGATCCCTCTCGTCCTTGGCAAAGCGCGGCGCGTTACGCCGACTTGGGCTGAAAATTCGGATGAACGATCGCGCCGTCGCGCGTCAGGCACGTCGCCTTGACGAGTTCGTCGTCCCAATTGACGGCGATCGTCTTGGCCGCTTTGTCGATCAGCGTCTCGACGAAGGCGTAGAGATTGCGCGCATAGAGGGCCGAGGCGGTCGCGGCGAGGCGCGTGACGCTGGAATCGCCGACGACGCGAACGCCGTTGTCGGTGACGACGACCTCGCCGGCGCGGGCGAGTTCGCAATTGCCGCCGCGTTCGACCGCGAGATCGACGATCACCGAGCCGGCGCGCATCGACTTGACCATGTCGGCGCTGACCAGGCGGGGGGCGGGACGGCCGGGAATCAGCGCGGTGGCGATGACGATGTCCTGCTTGGCGATATGGGCGGCGACCAGCGCCGCCTGCTTGGCCTTGTAAGCGTCCGACATTTCCTTGGCGTAGCCGCCCGCGGTCTCGGCCTGCTTGAACTCCTCGTCCTCGACGGCGACGAACTTGGCGCCGAGCGACTCGACCTGTTCCTTGGTCGCCGGGCGCACGTCGGTGGCGGTGACGATGGCGCCGAGCCGGCGCGCGGTGGCGATCGCCTGCAGACCGGCGACGCCCACGCCCATGACGAACGCCTTGGCGGCGGGAACGGCGCCCGCCGCGGTCATCATCATCGGCAACGCGCGGCCGTATTCGGCCGCCGCGTCGATCACGGCGCGATAGCCGGCGAGATTGGCCTGGCTGGAGAGCACGTCCATCGACTGTGCGCGGGTGATGCGCGGCATCAGCTCCATCGCGAACGCAGTAAGGCCGGCATCCGCCATCTGCTTGATCGCGGCGTCGTTGCCGTAAGGATCCATGATGGCGATGACGAGAGCGCCTTTTTTCAGCCGCGGCAGTTCGCTTGGGTTAGGGCGGCGCACCAGAAGGACGATGTCGGCGTCATTCAGCGCGTCTGACGTTACGGTAGCACCCGCGGCGGTGTATTCAGCGTCGGGCACGCCGGATTTCACGCCGGCGCCGGGCATTACGGCTACTACGGCGCCGAGTGCAATGAGTTTCTTGACCGTTTCGGGAACAGCAGCAACGCGGGGCTCGCCCGCGTCAGTTTCGGCAGCAACCGCAATCTTCATGAGGCCTCCAACGGCCGTCAGCCGCCGGTAATCAACGGAGTTATGTCGCG
>JBEKBD010000151.1:0-4798 GCA_050015575.1 Roseiarcus sp. | reverse complement strand
ATGACAGCGCGCTCGGCCGCGAAGCCGACGTCCGGCTGCGCCTGCCCAAGACCCAGGAGGCGTGCCCGATCGGCCTGGCGCCGACCGCCTCGACGACGATGCAGCTCGTGCTCGGCGACGCGCTGGCGATCGCGCTGCTGGAGGCCAGAGGCTTCACGGCGCTCGACTTCAAGATCTTCCATCCGGGCGGCAAGTTGGGCGCCAATCTCGCCTATGTCCGCGACGTCATGCACCGCGGCGAGCGCATTCCGCGCATTCGCGTCGGGGCGAGGATGGCGGACGCGATCGTCGAGATGTCGTCGAAGGGCTTCGGCTGCGTCGGCGTCTTCGACGAGCGCGAGGCGCTGGTCGGCATCATCACGGACGGCGACCTGCGCCGGCACCTCGCTTCGAACATGATCGTCGACACGCCGGTCGAGGAGGTGATGACGCGCGCGCCGCGCACCATCGCGCCCGACGCCCTGGTCGCCGAAGCGTTGGAGCTCATCAGCCGCAAGATTTCCGCCCTGCTGGTGGTCGAGAACGGCGACGTCGTCGGCATCGTCCATTTTCACGATCTTCTGCGCGTCGGGGCTGCCTAGCGCCGCCCCGCGCCCGCCCGAGGCCCAATCCGCTTTCTTGCGTTGGCGGTCGGCCTATGGCAAAAGCGCGGCGTTCGTCTCGGCTCGCCGACTCGCGGCCGCGAAGCGGGACGCTGCAGTAGCTCAGTGGTAGAGCACTCCCTTGGTAAGGGAGAGGCCGAGAGTTCAATCCTCTCTTGCAGCACCGTTTCAATTCGCGAATTCAACCCGACCATCGGCGCTTCGACGACGCCGGCGCCTGCTCTCGCCCATTCGCGCTTCGCCCCCGGCTATCCCTCGAACCCTTGACGGACCGCCTCGTCGCGCTAGTCTCGTCGATGCGCCGCATCGCACGCGCGCCCGATCGCGAAAGGCCCACTATGCGCCGTCTGTCATCGGTTTTCCTTTCCTTGTTCCTCGCGCTGGCGCCGGCAGGGGCGTTCGCGCAGGGAAAAGTCGTGGTGTTCGCCGCGGCGAGCCTGAAGACGGCGCTCGACGACGCCGCGGCGGACTATCGCGCCCATGGCGGCGGCGAGGTCGCGATCAGCTACGGGGGATCGCTGAGCTTGGCGCGGCAGATCGCCGCGGGCGCTCCGGCCGACGTTTTCGCCTCGGCCGACGAGCGATCCATGGACGAGGCAGTCAAGGCGGGAGCGATTCGCGCCGACAGCCGCGTGGATCTCCTCGGCAATCGTCTGGTCGTCGTCGCGCCGAAGGCCGCTCCGATCGACGCCCTCGCGTTCGACGCCGAAGCGTTCGAACGGGCGATCGGATCAGGCAGACTCGCGACCGGCGAAGTCGCCACCGTTCCCGTCGGCGAATACGCCAAGGCGTCGCTGACCAAGCTCGGCCTGTGGAGCGTCGTCGAGCCGCGCCTGGCGATGACGAGCGACGTGCGCACGGCCCTCGCCTTCGTCGCGCGCGGCGAGGCGGCGCTCGGCGTCGTCTACGCGACCGACGCGGTCGCGGAGCCCGCCGTGAAGATCGTGGCGACGTTTCCCGACGATTCCCACCCCCCCATTCGCTATCCCTTCGCGCTGACGGCGGCGTCCGGCGACGCGGCGGCGAGCTTTTTTTCCTATCTGAAGTCCGCCGCGGGTCGCGCGTTCTTCGCGCGCCAGGGCTTTTCCCTCATCCCGTGAGGCCAAGGAGCGGCGCGCGGAGCCCGAACGCGCCGGTGCGCTCGACGTCGGCGCAGCGTATTCGATCAGGCCCTCCAGGCGATCGAGTGCGAGATGGCGGCGCCAGGGATCGCCGCGCAGCGCAAGCGCGCCTCGACCCGCCATCGCCTCGGGCCAAGGTGGCGCGGCCTGGGCGAATTCGTCGATTTCGCTCGCCTCCGCCCGGTCGGCTCACGCCTTCCAATGCAGCGCCGAGATCACGGTGAACAGACGGCGCGCCGTGCCCTCGTCGATCTCGATCCCATCGGCGATTCGCGCGGCGATGAGCGAAGCCCCCTGGTTGTGGAGCGCGGCGCGCTCACGATCGATCGCTTCGATCTGACGCGGGCTGGCGTTGCGAATGGCCGAATAGTAGGTCTCGCACAACAGGAAATAGTCTTTCAACAAGGGACGCAAAGGCGTCGTCGAAACCGTGAATTCGACGATCGGCTCGCCGATCTTCGAGCGCACCTTGAACGTCAGTCGCGATTCCGACTGCGCGATCGTCAGGCTGTAGGGCCCCTCGTCGCGGCCTTGCACGCCGAAGCTGTTGTCTTCCACCAAGTCGCTGATCGCGATGGCGCGTTCGTGAGCGCTGTCGCCGACGCCGGGCGGAATCGTCGACGGGTCGAGCGACACTTCTTGGAGACGGTTGCGCGGACGCGCGTCCAGGATGGTCATTCGACGCCTTCCCGCGGCAGCCGCATGGCCACCGACCGCGCATGGGCATGCAGGCCTTCGGCCTCTCCCAAGGCGACGGCGAACGGCCCCAGCGTGGCCAGAGATTTCGCGTCGCACTTGAGGAACGACGTGCGCTTGAGAAAATCGAACACGCCGAGCCCCGAGGAAAAGCGCGCCGAACGCGAGGTCGGCAAGACGTGGTTGGAGCCGCCGACATAGTCGCCGATCGCCTCGGGCGTGTGCGGGCCGATGAAGATCGCGCCGGCGTTAAGGACTCTCCGGCTCAAGGCGTCGGCGTCGCGCGCGATGATTTCGAGGTGCTCGGGCGCCAGCCGATCGACCAGCGGAATCGCCGCGGCGAGGTTCGGCGCCAGGATGATCGCGCCGTAATCGCGCCAACTGGCGCCGGCGATTTCCGCCCGCGGCAACTCCGCGAGTTGCGCGTCGACCGCCGCGCTCGCGGCGCGCGCCAACGCCGCGTCGTCGGTGATGAGAATCGATTGCGCCGCGTCGTCGTGTTCGGCCTGAGCGAGCAGATCGGCGGCGACGAGCCGCGGATCGGCGCTGGAGTCGGCGAGGACGACGACTTCCGAGGGGCCGGCGATCATGTCGATGCCGACGGCGCCGAACACGCGCCGCTTGGCGGCCGCGACATAGGCGTTGCCGGGCCCGACGATTTTCGCCACCGGCTCGACGCTCGCCGTCCCGTAGGCGAGCGCCGCGATGGCTTGCGCGCCGCCGAGGCGATAGATTTCCGACACACCCGCTATTCTCGCCGCCGCCAGCACCAGCGGGTTGAGCTTGCCCTCGGGCGTCGGCACGACCATGGCGATGCGCCGGCAGCCCGCCACCTTGGCCGGCGCCGCATTCATGATCACCGAGGAGGGATAGCTCGCGACGCCGCCCGGAACGTAAAGCCCGACCGAGTCGACGGCGCGCCACCGCCAACCGAGTTCGACGCCAAGCGCGTCGACGAAGGCGACGTCGCTCGGGGTCTGGCGGCGGTGATAAGCGAGGACGCGCTCATGGGCGAACTCGAGCGCGCGCAGCGCCTTGGAATCGCAAGCCGAGACCGCCGCGTCGACTTCTTTTTCCGCGATGCGGAAGCCGGATCGCGCGAGATCGAACCGATCGAACCGCAGCGTGTATTCGACGAGCGCGGCGTCGCCGCGCGCGCGCACGTCGGCGATGATCGCGGCGACCGCCGCGTCGACGTCGAGCGCCGATTCGCGTTTGGCGTCGAGCAGCGCGCGAAACCGCGGTCCAAAATCGGCCGCGGCCATGTCGAGACTGATCGCCATCCCTAAACTCCGCCGCCGTCGGTCAGATCGTCTCTGCGCGGGTCAGCGCGTGTCCAGGACACTCCTGCGCGGGGCGGCGCGGGCCGACGTCGCGCAGCTCGGCTTCCAGGCATTCGACCTCGAGCCGCACGATGGCACCGTCCGCG
The DNA here is from genome assembly GCA_050015575.1 of Roseiarcus sp. Taxonomy (GTDB): domain Bacteria; phylum Pseudomonadota; class Alphaproteobacteria; order Rhizobiales; family Beijerinckiaceae; genus Roseiarcus. Next base: position 950 of record JBEKBD010000151.1, on the reverse strand, counting down.
AACGCCAGCAGCGCCATGCCCGAGGGCGGATCGGTCTTCTCGAAGGTGACCGCGAGCAGGTTCAGCACCGCGTCCTCGTCGCGGCCGACCAGGCCGAGATGGGAGACGCCGAGAACCCTGTCGAAGCGAAGCACCGAACCGATGCGCTCGTTGCGCCCCTCTTTCATGCCGGCCCAATCGAACCGCATCGCGCTCAACAAGAAGCGCTTCCGTTCGGGCAACCATTTCATGTCCGTGCGCCGCAGGCACGAATCCTGAAAGTGCGCGGAAATCACGCCCAGGCCCTCGCGATCGAGCGCGACCAGTTTGAGCAGGTTCGGGGCGAACGTCATGACTTAGCCCGAAATTCTAGTGATGTCGGCGCCGCACGCGGCGAGTTTGTGTTCGAGGCGCTCGAAACCGCGGTCGAGGTGATAGACGCGATTGACCGTCGTTTCCCCGTCGGCCGCCAGCGCCGCGATGACCAGCGAGACCGAAGCGCGCAAGTCCGTCGCCATCACCGGCGCGCCACGCAGCCTGTCGACGCCCTCGACCACCGCGGTGTCGCCGTCGAGCTTGATGCGCGCGCCCAGACGCGCCAGCTCTTGCACGTGCATGAAGCGATTCTCGAAGATGGTCTCGGTGATGCGCGAAGTCCCGCGCGCGCGGGTCATCAGCGCCATGAACTGGGCTTGCAGGTCGGTCGGGAAGCCGGGAAACGGCGCCGTCGAAATGTCGACCGCGCCGATGCCGGCGCCGTTGCGCATCACCCGAACGCCCCGATTGTCGCTGGTGACGCTCGCTCCGGACTCGCTCAAAGCGTCGAGCGCCTGCTGGAACAGGTCGGGGCCGACCCCTTCGAGCAGGATGTCGCCGCCCGTCATCGCCACCGCGGTCGCGTAAGTCCCCGCCTCGATGCGGTCGGGAAGGACGCGATGGCGGGCGCCGTGGAGGCGGGCGACGCCGGAAAT
>JBEKBD010000150.1:0-4812 GCA_050015575.1 Roseiarcus sp. | reverse complement strand
ATCGAAGCGAGCGCGCCGACGACGCTGTCGCGCCCGATGCGCACCTGCGGGCCGATCACCGCATTGGCGCCGATGACCGCGCCCGCGCCGATCTCGGCGCCCGGACCGATCACCGCGCCGGGGTCGACGATCACGCCCGGCTCGAGCCGCGCCGCGGAATGGACGAAGGCGGCGGGCGAAACGCCGGTCTCGCCGAACGCCGAGCGCGGCCTGACCGCTTGTGGGTAGAGCCGCGCCATCGCTTCGGCCATCGCGCGATAGGGCTGGGGCGTGGCCAGCGTCGCGCAACCCGCGGGCGCCTGCGCGGCATAGCGCGGCGCGACCAGGACCGCGCCGGCGCGCGTCGCCTTGAATGCGTCGAGATAGCGCGGATTGTCGAAAAAGGAGAGATCGTCGGGCCCGGCTTCGTCGAGCGCGGCGACGTCGCGAACGATCCTTCCGGCGTCGGCGCCCCGGCTCAGCGCGGCGCCGGTCCATTGCGCGACTTCGCCGAGCGTCGGCGCGACGGCGAGCGGGAAAAAGCTGATCTTCGCCAAGGCCGGATGTCTTTTCTAGGTAAGGAAAGGCGCGCCAGAAACCCTGGCGCGCCCGAAAGCGAAACAAAGCCTTTGCGCAGTTAGAATTGCGCGCCGCCGGTGAAGTTGAGGGCCTGGAGCTGATCGTACTTGCCCTTGGTGAGCGCGTAGGCGTAGTCGAGGCGGATCGGCCCGAGCGGCGACTGCCAGATCAGGCTCGCGCCCACCGAGGAGCGGATGACCAACTCGTCGTCGACGTGGAGGCAACTCGGCTGCGTGTATGGCGCCGTCGTTTCCGGATTGGTGCCCGCCGGCGGACAATACGTATAACCGAGCACATTCGAGAAGTCCGACTGCCCCTGGTAACCGAATAGCGTGCCCGCGTCGGCGAAGATCGCGCCCTTCAGCCCGACTTCTTTCGGCAGGCCGAACATCGGGAACTGGATTTCCGCGCTGCCGCCGAAATAGGTGGTGCCGCCGAGGCCGTTGCCCGCGAGGCTGGTGGGATCGGTAATGTCGCGCGGGCCGAGACCGCCCGGGGCGAAGCCGCGCACCAGGGTCGGGCCGAGGTTGAAATTGTCCATCAGCGGCAGCGTCCCGCCGCCAATGGCCTCGATATTTCCGCCCTGCAGCCTGAGGAGGCCGGTGAGGTCGTCGGTGAGCGGATAGTAGTACTTGCCGTCGAAGGTCTCGCGCACGAACCGCGACGCGCCGCCGAGGCCGGCGATGTCCTGATGGAAATTGAGATAGGCGCCGCTGGTCGGGTTCTTGCGGTCGTCGACGTTGTCCCAGATCAGGGAGTAACCGACCAGCGAGGTCAGCACCGGCCCCAACTTCGCCGCCTGCTTGAGCGCCACCGACGCTTGGCCGTCGAGCAAGCAGTTCTCAGTGGAGGATGGAGTGATCGGTGTCGAGTCGCCAGGAAAATAGTATGGCACCAGCGCCGGAGTCCCGGGCCCTGACCACAAATGCGTCACGTTATTGTACGTGCCCGAGCCCGTGCAGTCGTCATACGGCTGCGAACTCGTATTGGGGATGCTGATCTGCGACTCGTAGATCGAGTAGTTCGGCTGGAAGGTGAACTCGTCGGTGATCGGGATGCCGAGGCGAAGGTTCACGCCGGTGGTCCAGGTCTCGTAGAGCGCCCATTGGTTCTGATTCGTCGCCTTGTGGAACACGTCGAACCCGGCCGCGAGCCGCTGGTCGAGGAAATAGGGCTCGGTGAAGGAGACGCCCCAGCCGCTGCTGTACTGGCCCTCGGAGACGCTGAGCTTCACGTATTGGCCGCGGCCGAGGAAATTGGTTTCGGTGAACGCGACCTCGGCGAGGAAGCCGGCCGTCGTCGAATAGCCGCCGCTGAGGCTCACCGAGCCGGTCGGCTGATCCTCGACCTCGACGGTCACGATCACCCGATCGGGCGTCGAGCCCGGCCGCGTCGCGATATGCACCTTCTTGAAGTAGCCGAGTCGGTTCAGGCGGCGTTCGCCGCGTTCGACCAGGGCGTGGTTGTAGGGGTCGCCTTCGCCGATGTCGAACTCGCGGCGAATCACGTAATCGCGCGTGCGCGTGTTGCCGACTACGTCGATGCGTTCGATGTAGACTTTCGGGCCGTCGTCGACGGTGAAGGCGATCGCGATCTGATGCGTCGCTTCGTTGCGGTCGCCGTGCGGACGCACGTCGGAGAAGGCATAGCCCTGCCGCGCCATCTCGCGCGTCAGCGAATCGACCGTCTTCTCGACGGCGGTCGCGTTGTAGACGTCGCCCGCGTGCAGCGTGACGAATTGATCGAGCGAACGGCTGTCGACCCGAGGGATGCGCGAGGTCACGGTGACGCCGGAGACGTGATATTGCGCGCCTTCTTCCACCGAGATGGTGATGATGTAGCCGGCCGGGTCGTTTTGATAGACGACGTCCGTGTTGGTGATGCGGAAATCGGCGTAACCGTTCTTCATGTAATATTTGCGGATCGCCTCCTGATCTTTGGCCAGGCGATCGGGATCGTAGACGTCGCTGGACTTGAACCACGACATGAAATTCATCTCGCTCGTCTCCATCAGCCCGTGCAGGCGATAGGACGAAATGGCGTGATTGCCGACGAATTTGATTTCGCGGACGCCGGTCTTGTCGCCCTCTTTGATGGTGAAGACCAGATCGACGCGTCCGTTGGGCAGTTGCACCAGGCGATAGCTGACCTGCGCGGCGTTGAGACCGATTTTCTTATAGGCGCCCTTGATGCGGTCGATGTCGGCGTCGGCCTTCGCCTTGTCGAAGCCGGCGCGCGCCTTCGACTGGACTTCGACCTCGAGTTGGTCGCTCTTGAGCTTGTTGCCGCCCTCGAACGCCACGCGATTGATGATCTGCGCGCTCTCGACGACGGTGACGACCACCTGACCGCCGACGATCTTCGCGCTCACCTTGGAGAACATGCCCGTCGCCGACAGGTCCGCGACGGCGCGATTGACGCTCGCCTGGTCCGTGCCGGAGAAATAGGAGCGAATCGTCGGCGCTTCGACGCGGCTCGCGCCCTCGACGACGACGGTCTGCTCATTGACCGGCGAGGCGACCGCCTGCGCCGCCGCCGGCGCACAAAGCCACGCCGCTCCGAACAGCAAAATCACCGCGACGAGGAGCGCTTGAACGTAGTCACGAAACGAATGCATCGGGCCCGTTGTCCTCGTATCGCAACCGAGCCCGAACGGCCCCGGTCTTTGGCGCGCCGCGCCTTGCGGCGCGCGGCGCGTTTTTGGCCGACTCGCGCCTTGCAGCCTGCGCGTCCGCCCGCTGTCGAGCGAGCAAATCCTTAACCCGCTTTTACCTGTTTTGCGCGCCCATGCAAACTCGAATTCGTCGCACCCCGCGCCAATTCGCCGCGGCGTTGCCCCGGGGACACGATTCGTGGTCGACGAAGGGTTAATTCGTGGCCGGCGAAGGGCTAATTGCCGCCGCCGACCAGCCGCAAGATGTCGTGCGACGTGGTGTAAATCATCAACAGGGCGACAAAGGCGAAGCCGACGCGCAAGCCGATTTGCTGGACGCGTTCGCTCAACGGCCGGCCGCGCACGCCCTCGAGGGCGAAAAACATCAGATGGCCGCCGTCGAGCAGCGGAATCGGCAGCAAATTGATCAAGCCGACCGAAACCGAAAACAACGCCGCGAGGCTGAACAATTGCCAGGGGCTGATCTTCGTCATTTCCCCGGCGATTTGCGCCACGCCGATCGGTCCGGAAAGGCTGTCGGCCGATTCGCGGCCGGCGATCAGCCCGCCGACGTAGGCCCCCGTCGCCCTGACGATGAACCAAACCTGCTCGCCGCCCCAGACGGCGCAGGTCGGCGGCGCGCAACGCTCGAACCGCGCGTCGGCCGGATCGCTCGAGGAGACGATCCCGAGATGGCCCATTCGGCGCTTACCGAGCGCGCCCTGATCGACCTCCGCGATCTCGGGCGTCGCGGTCAGCGTCGCCTCGCCCCCGGCGCGCTGGACGACGAAGGTCATCGGCAGCCCCGTGCTCAGCATCGTCGCCTGCTGCAAGTCCTGAAACGTCGCGACCGGCGCGCCGTTGATCGATTCGACGAGGTCGCCCGGCAGGAATCCCGCCCGCTCGGCCACCGACCCGGCCTCGACGCGGCCGATTCGCGCGGTGTGCTCGTACTGGCCGAAAACCATGAACAGCGCGGTGAAAATGACGAAGGCGAGAATGAAGTTGGCGATCGGCCCGGCCGCGACGATCGCGGCGCGATTGCGCAACGGTTGCCCGGTCAGGGTCCGCGCCCGCTCGCCGGGCGACATCGCCTCGAAGCCGGCGAAGTCCGGCGCGCTCGCCGCGTTGACGTCGCCGTAGAACTTCACGTAGCCGCCCAAGGGAAAGGCGGCGAGCCGCCAGCGCGTGCCCCGTTTATCGACGCGGGAACACAATTCGGGGCCGAAACCGAGCGAGAACGCCTCGATTTTCACCCCGCACCACCGTCCGACGATGTAATGGCCGAATTCATGAAAGAAAACGATGGCGCTCATGACGAATATGAACGGCAGAACGTACCATCCCATCCATTCGACCGCCGCGCGCAATTCGTGCAAAAGCGCCATCCTCAGGTCTCCGCCGCCCGTCGGAGCGCGACGCGCGCGCTCGACCGTTTGGTTACCAATTGGTTTACAATGACGGAAAGGCGGAATTACGCCAAGAGGGCGAGGGCCCTATCTCGCGCGATATGGTGAATCGCCAGCGCCTGGGCGACCGTGGCGGGGGCGCGGGTCTCGCCGGCGGCGCGCATCGCCTCGAGGGTGCGCGCGACGATGCGG
>JBEKBD010000149.1:0-4886 GCA_050015575.1 Roseiarcus sp. | reverse complement strand
GTGGCCGGGCAATTGCCCGCCTTCGCCGGGCTTGGCGCCCTGCGCCATCTTGATCTGCATCATGTCCGAATTGACGAGGTATTCCGTCGTCACGCCGAAACGGCCCGACGCGACCTGCTTGATCGCCGAGCGCGTCGAGTCGCCGTTGGCCAGGCGCTTGAATCGCTCGGGTTCTTCGCCGCCCTCGCCGGTGTTCGACCTGCCGCCGATGCGATTCATCGCGATCGCCAGCGTGGTGTGGGCCTCGCGCGAGATCGAGCCGAACGACATCGCGCCGGTCGCGAAGCGCTTGACGATCGAGACCGCGGGTTCGACCTCGGCGAGCGGCGCGGGCTTGCGGCCGTCCTCTTCGGCCGCGCGCAGCCGGAACAGGCCGCGAATGGTCAGCAGATGCTCGCTCTGTTCGTTGAGCAGCGCGGCGTAGGCCTGGTACTTGTCGCCGGCGTTTCCGCGCACCGCGTGTTGCAGCAACGCGACCGTTTCCGGCGTCCAGCAGTGAGCTTCGCCGCGCAGGCGATAGGCGTACTCGCCGCCGACGTCCAGCGCCGTGCGCAACACCGGCGATTCGCCGAAAGCCGCGGCGTGGCGGAGCGCGGTCTCTTCGGCGATTTCGGCGAGGCCGACGCCTTCGATGCGCGTCGCGGTGCCGGAGAAGAACGCGTCGATAAACGCCCGCGACAGGCCGACGGCGTCGAAGATCTGCGCGCCGCAATAGGATTGGTAGGTCGAAATGCCCATCTTCGACATGACCTTGAGCAGGCCCTTGTCGATCGCCTTGATGTAGCGCTTGACGTATTCGCCAGCGCTGACTTCCTCGGGCAGATCCTTGGCCATCGCGGTCAGCGTCTCGAAGGCGAGATAGGGATTGATCGCCTCTGCGCCGTAGCCCGCCAGGCAGGCGAAGTGATGAATCTCGCGCGCTTCGCCGGTCTCGACGACCAAGCCGACCGAGGTGCGCAACCCCTTGCGGATGAGGTGGTGATGCACCGCGGCGGTCGCGAGCAGCGCGGGGATCGGGATGCGGTCCGGCCCGACCATCCGGTCGGAAAGGATGATGATGTTGTAGCGGCCGAGCACCGCGGCTTCGGCGCGGTCGCAAAGGCGCTGCAGCGCCTCCTCCATCCCCGCGGCCTGCCGTTCGACGGCGTAGGTGATGTCGAGCGTCTTGGTGTCGAAGGAGTCCTCGAAATGGCCGATGCAGCGGATCTTCTCCAGATCCTCGTTGGTCAGGATCGGCTGTCGCACCTCCAGCCGCTTGCGCTTGGCGGCGCCGCCCAGATCGAACAGGTTCGGCCGCGGCCCGATGAACGACACCAGGCTCATGACCAGCTCCTCGCGGATCGGGTCGATCGGCGGGTTGGTCACCTGGGCGAAGTTCTGCTTGAAGTAGGTGTAGAGCAGCTTCGATTTGTCCGACAGCGCCGAAATCGGCGTGTCGGCGCCCATCGAGCCGACCGGCTCCTGACCGGTCGTCGCCATCGGCGAGAGCAAGAACGCAAGGTCTTCCTGGGAATAGCCGAAGGCCTGCTGGCGATCGAGCAGCGAGACGTCGGTGCGCGAGGCGCGCGGCTCGACCGGATTGAGCTCCTCGAGCACGATCTGGGTCTCGTCCAGCCACTGCCGATAGGGATTGGCGCGCGACAGCGTCTGCTTGAGCTCGTCGTCGGAGACGATGCGATGCTCGTTCAAGTCCACCAGCAGCATCTTGCCGGGCTGCAGGCGCCACTTGGCGACGATGGATTCCTCGGGCACGGGCAGCACGCCCATTTCGGAGGCGAGCACGACGAGGCCGTCGTCGGTGACGAAATAGCGCGCCGGTCTGAGGCCGTTGCGATCGAGCGTGGCGCCGATCTGGCGTCCGTCGGTGAACGCCATGGCCGCCGGGCCGTCCCACGGCTCCATCAGCGCCGCGTGATATTCGTAGAAACTGCGCCGCTCCTTGTCCATCAGCGGATTGCCGGTCCAGGCTTCCGGAATCAGCATCATCATCGCGTGGGCGAGCGAATAACCGCCGCGCACCAGGAATTCGAGCGCGTTGTCGAAGCAGGCGGTGTCCGACTGGCCTTCGTAGGAGATCGGCCACAGCTTCGAAATGTCGTTGCCGAACAATTCCGAATCGACGCTGGCCTGACGCGCCGCCATCCAGTTGACGTTGCCGCGCAGGGTGTTGATCTCGCCGTTATGGGCGACCATGCGGTAGGGGTGGGCGAGCCGCCAGGACGGGAAGGTGTTGGTGGCGAAGCGCTGGTGCACCATCGCCAACGCCGTCTTGTAGCGCGGATCGAGCATGTCCTTGTAATAAGGCGCGAGCTGACGCACCAGCACCATGCCCTTGTAGACGATGGTGCGGCACGACAGCGAGACGGGATAATATTCCGCCATGCGTTCGCCGCCGACCGCGTAGACGCGATTGGAGATCACCTTGCGCAGGATGAACAGCTTGCGCTCGAACGCGTCCTCGTCGACGACGTCGGCGTGGCGGCCGATGAAGAGTTGCCGCTGAACCGGCTCGACCGCCTTCACCCGTTCGCCCAGGACCGAATTGTCGACGGGAGTGTCGCGCCAGCCGATCAGGACGAGCCCTTCGGCGGCGACGCTTTCCTCGACGATCGCCTCGACTTCGGCGCGCGCCGCCGCGTTGCGCGGCATGAAGAATTGTCCGACGGCGTAATGGCCGGGCTCGGGCAACTTCATTCCGAGCGGCTCGCATGCGCACGAGAACAGCTCGTGCGGAATTTGCGTCAAGACGCCGCAGCCGTCGCCGAGCGCCGGGTCCGCGCCGACAGCGCCGCGATGGTCGAGACTGACGAGAACCTGCAAGCCCTTTTGCAGAATGGCGTGCGACTTGCGGCCCATGATGTCGGCGACGACGCCGACGCCGCACGAATCGCGTTCGTTCGCCGGATCGTAAAGACCCCGCGCGCGCGGCAAAAGAGGATCGGCGCCGCGCGCCGCGGGGGCGCTCGACGCGTCGAGCGCGTCGCGGCGGCGCTGAATTTCTCCGGCCATGGCGTCCATCTCTCCACTCCCCCGCACGGGTCGCGCTCCATTCCGACCGTCGTTCGTCGACACTTTAAGCAGCTGTTTCTGGCTCATATCGGACAGGCGCGACTGCAAAGGCGCGACAGCCGCAAAGGCTTCACGCGGCGGCCTTTTTTCGATCCGATTTGATCGTTGCGTCCGACATCGCTCGTCGCCCCCGGTCGGCCGGACCGGCAAATGGTCAGTACGACTGTCCTATATCGGCTGACCTTGCCAGAAACGCCCGCCCGACACAAGCCGCGGCGGCGGCGGCCGGCGAGATTTTTTGCCGATCCGATTCAACCCCATGCGCGTCGCCGCGCAACCGCTGGCGCGCCGCATCGCCGCCGCATTTCTTGGCGAAGAGTCGGCGCGCTGGGGCGCCGTTAAGGAGTTCGCGAGCATGATCGACACTCAGAGCGCGGCGCGGCCGCTGAGGCGCGCGGCCCATTTGGCGGCGGCGGTCGCGGTTCTCCTCGCGCTGTCGCCGGCGGCAAAGGCGCAAGGGTTGTTTTCGTTCTTTGGCGGCGGCCCGTCGTCCGGCGACATCGAGCGCCGGCTCGAGGCCAGCGGTTACGAACTGACCCATCCCCTGATCCGTCGCGGCGACGTTTATCTCGCCGACGTCGCGGTCGGGCGAGGCGAGGTCGAGCGCCTGGTGATCGACGCCGAAAACGGGCGCATCGTGGAGCGCTTTCCAGCTGGCTGGAGGCGCCCTCGCGACGTCGCTCCCCCCGCTTGGGATCCGGAGCCGTTCGATGCGCGGGATTTGCCGCCGCGCCCGCCGGCCGACATCGATCGCGGGGGGTCTGGCGATGCGCTCGATCTTCCCGACCCCCGTCTGGAACCCCGCGCGCCGACCAGCGATCGCATCGCCCGCAGCGACGAGCCCCTCGCGCCCCCGGTCAATCTCAGCCGCAGCGCCGCCCGCCCGACTTCGCCCGATTCGCTGGAAAAACCCAAACCCAAGCCGTCCGAGGCCAAGCACAAGACCACGGCGCCCGCGTCGGCGGTCAAAGCGGCCGCCCTGACGCCGCCCGAAGCGAACGGAGCGCTCGCCGCGAACCCGCCGCCCCGAGCCGCCGCGGCCGACGCGCCGGGAAGCGTCGCGGCGGCGGGTGCGCCGCCTGCCGAAGGGCCGGCTGCGCCCGCGCCGACGAAGTCGAAGGCGGTGAACGATCTGCCAGTGACGCCGCTCGATTGAACGAAGAAGGGCGCCCCTCGAGGGTGCCCTTCACATGCTCGGGCCGCGGCGGCCGGACGGCCGCCCGGCCGATGGCGCGTTAAGCCGCTTCTTTGGCCTCAGCGGCGGCGTCGATGGTCTTGCCGACCGTCTCGATCGCGATGGCGCGCGGCTTCTGGGCTTCGGGGACTTCGCGCACCAGGTCGATGTGCAGCAGCCCGTTCTCGCAGCTCGCGCGCGTCGCGCTCACGTGGTCGGCCAGATGGAACCGGCGCTCGAAGGCCCGCGCGGCGATGCCCTGGTAGAGCATATCGGGCTTCTCGCCGCCGTCCTTCTGCTGCGCGTCCTTGGCCCCGCGAACGGTCAGCGTGTTCTCGCGCGTCTCGACGGCGAGTTCGCTCTCGTCGAAGCCGGCGACCGCCAGCGTGATGCGATAGGCGTTTTCGCCCGTGCGTTCGATGTTGTAGGGCGGGTAGGCGGGCGCGCTCGACTCCAACCCGGCGGACTTATCGAGCAGCGACAGCAATCGGTCGAAGCCGATCGTGGAGCGGTAAAACGGAGAGAAATCGTAGTTCAACATGGCCACATCCTCCTTCTGAAGCGATATGTCTGTCCGCGCCCCGATTTGGCGGCGCCGGCGACTGGCGCGTCCCCTCTGGGACCGCGTCGGACTCAATCTGGT
>JBEKBD010000148.1:0-5027 GCA_050015575.1 Roseiarcus sp. | reverse complement strand
GACGGCGAACGCCCGCGGCCGAGAAAAGTGCGGTCGTATGGCCTACCCGCGTTTCGCGATCAAGCCGAACTTTCGGCCAAGCGGCCTCGGAAACGCCGCGAGGATCGCCCCGCAATCAAAAATATCACGCAACATCAGCCATTTGCAAGGGCGCGGGGCGCGCGGCGACGAGGCGGGGAGAGTCAAACTTGGTTTAGAAAGTGACATTTTTTGTAATTTGAAATGGTGTTTCGCGCGCCCTTTTTTGCTTTTTTCCACACGCCATGCCCGGTCTTTCGTTCCCTTGAGACCCGTCTCGACCGACGAGCCCGCGCGAGCGGACCGGCGACGCGCAGCGTCGCCGGTCCCCTTCCAGCGCTGGCGCCCAGCGCCCTCAGAGATAGCGGTTGAGCAGGTTCTCGAGATATTCCTGCCGGCCGGGGCGCGGCTTCGGCTCGATCTTCTCGGCGGCGACGCGCGCCGCGATTTTCTCCAGCGAGGCGCCCGGGGCGAGCATCGCCTTGGCCGCCGGCGCGTCCCAGTCCTTGTAGCGCTCGACGAGAAAAGCGTCGTACTTGCCATCCTCGATCAGCCGCGCCGCCGCTTCGAGCGCCAGCGCCAACGTATCCAGGCCGCCGATGTGGCCGTAGAGCAGGTCGATGGGCTCGAACGACTGGCGGCGAACCCTGGCGTCGAAATTGAAGCCGCCCGGCGCGATGCCGCCGGCCTTGAGGATGTGATAGAGCGCCGGAACCAATTCGGCGGCGTTGTTGGGGAACTGATCGGTGTCCCAGCCTGACTGGTAGTCGTTGCGGTTGGCGTCGACCGAGCCGAGAATGCCGAGCGCCGCCGCGGTCGCGATTTCGTGCTCGAAACTGTGGTGCGCCAGCACTGCATGGCCGACTTCGATGTTGACCTTGACCTCTTTTTCCAGGCCGAAGCGCTTGAGGAAGCCGTAGACCGTCGACACGTCGAAATCGTACTGGTGCTTGGTCGGCTCTTGCGGCTTGGGCTCGACCAGCACCACGCCCTTGAAGCCGATCTTGTGCTTGTAATCGACGACCATCGACAGGAAGCGGCCGAGCTGCTCCTGCTCGCGCTTGATATCGGTGTTGAGCAGGGTCTCGTAGCCCTCGCGTCCGCCCCACAGCACGTAATTGGCGCCGCCGAGCTTATGGGTCGCGTCGATCGCGTTCTTCACTTGCGCCGCCGCGTAGGCGAAGACGTCCGGATCGGGATTGGTCGCCGCGCCCGCCATGTACCGCGGATGGGAGAAGAGATTGGCGGTGCCCCACAACAGCTTGACCCCGGAGGCCTGCATCTTCTCGGCGAAGACGTCGACCATGCGCGCCAGATTGGCGCCGAATTCCGCGAGGTTCGCGCCGTCGGGAACGACGTCGCGGTCATGAAAGGTGAAGAAGGGGACGCCGAGCAGCCTGAACATGTCGAAAGCCGCATCGGCCTTGACGCGCGCGGCCGCCATCGTCGCGGCCGCCCAGGGACGCTCGAACGTCGGCGCGCCGAACATGTCCAAGCCGTCGTAACCGAAATTGTGCCAGTAGCAGACCGTCGGGCGCAGTTGCTCGGCCATGGTCTTGCCGTGAACGAGGCGCGAGGCCTCGTAGTGGCGATAGCAAAGGGGATTGTCGCTGTTCGGCCCTTGGTAGCGCACTGGTGCGATATCGCCGAAGAATCCGTCAGCCATTTCCCTCTCCTTGACCACTTCTGGGTTGGCGCCGCGCCGACGTCGGCGCGCGCTCGTCCGTCAACCTCGGCGGCGCAGAGCCGGGGCGCCGAGGTCCGACCGACGATTGCTCCGAATCGTCGACACCATGCGCCGTCTCGCCCCTCGCAGGCAAGAATTCCCACCGTCGGGGCATGTCAAGGGCTTTCGCGGCTGTGCGGCGGCGTTGTCGCCGCGCCGTCCCGCATTTGCGAGTTCCGGCGCGCAGGCTCGCTCGAACCCGCGTTTCGCGGCGGCCCGCACTATCGAGTCGCCGCGCCGCCTTGAATCCGCCATCGGATTCGGGTCAGAAGGGGGCGCCGAAGGCCAAGCGCAGGAGATCGCGATGAGAGGGAATTTTGCCGCCTGTCTGATGGGGGCGCTCGTTCTCGCCAGCCTCGTCGCGCCGATGGGCATCGCGACGGCCGACGAATTCACGCCCGCGCAGAAGCAGGAGCTCGGCGCCTTCATAAGGGATTATCTGGTCGCCAATCCCGACGTCTTGCGCGCCGCAATCGATGCGCTCGACAAGCGCGACAAGCAGGCCGCCGAGGCCGAGCGGCAAAAAGCCGTGACTGATCGCGCCGCGGCGCTGTTTTCGTCGAACTTTCAAGCGACCGTCGGCAATCCCAAGGGAACGGCGACGCTGGTCGAGTTCTTCGACTACAACTGCCACTTCTGCAAGGGCGCCCTGCCCGACGTGACGCGCCTGATGAAGGACGACCCCAATCTCAAGCTCGTGCTCAAGGACTACCCCGTGCTGGGCCCGGGTTCGCTCGAAGCCGCCAAAGTGGCGAGCGCCGCGCGCAATCAATTGCCCGGCGACCGCTTCTGGCCGTTCCACAGCAAGCTGTTGGGCATGCATGGGCCGATCGGCAAGGCCGAGGCGCTGGCGGTGGCGCGCGAACTCGGCCTCGACATGGATCGCTTGGCCAAGGACATGGAGAGCCCGGAGGTGACGGCCGGGCTGGAAGAGGTCATGGGGATGGCCGACGCGCTGCAAATCAATGGCACGCCGTCCTTCGTCGTCGGCCAGGAGGTGGTCGTCGGCGCCGTCGGTTATGATCCTCTCAAGGAGAAGATCGACGCCGTCCACAAGTGCGGCCACAGCGTCTGCTGAGCGGGATTTCAGCCGGAGCGGATGCCGGCTAGCCGACAAAATCATGCGTTATCAAAGGATTCCAAGCGATCGAGGGCAGCCCTGCTCCGGTCGCCGCCGCGCGTCGGCGGCGCAAAAGGCGGGGATCGAAGTTTATCGAGCGTTTACCAATCGCCAATCGCACGGCGACAGCGCCATTTCTCGCCGATCGCATTAACCGGACCGAAACAGCCCTCGCCTAGATTCCGTCCACTCCGAGCGACCATGTCAACTCGCCGGATGACAGTTCGTATCTCGAGCAGGAGCAAAGTAATGATCAAGTCCCTCAAGAGTTTCGTCGCCAACGAGGCCGGCGTCACCGCGATCGAATACGCGCTGATCGCTTCGCTGATCGCCGTCTTCCTCGTCGGCGCTCTGTCGGCGCTCGGCACCAAGCTGAGCAGCGAGTTCACCGAAGTCGGCAGCAACCTCAAGTAAGCCGACCAAGGCTCGACTGCCTTTTCCAAAGCGCCGGCGAGGAGCTCCTCGCCGGCGTTTTCTTCTTTCGCCGCGCGCCGAGCGCAGGGGCGCGAGCGCCTTCGCGCGCGATCGGCGCCTTCCGCGAGACACGAATCGCCGATTGGGTTATGGCCGAGCGTCCCGCCCGGGGTCGCCGATTTCTCCTTATCTAGAGAGGCGTTCTCTTGACTGCGCTCCAAGCCATCGTCATGGCCGTCCTCCAGGGCGTGACCGAGCTTTTCCCGATCAGCAGCCTCGGCCACGCGGTGATTCTGCCGCGCCTGCTCGGGTGGGGCGACATCATTCGGAACCCGGATTTTCTGCCTTACCTCGTCGTCATGCATCTGGGCACGGCGGCGGCGCTGTTCCTCTTCTTCTGGCGCGATTGGTTCGCGTTCGGGCGATCGCTGCTGACCCGCTCGAGCCCGCGCTCGGCCGCCGACCGCCGCGTTTTCCTCTTCGTCGTTCTGGCGACGATCCCGGCGGTCGTCGTCGGATTCGCCTTTGAGAAGAGGCTCAGCGAAGCGTTCGGCACGCCGGCGATCGCGGCGTTCCTTCTGATCGCCAACGGCTTTGTCCTCTATTTCGGCGATCAGATCGCCGGCGAGGCGGTCGGAATCCTCGACCAATTGAACTGGAAGGGCGCATTGGCGATCGGCCTCGCGCAATGCCTGGCGCTGATCCCCGGCTTCTCGCGTTCGGGCCTGACGATCGCGGCGGGCGTCGTGGCGGGGCTGCGGCACGAGGATTCGGCGCGTTTCTCGTTCCTGATGGCGACGCCGATCATTCTCGGCGCCACGGTTCTGGAAGCGCCCAAACTGTTGCGCCACGGCGCGACCCTGGGCGGCGCGGCGGTCCTCTCCGGCGTCGTCGCCGGGCTCGTCGCCTACGCGAGCCTCGCTTTTCTCATGCACTATTTCCACAAGCACGAATTCGCGGCGATGTGGCCGTTCTCCTATTATTGCGCGGCGGCGGGGCTGGCGAGCCTGGCGATCATGATCTTCGCCTGAACGCAGCCCCTTGGCGGTTCGGCGAACCGCCCCATATTGCGGCGGACGCTTAGAGAGGCCCTTACGGCCGCGCGCCATGCCGGCGCGGGCGAAGCCGATCGCGAGGCGAAGCGATGAGCGATGTCCTGGGGCCGGCGTTGTTGTCGTCTGAGGAACTCGGCGAACTGCAATTCGCCGCGCGTTGCCTCGATGGCCGCGGCTTCGCCGCGCGCCTGACCGCCCTACTCGGGCGCCAAGTCGAGGCGCTGGGGCGCGCGCTGCCGTCGCCGGCGCGCCGAAGAATCGCGCGCGCCGCCGAGCGCGCGCTGAAGGCGGCGTTGCGCTTAGCCGTGTGGACGATCGACGAGAACAAGCCGGCTAAGGCGGCCAAGGGCGCGCACAAGGCGGCGACGGCGGCTTCCGGGGCTCTCGGCGGCGCCTTCGGCCTCGCCTCCGCGGCGATCGAACTGCCGTTTTCGACCACGATCCTGTTGCGCTCGATCGCCGAAATCGCGCGCGAGGAAGGCGAGGACCTCGCACGCCCGGAAGCGGCTCTGGCCTGCATCGAGGTGTTTGCGCTCGGCGGCGAGGCGGCCGGCGAAGCGGCGATCGAAGGAGGCTATTTCGCCGTGCGCGGCGCGCTCGCCAAGTCGGTCAGCGAGAGCGCGCGGTTCCTGGCGCAGCGCGGCGTAATCGACGGGTCGGCGCCGGTTCTCGTCCGGCTCATCTCGCAAGTCGC
>JBEKBD010000147.1:0-5056 GCA_050015575.1 Roseiarcus sp. | reverse complement strand
ACGCCGCCAACCTGTTCGCGCTCAAGGAGCTCGGCAACATCTATACGCGCATCATGAACCCGACCAACGACGTGCTGGAGAAGCGCGTCGCCGCGCTCGAGGGCGGCGTCGCGGCGCTGGCGGTGGCGAGCGGTCAGGCGGCGACCGCCTACGCGGTCCAGAACATCGCGCACGCCGGCGACAACATCGTCTCGTCGACCGACCTCTACGGCGGCACCTGGAATCAGTTCGCCAACCCGCTGAAGGACCAGGGGCTCGAGGTGCGCTTCGTCGACCCCGCCGATCCCGATAACTTCCGCCGCGCCACCGACGCGAAGACGCGCGCCTATTACGCCGAGACCCTGCCCAACCCCAAGCTGACGGTTTTCCCGATCGCCGAAGTGGCGGCGATCGGCCGGCCGCTCGGCATCCCGCTGATCGTCGACAACACCGCCGCGCCGCTGCTCGCCCGGCCCTTCGACCACGGCGCGGCGATCGTCGTCTATTCCTCGACCAAGTATCTCGGCGGTCACGGCACCTCGATCGGCGGCCTGATCGTCGACAGCGGCAATTTCCCCTGGGAGCAGCACAAGGCGCGCCAGCCCTACCTCAACACCCCCGATCCCAGCTATCACGGCGCGGTGTGGACCGAGGCGGTCAAGCCGCTCGGGCCGATCGCCTACATCTTGAAGGCGCGGGTGACCCTGCTGCGCGACCTCGGCGCCGCGTTGTCGCCGTTCAACGCCTTCCTGACCCTGCAGGGGATCGAGACGTTGGCGTTGCGCATCGAGCGCCACAGCAAGAACGCCGAGGCGGTGGCGCAATGGCTCGCCAAGCGGCCGGAAGTGGTCAAGGTGATCTATCCCTCGCTGCAGAGCGGCAAGGCGCTCGAACGCGCGAAGAAGTATCTCAAAGGCGGCTATAGCGGCCTGGTCGGCTTCGAGCTGGCGGGCGGCAAGGAGGCGGGGCGGCGCTTCATCGACGCGCTGCAACTCTTCTATCACGTCGCCAACATCGGCGACGCTCGCTCGCTCGCCATCCATCCGGCGACGACGACCCACTCGCAGCTTTCCCCCGAGGACCAGCTCGCGACCGGCGTCACCGAAGGCTACGTGCGCCTTTCGATCGGCATCGAGCACATCGACGACATCCTCGGCGATCTCGCCTCTGCGCTGAGCGCGGCTGGAAAGCGCGCGGTCGCCGCGGAGTAAAAGGCGGCGGCCGAACGAGGGACGCGCTCAGCGAGCGCGCCGAAGACTTTTCGCTGCGCGCGCCAACGCGCAAAAGCCGGCGACGTCGATCTCTTCGGCGCGGCGGGTCGGATCGAGCCCCGCCGCGGCGAGCAGCGCGGCGAGGTCGATCCCCAGCGCGGCGGCGAAGCTCTTCAGCGACTGGCGCAGCATCTTGCGCCGCTGGCCGAACGCCGCTTGCGTCGCCGCCGAGAGCAGCCGCGCGTCGCACGGCTCGGGGCTCTCGCGCGGGATCAGTTCGACGACGCTCGAGGTGACCTTCGGCGGCGGCGTGAACGCGGCGGGGGGGATGTCGAACAACAGCCGCGCTCGCGCGCGCCAGCCCGCGAGCACGGCGAGGCGGCCGTAATCGGCGCGCTCGGTCGGCGTCGCGACGATGCGCAGCGCCACTTCGCGCTGGAACGTCAGCGTCAGCCGGTCGTAGAACGGCGGCCACGGCTCGGCCTCGAGCCAGCGCGTCAGCAGCGCGGTGGCGATATTGTAGGGCAGGTTGGCGCAAATGCGCAGCGGCGCGCCGCCGGCTTCGGCCTCGAGCGTCGCCGCGTCGAGCGCCAGCGCGTCGCCGGCGACGATTTTCAGCCGCCCTGGCCAATGCGCGGCGATTTCGGCGAGCGCTCCGAGGCAGCGCTCGTCGCGTTCGATGGCGACGACCTTTTGCGCGCCGTTGGCGAGCAGGGCGCGGGTGAGGCCGCCGGGACCCGGGCCGACCTCGACGACCACGACGCCCTCGAGCGGGCCGGCGGCGCGCGCGATGCGGCCGGTGAGATTCAAGTCGAAGAGAAAATTCTGGCCGAGCGACTTCTTCGCCGCCAACCCGTGCGCGGCGACCACCTCGCGCAGCGGCGGCAGGCCGTCGGCGGCGAGGCTCACGGCGCGAGACGCGCCGCCAACCGCAGCGCCTCGATCAGGCTCGCGGGGTTGGCGAGCCCCTTGCCGGCGATGTCGAACGCGACGCCGTGGTCGGGCGAGGTGCGCACGAACGGTAGGCCGAGCGTGACGTTGACGCCGGTGTCGAACGCCAGCGTCTTCGCCGGGATGAGGCCCTGGTCGTGATACATGGTCAGCGCGACGTCGTAGCGCGCGCGCGCCGCCGCGTGGAACATCGTGTCGGCGGGGAGCGGGCCGACGACGTCGAAGCCTTCAGCCCGGAGGTCGGCCGCCGCCGGGGCGATCGTGTCGATCTCTTCGCGCCCCATCGCGCCGCCTTCGCCGGCGTGCGGATTGAGGCCGGCGAGCGCCAGACGCGGCCGCGCCACGCCGAAGCGGCGCGTCATGTCGGCGGCGACGATGCGCGCGGTCGAAACGATCAGCTCGCGGGTCAGCAGCTTGGGAACTTCGCTCAGCGCGACGTGAATCGTCACCGGCGCGACGGCGAGCGCCGGCGACCAGATCATCATGACGGGCCGCGCCGGCGCGCCCCAGCTTTCGGCGAGCGCGCCGAGGAATTCAGTATGGCCGGGGAACTTGAAGCCGGCCGCGTAGAGCGTCGCCTTGGCGATCGGGTTGGTGACCAGCGCGCGCGCTTCGCCCGATCGCACGTAGCCGACGGCGCGCTCGATCGCTTCGATGACGGCGGGGGCGAAGGCGGGATCGGGCTCGCCCGGCCGCGCGTCGGCGGGCGCGGCGAGCGCGACGACGGGCAGCGCCCGCGCGAACGCGGCGCTCGCTTCGGCGGGCGAGACTTCGGCGATCGGCGCCGCGAGGCCGAGCCGCCGCGCCAACGCGCCGAGCGCCCTCGGATCGGCGAGCGCAAAGAACGGCGCGTCGAGCGAAGCGCGCGCGATCCAGGCGCGAAGCGCGAGTTCCGGTCCGATCCCGGCGGGGTCGCCCATGGTCAAGGCCAGCGGCCGGCGCGACGACGCAACCGTCATTGCCGAGGTCGACGATGGACGTCGCGGGTCATTGCGGGTTGGCGCTGATCCGGACCAAGTCTCCCAGCGTCCGCAGAGTCAATTGCAGCAACACGGTCTGGTCGCGCACCGGCGGGCTCGAGAGGATGGGATCGCTGAGCGAGTTGGAATAGCTCACCTTGAGCGTCGTGCAGGTGTCGGCGTAGGCGACGCCGACGTTGTAGTTGACGGGGTAGAAGAGGGGCGTCGTCTGTCCCGACACGTCCCAGTAATGGCGCGACATGTCGAACGTGACGCCGCCGTCCACGGTCCAGTTGCTGGCGACCTTGTAGCTGGCGTTGGCCAGCAGCCCCTCGCGTTTGTATTCCCAGCCGAGCAAAGGCTGCGCGGCGTATCGCCCGTAGTCGAGGCTGCCGGTCCAGTCGCCGATCGACCCGCTCGCGATCACGTCGAGCCGCGCCAGGGCGAAGGTCGAACTGTCGAACTGCTGCTTGCTGGTGAGCGAGAAGTTCGACGAGAACGGCGCGATCGTCTCGCCGGCGACGAAGTTCGAGTAGGTCTTGTCGAGCCCCGATTCCAGCCCGGTGTTGGCGGCGTCGCCGATGGTGTAGGAGTTTTGCCCGGCGAGCTGGATGGATTGGCCGCCGACGAAGCTGGCGTGGCCGCCGTTGGCGAAATTCGCGGTGTATTGCATGCCGTAATTGAGCCGCGTGCCGCCCTCGACGCGATCGTAGCCGGAATATTTGTCCCACGCGAACAGGGTGGTCTCGTCGAAGACGAGGCTCTGCGCGTCCTCGTTGGGCTGCAGCTTGGGCACGATCTCGTTGGGACGGACGATGAGTTGCGCGATCGGCTCGATGATCTGCTGGCCGAGCAGCGAGGACGAGACGAAGGGATAGCGATATTCCAGCCCGACGCCCGGCATCCCGCTGGCGTACGAGCCGCTGGTCGCGCCGCTGAAGAAGTTGCTCTGACTGCCGTTGTAGACGGAGCTCGATGCCCCCGGGACGGCGTAGGTGAAGGTGCCGCTGGTGTTCAGACTGGTCGTTTCGCCGTCGAGGCGCGCGAACACGAACGGCGACCAGGTTTCGCCGAGCGGATCGACGAACTTGCGTTGCCAGGAAACCTGCTCGGTGACGCGCGCGTAATCGCCGGCGATGCCGCGCAGCAGGCAATTGCCCGGCGCATATGTCGCCGGAGATGTGACCAAAGGGTTCGCTGGGGGGGCATTGATTCGTACGCCGCCCGTCACGATGCCGCCCGTCGCGCAGACGTTGTAGATATTATAGGCGTTATCGAGCGTCTGCGGGCCGACGGACTGGTACAGCGCCTCTTGGCGGCTGAGGGCGGTCGCGTTGAGGTCGACCTTCACCTCGCCGCCGATTCCCCCGCTCATGTCCGGCGCGATGGCGAAGGTTCGGTTGTAATCGAGCACCGGAATCGCCGGCGGCTCGGTGCGCTGATCGGTGCTGGCGATCGTCGACTCGATATGATAGCCGCTGAGATCGAAGAAGCCGCGATCCGCCTGACCGCGCAGATAGACCGAAGACACGATGTCCTGGAAATAGTACGTCGAGCCCACGTCTTTGATCTTGTAGTCGTTGAGATAGAAGGGATCGGACACGGCGGTGATGTCCCAACCGTATTTCCATTTGTCGTTGATATAAAACTCGCCCTTGGTTTCGAGCGAGCCGCGCCAGCGTCGATCGCCCGCGCCATCGGGGGCGGCGGGAAACAGCGAGGGGTTCTGCTGATCGATGCCGTTGACGCGAATGCTGTATTCGCCGTTGTCCAAGCGGTGGCGCCACTCCGCGTCGCCGAAGGCGCCCTGCGACGAGAAATACGCCGGCGTCAGCGTCAGGTCGTAATTGGGCGCGAGATTGTAGAAATAGGGGAGCGCGACGCCGGTGCCGATGTAATTTCCGGAAATGAGCTCCGGCGTCAGCAAGCCGGTCTGTCGCGTGACCGTGGGATCGG
>JBEKBD010000146.1:0-5119 GCA_050015575.1 Roseiarcus sp. | reverse complement strand
CGAAATCACCCCTTACCAGCCGGGCGAGCAGCCGCGCGTCGCCGATCTCGTCAAGCTCAACACCAACGAGAGCCAGTTCGGCCCCTCGCCGCGCGCGCTGGAGGCGATTCGCGCCGCCGCGTCGGAGAGCCTGCGGCTCTACCCCGATTTTGCGGCGACCCGATTGCGCGAGACCTTGGCGGCCTATCACGGCCTGACGCCGGATCAGGTTTTCGTCGGCAACGGCTCCGACGAAACGCTCGCCTTCGCCTTCGCGGCGCTGTTGAAACACGAGGCGCCGCTGCTGTTTCCCGACATCACCTACAGCTTCTATCCCGTCTTCTGCCGACTGTTCGGCATCCGCTACGAGACGGTCCCGCTCGACGAATCGATGCGGGTCAGCGTCGCGGACTATCGCCGGCCGTGCGGGGCGATCATTCTGGCCAACCCGAACGCGCCGACCGGCATAGCGTTGGCGCGGAGCGATATCGCGCGCCTGCTCGCCGACCATCCCGACAAGCCGGTCGTGATCGACGAAGCCTATGTCGACTTCGGCGCCGAAACGACGATTCCCTTGATCGCCGCGCATCCGAACCTGCTCGTCGTGCACACGTTGTCCAAGTCGCGCGCGCTGGCGGGCTTGCGCGTCGGTTACGCCCTAGGCGACGCCGGGCTGATCGAGGCGCTGCGGCGGGTGAAGGACAGCTTCAATTCCTATCCGCTCGATCGGTTGGCGCAAGCGGGCGCCGTCGCGGCGATCGAGGACGAAGCCTATTTCCAGGCGAGCCGCGCGGCGGTGATGCGCAATCGCGAGATCTTGAGCGAGGGTCTCGCGCGTCTGGGCTTCGCGATTCTGCCGTCGTCGGCCAATTTCGTCTTGGCCCGCCACGAAAAGCGCGGCGGCGCCGAGCTGGCGGCCGCGCTGCGGCAGCGGGCGGTGCTGGTGCGGCATTTCGCCAAGCCGGCGCGCATCGCGCCTTACTTACGCATCAGCGTCGGATCGGAAGGCGAGATCGCGCGGCTGCTCGCGGCGCTGTCGGCGATTCTGGGCGACGGCGGCGCGCCGTAGAACATTCTGCATTTAGGCGTACGCAGCGATCCCCTCTCCCCGCGCGCGGGGAGAACGGGGCCGGGGCCGTTCACGCGTCGATGCGCTTGATGAACCATTGCAGAATGCGGCTCCAGACTTCGTCCTTGGCGACCTGGTCCTCGACGCCGTGTTCGAGGTTGGGATTGTCGTTGACCTCGATCACCACGGTCGCGTCGCCCGCCTCCTTGACGTCGACGCCGTAGAGGCCGTCGCCGATCGCGCGCGCGGCGCGCAGCGCCACCTCGATGACGCGCGGCGGCGCCTCGCCGATCGCCATCGTGCGGAAGGTTCCTTCGCGCGCGCCGTCCGGCCCGTGCTTGATGATCTGCCAATGGCCGTGCGCCATGTGATATTGGCAGACGAACAGCGGCTCGCCGTCGAGCACGCCGACGCGCCAGTCGAATTCGGTCGGCATGAATTGCTGCGCCAAAAGCAAGTCGGTGTCCTCGAACAAGTGGTCGGTCAACGCCTTCAGCGCCTCGAAGGTCTCGACCTTGTGGACGCCGCGCGAAAACGAGCCGTCGGGGATCTTCACCACCATCGGCCAGCCGAGCAGCTTCTCGGCTTTGGTCAGATCGTCGCCCTCCGCCAGCATGACGGTCGGCGGAATGGGAACGCCGTGCGCGTCCATCAGTTCGTGTAGATAGACCTTGTTGGTGCAGCGGATCATCGACTGCGGATCGTCGATGACCGGCATGCCCTCCTGCAGCGCGCGTTGCGCGAAGCGGTAGGTGTAATTGTCGATCGAGGTCGTCGCCCGGATGAACAGCCCGTCGAATTCGGCCAGTTCCGCCAATTGCCGCTTGGTGAGCAGCTCGATTTCGACCGAATGGGCCGCGGCGTGCTTCTGAAAATAGCGGATGGTCTCCATCGACGAAGGAGGCAGCGGCTCCTGCGGGTCGCACAGCACCGCCAACGAATATTTGGCGACGGCGCGCGCGCGCGGATTGCGCCAGTCGCGTTGAGTGTGTTGGTGCAGCGCGGAGCGAAAGAACTCGACCTCCTCGGGGCCGAGTTTGGCGAGCGGGCGCGGGCGAAGACGGTCGATCCGCCATCGTTTGCCCGGCGTGATGGTCACCTCGATCGCCGGGCAGCGATACCAATCGAACAACAGCCGGCCGAACGCCTCGAAGCGCGGGTCCGGCGACAGGCCGAAGCAGAACAGCAGATCGAAGGTGGTGATCTCGGTCGCGTGCGCGCGGCGCGCGGCCAGGTTGAGCGCCTCCTGCAAATCGGGCAGCGCATATTCGTAGAGCTTGTGCTCGCGCAGTTCGAGCATGGTCTCGACAGTCGGGATGATGCGGTGTCCGCGCGCCTCGGCCAGCAGCGAGGCGTAATAGCCCTTGGACTGGTAATTGTACGATCGCGACAGGTTGACGATCTTGGCGCGTCCCATCCCGGCGAACAATTTCGGCCGCGCCAGATAGTCGCTGGTGGTGATGACCTTGTGCGGGGTCTCCGCGTTGGGGAAATCGCGCGCGTGATCGACGAGAATCACCCAGCCGTTCATGGCGAGCCCGCGGGAGAGGCGCCGCGCCTCGGCGAGGGCGCGAAAGCGGTGGAGGACAATCCAATCATCCGGCCGTCCGGCTCCTTGGCCGAGCGAGAAGCGAGACCCTCGGGCCGTCGCAACGCGAGCGCGAATCGCGGCCGCGGCGGCGTCGAGGCCGCCACCATGCGTCGCCATCGCGGCAGGCGCAACAACAAGCGTGCGCCGCCAACGGGTTTTTCCCGCGAATCATGACGTCCGCCCGTTGGGCTCGGCATCGAGACGCTTCTCGAAACGTAGCGCGGCGGCGCCGTCGGCGTAATAGCCGTCGCATTGGGCGAAGTGGCGATACCCCATCTTTTCATAAAGCGCGATCGCGGCGGCGTTGTCGTAACGCACCTCGAGGCGCAGGGCGGCGCAGTCGTGCGCCCGCGCGTAGCGCTCGCAGGCTTGCAGCAGCGCTCGGCCGACGCCGCGCCGCCCTTGCGCGGGATCGACGGCGAGCGAATAGATTCGCGCGCTCCTGGCGCCCTTGCGCAGCGCGATCAGGGCGTAGCCGGCGAGCGTTTGACCGAACTTGGCGACGATCAAAGGCCGGTGCGCGGCGACGATGAAGGCGCGCAGCGAGCGGCGTGACAGCCGATCGCCCGGAAACGCGGCGAACTCCAGCGCCTGGATCGCGTCGAGATCGGCGAGCGAGGCCGCGCCAATCACCATGCCGCCGCTGGCGCCCATTTGCATGAAGTTCCCCGATCGCCCCCGATGTCGCCGCCGCGCCTGCTCGTCGCGGGAGCGCTTGCCGTTTCGACGCCCGGCGCCAGCTGTAAAATACATCCGCGCGCTCGCCGTCTGATAGGACGAGGGAGACCCGATGGGCAAGGCGGAAAACCAGCCGGCGAGCATGCCGAGCCGACCTGAGGCGCGCTAGTCGGCTTTCACGAGGCGCGCTGAACGGAGCGGCGGCATAGGGCCGAAGCCGGCCGCCTCATGGGCGCGCGCCCGACAAAGCGCGGACGAAGCGACCGGCTCGCGCCGCCTCATTCCCGCCCCGAGCGCCGCATCCATTCCTCCTCGTCGATGACTTCGACGCCGAGGTCGCGCGCCTTCGTCAGCTTCGAGCCGGCGCCGGGGCCGGCGACGACGAGGTCGGTCTTGGCGGAAATCGAGCCGGAGACTTTCGCGCCCAGGCGCTCGGCGATCGCCTTGGCCTCGTCGCGCGTCATCCGCTCCAGCGAGCCGGTGAACACGATCGTCTTGCCGGCGAGCGGGTGGCCGGTCTCGACTCTCTCCATCGGCTCGACGCGCACCTGCTTGAGCAGCGCGTCGATCACTTTCTCGTTGTGCGGCTCGGCGAAGAAATCCGCGATCGATTCGGCGACCACCGGTCCGATGCCCTCGATGCCGTTGAAGGCCTCCGCTGCGTCGTGGCCGCGCGCCGCCGCGCGCAGAGCGGAAAAATCGCCGAAATGGCGGGCGAGCCGGCGCGCGTTGGTCTCGCCGACGTGACGCACGCCGAGCGCGTAGAGGAAGCGGTTGAGCGCGATCGCGCGCCGCGCGTCGATCGCGGCGAAGAGATTGCGCGCGGAAAGTTCTCCGAACCCTTCCCATTCGCTTAAACGGGGGCGGTCGACGCCGTCGCGGGCCTGCAAAGTGAAAATGTCACCGGCGGTCTTGATCAGCCCCTCCTTGAAGAACAGCTCGATCTGTTTGTCGCCGAGTCCCTCGATGTCGAAGGCGTTGCGCGAGCAGAAATGCTTGAGGCCCTCGACCGCCTGCGCGGCGCAGACCAGGCGCCCCGTGCAGCGGCGCACCACGTCGGCCTTGCCGGTCTTCTCGTCGATCTCGCGCAGCGCCGCCGAGCCGCAGACCGGGCAGACATGGGGAAAGGCGTAAGGCTTGGCGCCGCCCGGCCGCTTGTCGAGCGCGACTTCGAGAATTTGCGGAATGACGTCGCCGGCGCGCTGCACGACGACCGTGTCGCCGACGCGCACGTCGAGCCGCGCGATCTCGTCCTCGTTGTGCAGGCTGGCGTTGGAGACGACGACGCCGCCGACGGTGACAGGATGCAGCCGCGCCACCGGCGTCAGCGCGCCGGTGCGCCCGACCTGGATCTCGATCGCTTCGACGGTGGTCGTTGCGCGCTCGGCCGGGAACTTGTGCGCCGTCGCCCAGCGCGGGCTGCGCGAGACGAAGCTGAGCCGCTCTTGCAGCGCGAGGTCGTTGACCTTGTAGACGACGCCGTCGATGTCGTAGCCGAGGCTGGCGCGCTGCGCTTCGATGGCGCGGTAATGCGCCAGCATCTCGGCGGCCGAGCGGCACAGCCGGGTCAGCGGATTGACCGGCAGGCCGAAACGGCGGAACGCCTCCATTGCGCCCATCTGGGTGTTGGCGAGCGGCGCGCTGACCTCGCCCCAGGCGTAGGCGAAGAATCTCAAGGGCCGCTCGGCGGTAACGCGCGGGTCGAGCTGGCGCAGCGATCCCGCCGCCGCGTTGCGCGGATTGGCGAATACGGGCTTGCCGACGGCCTGCTGGCGTGCGTTGAGGGCGTCGAAATCCGTCTT
>JBEKBD010000145.1:0-5840 GCA_050015575.1 Roseiarcus sp. | reverse complement strand
CTAGCGGTTTCGGTTACAATGATGCTTGTTGGCGTCTTGCTAAATTACTTGGTCCCCAGCGAAATTTTCGCCTATGCGATGACCGGCGTGCTGGCGCTGCTCATCTGGACATGGGGCACGATCGTCGTCTCCCATTTGGGCTATCGGCGCGCCGTTCAGGCTGGAGCCAAGCCCGCGGTCGGCTTTCGGCTCCCGGGAGCGCCAGCGACCAACTGGATCGTCCTGGCATTTCTCGGCGCTGTGATCGTTGTGATGGCGTTGGATCCTGGGATGCGGATCGCCTTCTATGGCGCATCCGTGTGGTTCGCCGCTCTGGCCGCGATCTATCTCGTTCGAAAATCCATATCCTCGCGCGGGCAGTGATCGGGATGGAGGGGGCCGCGTCGCATCACCGTGAGCATGGCCATGGGCGGTCCGGCGCAGGCGGCGCCACGATCCCGCATGCGCGCGCATCGAAGCGATGGCCGGGCGCGCCGAAGGGCCGAGCCCCCGGCCCGTTGAACGCCGGACGCTCCCGGTTTATGTGAAGGCCGCAAAGCGGCCCCCCGGCGCGCCGCTCCCGCGCCTCGAGCCCGATTGATCCCGCGATGGCTGGCCACAAGGATATGACGAGCTGGCGCTTCTGCGTCGCGCCGATGATGGACTGGACCGACCGGCATTGCCGCGTCTTCCATCGCCTGCTGACGCGGCGCGCGCGGCTCTACAGCGAGATGGTCGCGGCGGACGCGGTCGCGTTCGGCCCGCGCGAGCGGCTGATCGGCTTCGACCCGTGCGAACATCCGATCGCCTTGCAGCTCGGCGGCGCCGAGCCGCGTCGGCTGGCCGAGGCGGCGCGCATCGGCGCCGAATTCGGCTACGACGAGATCAACCTCAATTGCGGCTGCCCTTCCGATCGCGTGCGCGCCGGCCGTTTCGGCGCCTGCCTGATGCGCGAACCGGCGCTGGTCGGCGAATGCGTGGCGGCGATGGCGGCGGCGGTCGAGATTCCCGTCACCGTCAAGTGCCGCATCGGCGTCGACGAGCAGGCGCCGCGCGAGGCCCTGTTCCCGCTGGTGGAAGCCGTCCAGGCGGCGGGCGCGGCCGGCGTCGTCGTCCACGCGCGCAAGGCCTGGCTCGAAGGGTTGAACGCTCGGGACAACCGCACCGTTCCGCCGCTCGACTATCCCCTCGTCTACGCCATGAAGGCGGCCCATCCCGACTTGGCCGTCGTCGTCAACGGCGGCGTCGACGATCTCGCGGCCGTCCGCGGCCATTTGCGCTGGGTCGATGGCGCGATGGTCGGCCGCGCCGCGTATCAGAATCCGGAGATGCTGCTCGGCGTCGACCCGGAAATCTTCGGCGAGCCGGCGCGGTTCGCCGACGCCTTCGAGGCGGTCGAGGCCTATCTTCCCTATGTCGCGCGCGAACTGGCGCGCGGCGCGCGCCTCAACGCGCTCACCCGCCACATGCTCGGCCTATTCGCCGGCCGCCCCGGCGCGCGGCGCTTTCGCCAGACGCTGGCGACGCTCGCCGTGCGCCCCGGCGCGGGCCTCGAAGCGCTGCGCGAAGCGGTCGCGCACGTCGCGCGCGCGCCGCTCGCCGAGGCGGTGTGAGGCGGTTCAGCGCCCCTTCAGGATCAGCCGCCCGCGCTCGACCGCATAGCTCTGCAGCCTCTCCAGAAAGCTCATGCCGATCAGGCTCTGGTCGAGGGCGCCGGGCCGGGCGACCAGCGCGCGAACGTTGCGCACGACGATCGGGCCGAGCGCGATCTCGCCGATGCGGGTCTCGGCCGCCATCGCGGCGCCGTTGGCGGTGACGACGCCGACGTCGAAGTCGAGCGCGGCGTCGTCGACGCCGATCCGCTTGGCGTCCTCGGCGCGCAGCACGACGCTCGAAGCGCCGGTGTCGAACAAAAACGCCACCCGCGCGCCGTCGACTTTGGCCGGGATGACGAATTGGCCGTCCCGCCGCTGGGCGACGATGACCTCGCCGCCCTTGCCGATTTGCGGCTCGCCGGGCGAGAGTTCGGCGATCGTCCGGTCGGCGACGTCGGCGACCTCGAAGCGATAGGCGTAAAGGGCGACGAGGCCGAGGATGATCGCGGCCCAGATCGCGACGTCGCCGAGGACCCGCGCGAACGCCGCCGGCCCGGCGCGCCGCGCCAAGCTCGAGACCAGCCACGCGAGAAAGGCGACGGCGAAGGCGAGCTGCGCGAAACGGCCGTGATCGAGCCCGAGTAGCGGCGCGTTTTCCGGGACGAGCCACAGCGCGGCCAGCGCCGCGGCGAGCAGGGCGAGGGGGAGCGCGACGGGCAATTCAGGCGCGCCCGGGCGCCGGGCGCGAGCGCGCCGTTTCGCGGCGGCGCGCGAGGCCGGCGACGACCGCGCGTCGCTTCTCGGCGTCGAGTTCGCCCCACATCGTGATTTCTTCGACCGTCCGGCCGCAGCCGACGCACAGGCCCGAATCGGGGTCGACGACGCAGATTCGCACGCAGGGGCTGGGCGGGGGAACGGAAAGATCCATGGCCCCGACTTAAGGCGCGCGGCCGCCGATGAGAAGAGCGACGAGGCAGGCGACTTCGGCCGCCTGCTGCGCCGCGCCGGCGACCTCGCCGCTCTGGGCGCCGATCCAGCGGCGCGCCAGCGCGCTCGTTCCCCACGCGGCCGCCGCGGCGAGGACGCAGGCGAACAGCGCCTGCATGACGCCGAGCGCGACGAGCCCGGCCACCAGCGCGACGCCGACGACGGCGAAGCCGGCCGCGATCAGGTCTTTCGCCTCCAGGCGGCCGGCGCTCGCTTCGGCGCCGTCGGCGCCGGCGGAGGGAGGCGGCGCCAAGGGAATGAGCGCGCCGGCGCGCGAGACCGCGCCGGAAAGGATCAGGCTCGCCGCCGCAACAAGGAAGCCGCCGCGCGCCAGCGCCGCCAGCGCGGCGACGCGCACGATCAGCGAAAGAATCAGCGTGAGCGCTCCGTAGACGCCGATGCGGCCGCCGCGCGCGATCGCGAGGCTGGATTCGCGGGTTTGGCCGTCGCCGATGCTGTCGGCGAAGCCGGCGAGCCCGCCCTCGTGCATCGCGCCGGCGGCCAAGATCACCGTCGCCACGGCGAATGCCGCGCGCAGCAGCGGCGGCAGGCCGAGGAGGACGGCGAGGCCGAACGCGACGGCGCCGACCGCGCCGATCAGGGCGCCCGCGATCGGGCAGGCCCAGGAGAAGCGCGCCATATCGGGGGCCGCCCCCGCGGCCGCGTCGGTCGCGGCGCCGCCGAACGGCGCCGGCAGGCGCGAAAAATAGCGCCAGGCGTCGAGAAGGTCGCGCCAGGCGCGGTCGATCAGGGCGGAGCGAGTCGAGGCGTCGAACATGGCCCATTCCTACTCCCGCGCCGCGGCGCCTGTCCATGCGGCGCCGGCGCGCGGCGTCACAGCGCCCACAGGTACGCCAGGCAGGCGGCGACGCCGATCCCCGTCTGGCCCCATTCGAGCAAGCCCCATTGGCGCACCAGGACGCGCGCCGCGCCGATGTCGCGCGGCGCCAGCGTCAGGATCTGGTCGTTGAGCGGCGCCATGGCGAAGAACGTGTAGGGCCAATTCAAAATGACGATCAGCGCGCCGATCGCCCAGCGCACGTCCTGGCTGGTGAAATAGGCGACCAGGCCGAGCGCCGCCGAGAGCAGCGCCAGGCCCGCCAGCAACGCGACGCCGCGCCGGTCGCTCGGCGCCCACTCGTTGAGCATGGCCTGATCCTCGAGCGCCAGGCGCGCCGGCTGCTCGACGAGATTGACGTAGAGCGCGGCGCCGGAAAACGCGGCGGCGAGAACGAGGGCGAGAGATCCAGGCGACATGACGGTTCCTTGCTGGGCCGCGGGACGCGGCGACCGCGACGCCACCACGATTGCGCCGCGATTGCAACAACCGCCATTCCCGCGCCGGATTTTCCCCTATCATTTCCCCGGGACGCGGGACTTGGCCGGGATCAAACGGGCGAGGCGGCGTCGTCTCGGGCGGCGCCCGGCTTCCCGCCGCCTTTACGGCCGCTTCACGATTGGGCGGTTACCTTGCCCTTGGCGCCGCCCCTCGCTCCGACCGGAAGCCGGCGCCACGGCTTGGATCGCTCGATTGACCTTTCTCGCGGATGAACTCCCGCCCTTGCGCGCGCGCCCGGCGCCGCCGCTGGCGCGACGATTGATCGAGACTCCGGTCATCGCCGCGCTGGCGGTCTACGGCGCGGCGCTGGCGTGGACCCTCGTCGTCCGCCTGCCGCTGTGGCGGATGGACGGCCTCGACGACGCGTTCTACGTCGAGGTCGCGCATCTCTGGACCCGCGGCGTCTTGCCCTATGTCGGCGCCTTCGACGTCAAGCCGCCCGGCTTCTTCGCCATCCTCGCCGGCGCCGAGGCGCTGCTGGGGCCGAGCCTCGATGCGCTGCGCGCGGTCGCGGTCGCCTTCGACGCGCTCGCCGCGACCGCGATGTTCTTTCTCGGCCGCCGCTTCGGCGGCGCTCGACTCGGCCTGTTCGCGGCGATCCTTTATCCCGTCCTCTCGGAACTGGTGACCAGCAACGACGCCTACTGCCCGCTCGCCGCGCTGACGATCCTCGCCTTCCTCGCCGCGCTGTCGCCGCTCGGCCTGATCAAGCGCGCCGCGCTCGCCGGGCTCTTCATCGGCGCGGCGGGCGCGGTCAAGCAGACCGCCGGCTTCGAGACCGTCGCGGCGCTGTTCATACTCGTCAGCGCGTCCGACGGCGCGGGCCGGCGCGGCCGCGCGGCGCTCGTCTTCACGTTCGCGGCGAGCGTCGCGCCGCTCGGCTTCCTCATCTATTTCGCTTGGCATGGCGCGGCGCCGGCGTTGATCGACGACGCGCTCATCGGCGCGCTCGGCCGCCCGGCCAGCGCCAGCGAGGGCCTGTCGTTCGTCGACGGCGTCGGCCGCGCGCTTGTCCTGCAGGCTCGCGTCGCTGTCGATCCTCGCCCAGCGCGCGATCGCGATCACCTATCTCGGCCCGACGCTGGCCCCGGGACTGCTCTTGGCGGGGCTGTGCCTGACCAAGGCGGCGCCCGAACTCGATCCGATCCCCGCGGCGATGCGCCTCGCCGCGCTCGGCCTGGCCTCGCTGGCGACCGCGCTGGCGGTTCCCGGCAACGACCTCTCGGTTCGCCAGGAGTCGCGCGCGCTCGCCGCCGCGGCGGCGGCGATCCGGGCGAGCGGCCCGACGCCCGGCGACGCGCTCTACGTCGTCAATCGCGGCGCCTGGCTCTACGGCGCGCTCGAAATGGCGCCGCCGACGCCGTATTTCTTCCCCGGCCACACGCTGTGCGACTTCCAGCAGAACGGCCCGGCCCTGCTCGAGGAAATCCTCGCGACCGCGCCGCGCTATCTCGTCGTCGCCGACCGGCGACTCCACTACGTCTGCGAACGGAAAGACCGCTGGCGGGTCGTCGACGCCGCGCTGGAGCGCTCCTATCGCCGGATCGCGCGCGCGGCGGGGGAGGTCGATTCATACGACGTTTACCAAGCGGTCGGCGCGACCGCGCCGGCGCCGGCGCCATGAGCGCGCGCGGACTTGCATCGACGGCTCGTCGGCGCGTTCGCGACGCGGCCGAAATCGCGCCTCCCATCGGCGCGATCGACGCGATGGCCTCCGCCGCTCGTGGAAGCCCGCATCCGCGCGTCGGCCGCGTCGCCGCGCTCGGCGGCCGTCCGGCGGCGCGCCGCGCCCTCGTCGTCGTCGCGGTCGTCGCCGCGGCGCTGATCTGGACTTTCCTCCTGCGCCTGCCGGTGTGGCGGATCGACGGTCCCGACGACGCGTTCTACGCCGAGGTCGCGCACCTGTGGACGCGCGGCGTCCTGCCCTACGTCGGCGCCTT
>JBEKBD010000144.1:0-5332 GCA_050015575.1 Roseiarcus sp. | reverse complement strand
CTGTGGACGCGCGGCGTCCTGCCCTACGTCGGCGCCTTCGACGTCAAGCCGCCGGGCTTGTTCGCGCTTGTCGCCGTCGCGCAATCGGCGCTCGGCCCCGGTCTCGACGCGCTGCGGGCGGTCGCGGTTCTCGGCGACGGCGTGGCGGCGGCGAGCCTGTTCTTTGTCGGC
This sequence comes from Roseiarcus sp., assembly GCA_050015575.1. GTDB lineage: Bacteria > Pseudomonadota > Alphaproteobacteria > Rhizobiales > Beijerinckiaceae > Roseiarcus. The sequence goes on along the minus strand of JBEKBD010000144.1, from coordinate 5,161 downwards.
CGCCGCCTCGGCTCGACGGCGCTCGGCGTATTCGCCGCCGCGCTCTACCCCTTCCTCTCCGAGGTCGTGGCGGGCAACGACGCCTATCCGCCGCTCGCCGCGCTGACGACGCTGGCGTTCCTGGCCGCGCTGTCGCCATTGCCCATCCTCGGGCGAGCCGCGCTGGCGGGCCTCGCCATCGGCGCGGCCGGCGCGGTCAAGCAGACCGCCGCCTTCGAGGCCGCCGCGCTGCTGGCGGTTCTGCTGCGCGCGCCGGAGGCCGCGCCGCGCCGGATCGGCGTCGCGGCGGCCTTTCTGGCCGGCGCGGCGGCCGCGCCGCTGGGTTTTCTCCTCTATTTCGCCGGCCATGACGCGGCGGGCGCGCTGATCGCCGACACGATCGTCGACGCCTTGCGCCGTCCGGCGAGCGACGGCGAGGGCCTTTCCTTCGTCGCCGGCTTGTTGCGCTTCCTGCCGCTGCAGCGCGCGGTGATGCCGATCTTCGCTCTCGCTTTGCTGGCGCTGCTGCGCCGGCGCGCGCTCGTCCGCGCCGCGCCCGGCCTCGCCTTCGACGCCGCGGCGCTGTGGTTCGCGCTGGCCAGTTTGGCGATCGTGATCGAGCGTTCGATCGGCGAAAACTATCTCGCCCCGACCTTGGCGCCCGGCCTGTTGCTGGCCGGCGCGCTGGTCGTCTTCGCCCCGCCCGCCTTGGCGGGAATCGCGCCGGCGCTGCGCTTGGCGATGGCGGGGCTCGCCGCCGTCGCGGCGGCGCTCGCCATCCGCGTCGGCGAGATTCGCGCCGGCGAGGCGAGGGCGCCGCAGGAGACGCGCGCGATCGCCGAGGCCGCCGCGGCGATCCGCGCCAGCGAGCCGGCGCCGACCGACCGGCTGTTCGTGGTCAATCGCAGCGGCTGGCTCTACTTGGCTACGGGCCTGGCGCCGCCGACGGCGTATTTCTTCCCCGGACACACGCTGTGCGAATTTCCCGGCGCCGGCCGCGTCCGCTTGGCGGAAGCGTTGGCGGCGCGGCCCCGCTACATCGTCGTCGCCGATCGTCGGATCGGCGGCTATTGCGACCTCGCCGCCAACTGGCTCGTCGTCGCCGACGCCCTCGAGCGCTCTTATCGCCGGCTCGCTCACGTGACGGGCGAGGCCGATTTCTACGACGTCTACGAGGCGGTCGGGCGAGCAGGCAGGGCGGCCGATCCGGGGTGAAGCCGCCGGCGGTCCCCACCGCGGCGCCGCCGGCCAGCCGCAAGCCATGGAGCGCGCATCGCGCTGCCGCAGTGTTTTCGGCGGCGCGTTTGATCAATCCTTAACCAATGTTTGCGCTAACATCGCCGCCATGCCCCCTTTGCCGGAGAAGCACGCAATTCGGTCGATGGTTCCGGAGAGGGACCACGGCTTTTCCATCAGCTTGATGGAGCATCTTATCGTCCCGACTTTCGTCATCGGGGCCGATCGCCGCGTGCTGATTTGGAACAAAGCCTGCGAGCGGTTGACCGGGGCGCCCGCCGAGGAGGTCGTCGGCACCTCCGAGCACTGGCGAGCCTTTTACTCCGAGCCCCGGCCGTGCCTGTGCGATTTGCTGCTGGCGCGCCGTTTCAACGAAATCCGCGCGCTTTACGAGGGCGGCGGCAGCCTCGGGCTGAGCGATTTCGGCGTTTCCGCGGAAAACTGGTGCTTGATGCCGAGGCTCGGCCACCGCCTGTATCTGGCGATCGACGCCGGGCCGATCTACGACGACGCGGGCGAGCTGATCGCGGTGGTGCAAACGCTGCGCGACATCACCGCGCAGAAACAGGCGCAGGCCGATCTGGAGGCGCTGGCGACCCGAGACGGCCTCACCGGACTGGCGAACCGGCGATCGTTCGACGTCAAGTTCGCCGAGGAGGCCAAGCGCGCGGCGCGCGACCGCGCGCCGCTGTCGCTGCTGATGATGGACGTCGATTTTTTCAAGCTCTACAACGATTCCAACGGCCATCAAAAGGGCGACGAATGCCTGCGCGCGATCGCCCAGGCGATCGCGGCGACGCTGTGGCGGGACACCGACTTTTGCGCGCGATACGGCGGCGAGGAATTCACCGTCGTCATGCCCAACACGCCGCTCTCGGGCGCCATGTTGATCGCCGAGCGTCTGCGGATGGCGATCGAGGCGCTGCGCATCGTCCACACCGACTCCGCCGCCGCCAAGAACGTCACCTTGAGCATCGGCGGCGTCGTCGCCGCCGGCCGGGAGTGCGATCCGGAGCGCCTGATCGCCGCGGCCGACGCCGCCCTCTACCGGGCCAAGCACGCCGGCCGCAACCGGGCGTTCGTCGGCAGGTACGTCGAGACGGCGCCGACGCCGCGCCTCGCGGCGCGCGCGTGAGGGCGGGGGCGGCGGGCCGGGCCGTCGCCGAGATCGCGCGCAATCGCGGCGAGGCGAAGGCGGCGGCTGTCGAAGCGACCGACACCGAATCCGTCCGGCGCCAGGCGGAGGAGACGGCGAGCGCGTTCGGGCGTCGCCGCCATGTCGAAAACGCGGCGCGCCGCCCCGCCGCACGTGGGCCCGTCCGAGAACAAAAAAAGAACTTGCGCGGGAGAACAAAACATGCACATATCTCATTTCCAGGGGGGGGTCGCCCGAGGCGGCAGTTGCTTCGCGAGCGCCGACCGTGAGAGAAGGATGATCGCCGTGAGTCAACCCAATCTTCGCGTCGTGGAAGGGAATTTCGTGGACAAGACCAAGGCGCTCGACGCCGCGCTGGCGCAGATCGAACGCGCGTTCGGCAAGGGCTCGATCATGCGCCTGGGCAAGAACCAGAAGGCGGTGGAGATCGAGACGATTCCCAGCGGGTCGCTCGGCCTCGACATCGCGCTGGGGGTCGGCGGCCTGCCGCGCGGCCGGGTGATCGAGATTTTCGGGCCCGAATCCTCGGGCAAGACGACGCTGAGCCTGCACGTCATCGCCGAAGCGCAGAAGAAGGGCGGCGTCTGCGCCTTCGTCGACGCCGAGCACGCGCTCGACCCCATTTACGCCCGCAAACTCGGGGTCAATCTGGAAGACCTGCTGATTTCCCAGCCCGACACCGGCGAGCAGGCGCTGGAAATCACCGATACGCTGGTGCGCTCGGGCGCCATCGACGTGCTGGTCGTCGATTCGGTGGCCGCGCTGACGCCGCGCGCCGAAATCGAGGGCGAGATGGGCGACTCGCTGCCCGGTCTGCAGGCGCGCCTGATGAGCCAGGCGCTGCGCAAGCTCACCGCCTCGATTTCGCGCTCCAACACCATGGTCGTGTTCATCAATCAGATCCGCATGAAGATCGGCGTGATGTACGGTTCGCCCGAGACCACGACGGGCGGCAACGCGCTGAAGTTCTACGCCTCGGTGCGTCTCGACATCCGCCGGATCGGCTCGATCAAGGACCGCGACGCGGTCGTGGGCAACCAGACCCGCGTCAAGGTGGTCAAGAACAAGGTCGCGCCGCCGTTCAAGCAGGTCGAATTCGACATCACCTACGGCGAGGGCATTTCCAAGACCGGCGAATTGATCGACCTCGGGATCAAGGCCGGCGTGGTCGAGAAGTCGGGCTCTTGGTTCTCCTTCGAAAGCCAGCGCCTCGGCCAGGGCCGCGAGAACGCCAAGGCCCATTTGAAAGCCAATCCCGATATCGCCGGGCGCATCGAAAAGGCGATCCGCGAGAACGCCGGCCTGATCGCCGATCGCATTCTCGAGGAAGTCGATCCCGTCGAAGCCAACGACGCCGACGTCTGAACCCTCTCCGTCGGGCGCGCCGGCGTCCCCCTTGCGAGAGGCGCGCCCACCCGCCAAGGAGACGATGAAGTCGTCGAGCGATCGGGCGCGGCCGCGCGAGCCTAGGCGCGCGCGGCCGCGCCGCATGGGGGTGCGCCCGCCCCGCAACGCCGCCGTTCGCGCCGGGTTTGCCTTTCCCCCGTCATGCTCTAGAACGCCTGCCGAGAGAATCCAGCCCCGAGGCGGAGCGTTCATGAACGGCGTCAACGAGATCCGATCGAGTTTCTTAGGGTTCTTCGCCAGGAACGGCCATGAGGTCGTGCCGTCGAGTTCGCTCGTGCCGCGCAACGATCCAACCCTGATGTTCACCAACGCCGGGATGGTGCAGTTCAAGAACGTCTTCACCGGCGTCGAGCGGCGGCCCTACCAACGCGCCGTCACCGCCCAAAAATGCGTGCGCGCCGGCGGCAAGCACAACGACCTCGACAACGTCGGCTACACCGCGCGCCATCACACCTTCTTCGAGATGCTAGGCAATTTTTCGTTCGGCGATTACTTCAAGCCGCTCGCCATCGAGCTCGCCTGGACGCTGCTGACCAAGGAATTCGCGCTGCCCAAGGACAAGCTGTGGGTCACCGTCTACCACGACGACGACGAGGCCTTCGCGTTGTGGAAGCGCATCGCCGGCCTTCCTGCATCGCGCATCGTCCGCATCGCCACCTCCGACAATTTCTGGGCGATGGGCGACACGGGCCCGTGCGGGCCGTGTTCGGAAATCTTCTACGACCACGGCGACAAGATCGCCGGCGGCCCGCCGGGCTCGACGGAGGCGGACGGCGACCGCTTCATCGAGATCTGGAATCTGGTGTTCATGCAGTTCGAGACCCTGCCCGGCGGCGAGCGGGTCAACCTGCCGCGCCCGTCGATCGACACCGGCATGGGGCTCGAGCGCATCGCCGCCGTGCTGCAGGGCGTGCACGACAACTACGACATCGACCTGTTTCGCGCCCTGATCCGCGCCAGCGCCGATCTCACCGGCGTCGATTCCGACGGCCCGCGGCGCGCCTCGCATCGGGTCATCGCCGACCACCTGCGCGCGTCCGCCTTCCTGGTCGCCGACGGAGTGCTGCCGTCCAACGAGGGCCGCGGGTATGTGCTGCGGCGCATCATGCGCCGGGCGATGCGACACGCCCAGATTCTCGGCGCCCACGACCCGCTGATGTGGCGCCTGGTTCCGGCGCTGACCCGCGAAATGGGCCAGGCCTATCCGGAGCTGGTGCGGGCCGAGGCGCTTATTTCGGAGACGCTCAAGCTCGAGGAGACGCGCTTTCGTTCGACGCTGGCGCGGGGTCTCGCCATCCTCGAGGACGAGACGCGTTCGCTCGGCGACGGCGGCGTGTTGAACGGCGAAACGGCGTTCCGCTTATACGATACTTACGGCTTTCC
>JBEKBD010000143.1:0-5370 GCA_050015575.1 Roseiarcus sp. | reverse complement strand
TCGGCGCCGAAGTATTTCACCGTCTCGAAATTGAGCAGGCTGTCGATCGCCTTGGTGTTGGCGTCGGTGTCGCTCTCGTTCATCGAGCGGCGGATGCCGATGCGCCAGTTGGTCGCGATCGTCGTATAGACGAGATAGACGGCCACCGTGACGCTGATCGCCAGGACATAGCGCCAGTCGAACGAATAAAAGAAGGCGGCGGCGATCAGCGCGAACTCGACGACCGTCGGCGCCGCCACCAGCATCGAGGTGCGAATGAGGGTTTCGATCGCGTTGCGGCCGCGTTCGAGAACCCGGGTGAGGCCGCCGGTCTTGCGCTCGAGGTGAAAGCGCAGCGACAAGCGGTGGAGATGAACGAAAACCTCGATGGCCAGGCGTCGGACGGCGTTCATCGCCACCGCGGCGAACAGCGCGTCGCGCCCTTGCTGCGTCAGCGCCATCAAGATGCGCATCGCCCCGTAGAGGGCGGTCAGCGCGACGGCGCCGGTCAGCGCGCCCGGTAAAGCCGCCAATTGACGGGATGCGGCGGGCGTCAAAGCGTCGGTCGCCCATTTCAGCGCATAGGGCGTGGCGACCGTGACGGCCTTGGAGGCGAGCATCAGCGCGACCGCCAGGGCGATGCGAAACTTGAGATCGAGCCGGTCGGCCGGCCAGACGTAAGGCCATAAGCGGCTGACCGTTCCAATCAACGAGCCCCGATCGCGCGCGCGGGCGGCGAGAAAACGCGACGACTTCTGATGTTGCATGGCGATCCGCGGCGCGAGGAGGGAACGAAGATATAAGCGCTCGGTCGTTCTAAAGCACCCCCCGAGCACGGCGGCCCCGGCGCCGCGCGGGTCGCGCCCGGTTCAGCCGCAGGGAGAGAACTGACCTTGCGTCGTTTGCGGCGCTGCCGTTCAGGGGCAGTGTTGTCGCGGCAGGGTTAACGGCGCAGGGCAATATTGGCCGGAGGAGACCTGTCGACACAATACAAAAAGTTCCGAAACAGCCTTGAACCGCCATTTGTTTGCGCTTATGAACGGGGAGGTTGTGTAAGGGAGCGAGTCGAAATTCGACGTTTCTGCACATCCTTGGACCGCGGCGAAGGTGTCGCGCGTCTGCACGAGCTAATTCACCCCGGCCTACGACGGCGCCATTGGAGCTTGTTTGGGTATGAGCGAATCGAATAATCATGTTGAACTCGCGGCCGAGATCGTCTCGGCTTACGTTTCCAACAATTCCGTTCCGGCGGGCGAATTGCCCGCCTTGTTGAGCGAGGTTCACGCAGCGATCCTGCGGGTCGCCAGCGGCGCCGTCGCCGCGGTTCCCGAGGCGGCGAAGCCGGCGATCGCACCCAAGAAGTCCATAACCAACGATTACATCGTTTGCTTGGAGGACGGGCGTAAGTTCAAGTCGCTGAAGCGGCATTTGCGGACGCAATACAACCTGTCTCCCGAGCAATATCGCGAAAAGTGGGGCCTGCCGGCCGACTATCCGATGGTGGCCCCGGCTTACGCGAAGGCGCGCTCGGCTTTGGCCAAGCAGATGGGCCTCGGCCAGCAGCGTCGTCGGCGCGTCAAGTAGACGCGCTCGCCAGGCGCCGACGCGCTCTTGGGAGCGAGCGCGCGGTGGCGGGGCTTCGCCGCCGGAGGCCGCGTCCAGCGCATGCGGCGTGATCGCCTTGACGCTCGCACGGGCGTCGGGGCAAATCGCCGCATGGATGCGATTCGAAGCGTCTGCGTCTATTGCGGCGCCAGCGTGGGGGGCGATCCGCGCTTCGGCGAGGCGGCGGACGCGCTGGGCAAGGCGCTCGCGCGCGCCGGCGTCGAGCTCGTGTTCGGCGGCGGCGTCGACGGGCTGATGGGGCGGCTGGCGCGAGCGGTGTTGGCGGAGGGCGGGCGCGCGACGGGAATTATCCCCAAGTTTCTGGTCGGGCGCGAACGCGACCTGTTGGCGGCGCAGGAGCTGATCGTCGTCGACGACATGCATCGGCGCAAACAACTGATGTTCGAGCGCGCCGACGCTTTCGTCGCGCTTCCCGGAGGAATCGGCACGCTGGAGGAACTGGTCGAACAACTCACGTGGGTTCAATTGCAGCGCCACCGCAAGCCGGTCCTCATCGCCGACATCGGCGGGTTCTGGCGTCCTTTGCTGGGGCTGTTCGCGCACATGCGCGAACTCGGCTTCATACGCGAGGGTTTTGAGGCGCGCTATCTCGTGGCGGAGAAAATTGACGATGCGCTGCCGATGCTGCTGAACGCGGCGCGTCGCCTCGCGCCGCCGGCGGCTTGAGGCCTGCGCTCAATCGCGGTCTTCCCCTCGACTGCCGTTAATGCCATTGTCGCGGCCGATGGCGGGGCGTTGAGGGAAAGGGCGCCCTGAATGGAGGATGCGGTATGAGTGCGAATTCCAGAATTTTGTGGGCGCTTGGAGGATTGTTCGCCGGCGCGCTCCTGGCCACGAGCGCTGCGGTCGCGCAAGTCACCCCTCCGGCGGCCGACGCCGCCGGCGCCGTCAATATGCCGGGCGACGCCGCCGCGCCGGCCAAACCGGTCGCCAAACCGAAGAAAGCCGCCGGGCCCCCGACCGTCGAAGTCGTCGTCACCAACGCTCGCAAGGTGGCGCTGACCACGCTCCTCGCCTCGATTTCGGGCGCGCCCGAGAGCAGGAAGATCGCCGGCCCGCTGGCGCCCGGCAAGAAGGTCGTCGTCCACCTCGTGCACGACAAGGACTGCCTTTTCGATCTGCACGGCGTGTTCGAAGACGGCGCCGATATGGATGCGACGGCGGTCGAACTGTGCAAGGACAAGACGATCAATCTCACCGACTGACCGCCGAGCCGCTGACGCGGCCCGGCGACGCGGCGTTCGCCGGTCGAACGGGCGGCCGGCCGAGTTAGGGACGACGCGCGGCGCGAGCGCTCAGCGGCTCGCGGCGTGATAGAGTTCGGCCACGTATTCCCAATTGATCAGATTGGCGACGAAGGCCTTGAGATAATCGGGACGGCGATTGCGGTAGTCGATGTAGTAGGAATGCTCCCAGACGTCGACGCCGAGAATAGGGCGGCCGTTGTGCGCCAGCGGGCTTTCGCCGTTGGGCGTCTTGGCAGCGAGGATTCGGCCGTCGACGACGGCGAGCCATCCCCAGCCCGAACCGAACTGGGTCGTCGCGGCCTGGATGAAGTCCTCCTTGGCCTTGTCGACCGAACCGAAGGAATCGACCAGCGCTTTTTCGAGCTCGCCCGGGATCTTGCCGCCGCCGTTCGGCTTCATCCATTTCCAGAATTGGAGATGGTTGTAGTGCTGGCCGACGTTGTTGAACACGCCGGGGTTCTTGCCATAGGCGCCGCGCACGATATCCTCGAGCGGCTTGCCTTCCCATTCCGTGCCTTTGAGCAGGTTGTTGGCGTTGTTGACGTAGGCGAGGTGGTGTTTGTCGTGGTGATACTCGAGCGTTTCCCTGGACATGTACGGGGCCAAGGCGTCATGAGCATAGGGGAGATCGGGAAGCGAAAATGTCATCGGCGTGGCTCCTGGGACGAAGGCGTGCGGAAGTCGCGCGCGAAGTGAGCGACGCCGCTCACACGCGCTCCTATTGTTAGACCGCCGTCGGGCGCCTCGCAACAGGGACGCTCGCCGGCGAGCGCGCCGCCGCGCAGCGGCCGAAGTCCTTGACAGGCTCCGATGGTCGATATTCCTGCATCCAAAAGGTCGACGGCTAAGGACCGTCGGCATCGCAGGAGCGGCGGCGTTAACTCCAGTTCTGCGCCCCGGCCGCGACGCCGCGTTTTTGACAAATTGACCGGGTTGGAAAGCGAATGACGATTTTCACTATTGTCGTTGGACTGCTCCTCGTCGTCGCCGGAGCGGCGGGGCTCATCGGCAGCGTCGATTTGCTGCCCACCGAGATTGGCCTTCTCTACGCCGTCTGCGGAACGGTCGCGCTCAGCGCGGGCGTCGTGACGCTTGCGATCGGCGCTCTGATTCGCCGCATCGACGTCCTCGCAACGGCGATGCGCGTCGCGCCGAACGGCCACGCTCGGCCGATCTCGCTGGCGACGAGCGAGTCGGCTTTCGCCGAGGCGCCGGCGGCGCGGGAGCCGACATTCTCAGACGCGCCGGCGGCGCGGGAGCCGGCTTTCGCCGAGGCGCCGGCGGTGCGTGAGCCCGCCTTCGCCGAGGCGCCGGCCGCGACCGAGGTCGGGCTCCACGCGCCCGCCGTCGGCGAACCGGTCGGCGAGGACCACGCGAGCCGTTCGCCGACGACCGCGGCGATCGAGCGCGCGCCAGGCGAAGCCGAGGCTGCGCCAACCCTGGTCGGTCGTTTCAGCGCCGGCGGCGCCAACTACATGATCTTCTCGGACGGCTCGATCGAAGCCGAAACCGAGGGCGGCGCCTATAAATTTGCGTCGATGAACGATTTCAAGGCCTATCTCGCGCGCGTGCGCGGCTGACCGACGACCGCGCGGCGTCAAGGGGTCAGACGGTTTTCGCGCGCGAGCGCGGCGAGCGAGACCAGCGGCCGCGCGCCCAGGTGCTGAATGATCTCGGCCGCGGCGAGCGCGCCGAGCCGGGCGCAGGCCTCGACATCGGCGCCCTTGGCCAAGCCCGCCAGGAAACCGGCCGAAAACATGTCGCCCGCGCCGGTGGTGTCGAGAACGCGCGCGATGGGAAACGCCGGGACTTCGTGGGTCCGGCAGCCGTCGACGACGAGCGATCCCTTTTCCGAGCGCGTCACGACGGCGAGCGCGCCTTCGCGCCGCACCGCGTCGATCGCTTCGGCGAAGTGCGGCGTCTGATAGAGCGACAGGATTTCGTCGGAGTTGGCGAACAGCGTGTCGACCAGACCGCTGCGCACAAGCTCGATGAATTCGCCGCGGAAGCGATCGACGCAAAACGAGTCGGACAGGGTCAGCGCGACGCGATGGCCGGCCTGACGGGCGATGGCGGCCGCCTTCTGGAACGCCGATTTCGCCGCCGGCCGGTCCCACATGTAGCCTTCGAGATAGATGATGCGCGAAGCGCTCACCAACGCCTCGTCGACGTCGGAGGGCGAAAGATAGGCGCTCGCGCCGAGATAGGTGTTCATCGTGCGCTCGCCGTCCGGCGTCACGTAGACGAAGCAGCGGCCCGTCGCCGGCCCGTCCTCGGCGGGACGCGCAGCGAAGCCGACGCCGGCGGCGCGGATGTCCTCGGCGTAGGCATAGCCGAGTTCGTCGTTCTTGACCTTGCCGATATAGGCGCTGCGGACGCCGAACGACGCGACGCCGACGATGGTGTTGGCGGCCGATCCGCCCGAGACGATGCGCGGATCGACGCGCGCGGCGTAGAGCGTCTCGGCGCGGTCTTCGTCGATCAGCGTCATCGCGCCTTTCGCCATCTCATGGGCGTC
>JBEKBD010000142.1:0-5373 GCA_050015575.1 Roseiarcus sp. | reverse complement strand
TGCAAGGCGACGCGGCGCTGCGCGTCAACGCCGACCACACGCTGCGGTTCGGCTTCACGGCGAGCGGCGAACAGGCCGAAGCCGACAATTCCTCGATCGTGTTTCCTACCGACGCCTTCGGCGCCGTCAACGGCCCGCCCTACGCGGCGCCCGAGATAGCGGAAGCGAAGACCGGCTGGCTCTTCGGCGTCTACGCGCAGGACGAATGGCGCGTCACCGACAAACTGACGCTCGACGCCGGCCTGCGGTTCGACCAGATGGTCGAATACGTCGACGCCAATCAGCTCAGCCCGCGCCTCAGCGCCGCCTATAAGGCGAGCGACAGCACCACTTTCCACGCTGGCTACGCGCGCTCTTTCACGCCGCCCGAACTCGCCCTCGCCGCGCCGACCAACCTCGCCGCCTATGCCGGCACGACGCAGCAGCCGGCCGTAAACCTCGACGATCCCGTGCAGCCCGAGCGCTCGAACGTCTTCGACGCCGGCGTCGATCAGAAAATCCTGCCCGGCCTCACCGCGGGGCTGGACGCCTATTACAAGACGGCGACCGATCTGCTCGACGACGGGCAGTTCGGCCAAGCGATGGTCCTGACGGCGTTCAACTACGCCAAGGGCTGGAACGAGGGGGTCGAAGGAAAGCTGCGCTACGATTCCGGCGGTCTCAGCGTGTATGGCAACGTCGCCTGGGGCCATCAATACGCGACCGACGTCGTCTCCAACCAATACCTGTTCGGGACCCTGGCCGAATACGAATACGCGGAGACCCATTACATCCCGACCGATCATTCGCAGACATGGACCGGCTCCGCCGGCGCCTCGTATCTGTGGAACGGCACGCGCCTCAGCGCCGACATGATCTTCGGCAGCGGCCTGCGCAGCGGCTTCGACAATTCGACGACCGTGCCCGCCTACAGTCAGATCAACCTCGGCGTCTCGCACGCGTTTCAATGGTCGCCGACCGCGAAACCGCTCACGGTCCGCTTCGACGTGGTGAACCTGCTCGATTCGATTTACGAGATCCGCGATGGCACCGGCATCGGCGTCTTTGCGCCGCAATACGGCCCGCGGCGCGGTTTCTATCTCAGCCTCTCGCAAGCCCTATGACCCATTCGATCGAACGCGCACGGACGGCGATGATGCGGCGAGCCCGGCGAAGTCGAAACGCCATTGCGCTCGCGGCGCCGATCGCGCTGGCGGCGCTCGCCTTTGTCGCCCCGGCCGCCGCGCAGAGCGCGTCCGATGCGCCCGTCGCGGCTGCGCTTCTGCCGAAGGATCTTTCCCCCTGGGGCATGTTCCTGTCGGCCGACATCTTCGTCAAAGCGGTGATGATCGTCCTCGCCTCGGCTTCGCTCATCACCTGGACCGTGGCGTTGGCCAAGACGATCGAACTGGTCGCGGGATCGCGTAGATTGCGCCGCCAACTCGGCGTTCTCGAGCAATCGACTTCGATCGCCGAAGCGGTCGCGGCCCTTGCGGGCGGCGGCGCCCTCGAGGCGGCCGCGCGCGAAGCGCAGGCGGAGATGCGCCTCTCGGCCGGGCTCGACGCGAGCGGGCTCAAGGAGCGGGTCGCCTCGCGACTGGAGCGCGCCGAGGCGCACGCCGGGCGGCGCATGGCGCGCGCAACCGGCCTGCTGGCGACGATCGGCGCGACGGCGCCTTTTGTCGGGCTCTTCGGCACCGTCTGGGGCGTGATGAACAGCTTCATCGGCATCTCCAAGCAGCATGCCACCAATCTCGCGGTCGTCGCGCCGGGCATCGCCGAGGCGCTGCTGGCGACCGCCCTCGGCCTGTTCGCCGCGATTCCCGCCGTCGTTGTCTACAACCTCCTTGCGCGTGCGATCGCCGCCCACCGCGCGCAATACGCGGATGGCGCGGCGGCGATCCTTCGGCTGGCGAGCCGCGATCTCGATCGCGCGCGCAGCGCTCCCGCCACGCTCGTGCGCGCGCGCTCGGCGGCGGAGTGAACTGTGGGCGCGCGGCTCGATTCCGGCGACGATCTGGCCGAGGCCCATGAGATCAACGTGACGCCGTTCATCGACGTCATTCTCGTCCTGCTGATCATTTTCATGATCGCCGCCCCGCTTTCCACCGTCGATATCGCGGTCGATCTGCCGACGTCGAACGCCGAGCCGCAGCCGCCGCCGGAAAAGCCCATCACGCTCACGCTGAAGTCCGACCTCTCCCTGGTCATCGACGATGAGCCGCTGGCGCGCGGCGCGCTCGCTTCCGCGCTCGACCGCGCTTCGAACGGCGACGCGGGACGACGCGTCTTTTTGCGCGTCGACAGAAACGTCGCCTATGGCGACGTGATGGCGCTGATGAACGATCTGCGCGCGGTCGGCTATCTCAAGATCGGCTTGGTCGGCCTCGAATCGGACCGTCAGCCGTGAACGGCGAGGCTTGGCGCTGGGCGATCTGCGCGGCGATCGTCGTGGCGGCGCACGGCCTCGCTTGGCGCGCACTGTCGACGCCGAACTATGCGGCCGAGTCGGACGCCGGCTCGCCGGTCGTCACGCTCGAACTGAGCCCGCTCGCCGCAGCGCCCGCGCCGCCTCCGGACGAGTCGCGCGCCGACGCGCAGCCGGCCGAGGCGCCGGCGGCGACCCCCGCCGAACCGCCGCCGGTCGCCGCGCGGGTCGCGATCGCCCCGGAGACGCCGCCGCTGCCCGAGGCGTCGTCCCTCGATGCGGTCGCCCCGCCCCAGCCCCCCGCCCCCGACCCGCCGAAGGAGACGCCCGCCGTCGTCGCTCCGCCGCCGCCCGCCCCTCCGCCCAGCGCGCAGTCGGTCGCATCGGCGAGGATCGCTGACGTCGCCGCGGCGCCGAACACCGCGCCGGGGCGCGAAGAGGACGCATTGCCCGCCGCGCTTCACAGCTGGCGTCAGGAGCTGATCGCCCAGATCGAGCGCAACAAGCGCTTTCCCGCCGACGCCGCGGGTCGGTCGGGCGTCGCGACGATCGCCTTCGATCTCGACGCCGGCGGGCGTCTGATCGGCGTCCGGCTGGTCGCCTCCTCCGGCTCGCGCGCGCTCGATCAAGCCGCCCTCGATCTGATCCAACGCGCGCAGCCGTTTCCCGCGCCGCCCGAGGGGCTCGCGGAGGGCGAACTGCGTTTCGTCGCGCCGATTCGCTTCCTTGCCGCGGCGCGCTGACGATCGCCGCCGCGCCCGCTCCGAGGCCGCTTCCGGAAAATCGTCGCGACAATTTCTTTCCGATAATCGGACTTCGCGGTATAGTGAATCGTCAGCGCGCCCGGCAGGCTATTGCCGGGCCGCCCGTCCGGCAGCCGCGGCCTCGCAGAAATTGGAGAAAACGCGATTCCGGCTCGACCGACCGACAACCCCTTGCTTTCCCTCGAAACGGCCAAGGAAAAAGTTTGGAAATCCTTGGAAAAGTTTGGAAATCCAAGGAATTTACTTGGAATGTCCTTGGAAAAGTTTGGAAATCCTGGGAAAAGCTTGGCGCTGCGGCGAGAGGACGCTCAACCCCCTCAATAGGCCGGCGCCGCCCCCGGTCGGTTGGCCCATCGCCTCCGCCGCCGTGCGCCGCGCCGCTCCAGGCGCTGCGCGCGGCCGCCCCGTCAATATGCCGTCCCGTCCTTGCGCGTGAACCGCAACGTACCGTCGAGATAGTCCGCCGCGAGATCGTCGTCGGGATAGGTCACCGCTTCGCCCAGCGTGCGGTCGCCGATTTCGAGATAGACGACGTCCTCATTCGTTTCGTTGATCAGGCGATGGCCGTTTCCGGTCCCCGCCTTGAAGCCCGCGCAAGAGCCCGGCGCGAGCGCGAGCCTTCCTTCGTCGGTGTGCAGCGTCGGGCGCCCCTCGAGGATGTAGACGAATTCGTCCTGCTTGGCGTGCGCGTGGCGCAGCGCCGAAGAGCCGCCGGGGGCGAGGCGCGTCAGGTTGACGCCGAAATTCGTCAGACCGAACAAATCGCCGAGCGGCCGCTTGTCGCGGCCGTACATGCGCGAGGCGAAGGGCTCGGGGTAGTTCGACGACTTGACGCGCGCCGGCGCGTCGGCGGCGCGGATGGCGACGGGGCGTTCGGGTTGGGACATGGCGGGCCTCCAAGCCTAGAGATAAGCGATCCGCGGCCACACGTCACCGTAGGAAGCGTCCTGGCGGTTCGCCGCCGCCGCGCCTAGATAGGGCTGAGAAAGGGAGCGCGTCGTCATGAGAGGATTTCTGATTCGCGCGGTCATCGTCGCGCTGGGCCTATGGCTCGCATCGCAGATCGTTCCCGGGGTGGAGATTCGCTCGACCAGCGCGCTGATCGCCGCGGCGCTGCTGCTCGGAATCGTCAACGCCTTCGTGCGGCCGATCCTGGTGATCCTGACCCTGCCGATCACGCTGCTGACGCTCGGCCTGTTCCTGCTGGTCATCAATGGCTTGATGATCGAGCTGGTTTCGCATGTCCTTGCCGGCTTCGTCGTCGGCGGCCTGTGGCCGGCGATCCTGACCTCCGTCGTGGTTGCGATCACGAGCTGGCTGATGTCGAGCTTCATCGGCCCGCAAGGCCGCTTCGAGGTCGTGACGGTGCGCCATTACGGGCGGTACGAATAAAGGCGCGACGACGCCGAGCGCGATGCTTCATAGCGGCCTCGCCACGGCGAAGAACGCGATCCGCGTTTCGCCGTAGATCCGCTCGTCCACTAGGTCGAGCGCCGGCGGCGCGGCGATTGCCGCCTTGGCCGCCTCTTCAACGACGACGAGCGCGCCCTCGGCGAGCCAGTTCCCCGCGCAAAGCGCCGCCAGCGCTGGGCCGGCGAGGCCCTTGTCGTAGGGCGGGTCGAGAAAGGCCAGGGCGAACGGCGGCCCGGCGGGCGCCTTGCCGAGCCGGGTCGCGTCGGCGCGCCAGATGCGCGTCGCGCCGCCGAGCGCCAAGGCCTCGACGTTGGCGCGCAGCAGCGCGCGCGCTCCCGAAGCGTTGTCGACGAACAACGCAAACGCCGCGCCGCGCGACAGCGCCTCGATGCCCAGCGCGCCGGAGCCGGCGAAGAGATCGACCACCCGCGCCCCCTCGAGGGCGCCCGCGTGGCGATGGGCGAGGATGTCGAAGATCGATTCGCGCAGGCGCTCCGAAGTCGGCCGGATCGCGCGCGAGGCCGGCGCATGGAGAACCCGCCCTTTCAGCCTGCCGCCGACGACGCGCATCGCGTTTTAGGGTCGCCGCGGCGGCCGCTCGCCGCCGGGCTTGCCGCGCGGCGACCGGCCCTCGCTCGCAGGCCGGCGCTTGTCGGGCTTGCCGCCGTCGCGCGGCGCAAAGCGGCCTCGGCCCGATGAGGCCCGCTTGTCGAACGGCTTGCCGGCGCGCTGATCGGGGCTCGTCGCCTCGCCGCGCTCCCCTCGCTCCGCGCTGCGCGCGCGCGAGCG
>JBEKBD010000141.1:0-5397 GCA_050015575.1 Roseiarcus sp. | reverse complement strand
ACGTTCATGTCATAGGGATTGAGCGTCCCGTTCTGCCCGGTCTCGGTGAGGCCGACGGAATAGAGAATGTTCAGCGGTATGCCGTTCACGCGAGCGGCCCGGGCCATCTCTTGTTCGCACGACTCGTCGGTCGCGCTGTGCGCGAGGCCGGCGCTACACAACCAGATCGCCAAACCCACGGCCAGCGGGCGAGGGCTGCGCCGCCGTTTGACGGCTCCACCGACCGGCCCCGTCTTGGCCGCGAGACGTCTGTTGCTCATTGCCTCGTGAACTTTGGTTTGGATCGCCTTGCGCATTCCCCTGGTTTCCGGATTGCTGATCTTGCGCGCTGCCGCTCTCGGCGCTGGTCTGGGTCGTTGCGGCCGGCCTGATGATCAGCGCGGCGAGCGGTTGAGCGCTCAGGCCCAGCCGATCGGTGATCGCGTCGCGCTCGTTCTCTATGGAGTTCAGAGTGCTCGGCTTCGCGACTTCCATCACGACCGAAAGTTGGCCGTTCGCCATGCGCATCTTCACCGATACGGCGCCGAGATCGCTGGGCTCGAGGTTGATCTGAAGTTCCTTGACCGCTTGGCCGCCGCCGACGGCGGCCGCGGACGTCGCGCCGGACGACGCCGTTTGCGACGACAGCCCGCTCGCTTCCCCGGCGAGCCAGTCGGCCAGTTGGCTGACCGCGATCGGACCGGAGCCGGCGACCGCGGAATTGATCCCGGCGTCGAAGAGGCTGGGCGCAGCCTCGGCGACGGTCGCGGTCGACCCAACGTCGACGGACGGATTTGCAGCCGAGGCGCTCGGCGATCCGCTGTGGCCCGAACTCGACCGCTTATCGGACTGGGTCTGGCTCTGCGTCGACGCCGCGGCGGCGACGACGACGTCGACGGTCCCCGTCGCGTCGGACCCGGCCGCAGCAGCCGCGTTGACGGCGGGGCGCGCCTGCGAACGCAAGATCGAATTCTTGGCTTCGCTTTGTTCGGCGCTGTCGACCCCGAGATAGGTGCGCGATTGCGCTGCGCTGAGGCCCAGAGAAGCATCGCCGTTCGCCGCCGTTCGCAGCGTCGGCGGCGCATCGAGGGCCCCGGCGAGCGCAAAGTTCGCCTCCGCATCGTCTTGCGCGGCCGTCGCCGACGCCCCGGCGGCGAGACCGCCGCTCGCCTGATTGGAGCCGGCGACCGCGCCGCGCGCCCCCAAGGCGCGCCACAGCGCGCCGGCGGAGGTCGTCGAACCATCGTTCGCGGCGGCCGCGTTCGACGTTGAGGCGCCTTGCCGCGCCGCGCTTTCCTCGCCGCCGCTGTTGGCGACGGATGCATCGAGGGCCGTAGCCGCCGGCAAAGCGAGCGCGCCGTAGAGGAGCCCGGCGAGCGCGGAGTTCGCGTCCGTCCCATTCGACGCAGTCGACGTCGCGGCCGCGGCGGTCGAATCGTCGGCCGATAGATCATCGGAGCTCGCCTCCGCGCCGCGTCCCGTCAGCGCCCGCCGCAGCGCTTCGCCGGCGGCCGCCGACGTCTTCGCGGCGACCGAATCGTCGCTCGTCCGATCGGAAGTCGCGACGCTGCCGCGCCCGCCTGAAGCGCGCGACGCCGCCCCGCCGGAAGCCGGCGAACCGAGCGCGCCATAGACGAGCCCGGCAAGCCCCGCGTCGATCGAAACCGATGGGCTCGATTTCGACGTCGCCTCGCGCGACGAAGCTTGATCTTGTGCGCTCGCGGCCGCCGGCGTCGTCGCGGCGCCGGCGTTCGACTGAGAATCTTCGCCGGTCAGCGCGTCCACGATATCGGCGAACTTCGAACCGCCGGACGATTTGCCGCCGAGATCGTGGGCGGGATTGGCGAGCGGCGGCGCGCTCGCCAGCGAAGCAGTCAGCGCCAAGAGGGTCATGGGTTTCCTTTCTCGGCGACGCCCGCCAGGGCGGCGGTGCGGCCGAGCGCCGCTTCCGCCAAGGCGATCGTCGCCGCCGCATGGTCGGCGGCGCCCTGCGGCGTCAGCGCATCTGGCGGGGGTTCTTCGCGCGGCGAACCGGCTTCGCTAAGCGGTTGGCGCAGGTACACGGCGACGCCGTGAACGGCCGCCAGCAGCGACTGGTCGCCCTTGTCCAATTTCAACGGCGCGACGCTTTGCAATTCGGCGACGCCGTCGTCGTATTCGGGAGTGAGGATTCGCGCGGCCGCTTCATACAGCCTGCCGCGCGCTTCGTCCGCGCTGTCGCCCGGGCTGTCGCGCAGCGCTGCGGCCGCGGCGGCGCCGGCGACGTCGAACTTGCCGTTCACCGCCTCCGCCCGCGCGATCGTCAACAAGAAGTCGCGCCGGACGTTGGGCGCCAACCAGGAAACAAAGACCTGAAGTTTGCCGAAGCTCGGAAGATTTTCGGTCAGGCCCGCCTGCACGAAGGCATTCGCCAGGCCGTGCAAAAAGTCGTCGGCGTAGACCGAGCGCCCGAAACGCGTCGCATATTGCCGCGAGAGCGAAGCGGCGCGATCGATGTCGCGCTGGTCGACGACGAGCAAGATCTCGCGTCTCAACGCGGCTTCCTCGACCAGACAGCCCGGGGCCAGCAACCGCGCGAGATCGAGCAGCGCGATCGCCCTCTTCGCATCGTGGGTCGTCTGGAGAACGGATTGAGCGAAGGCGACTTGACCGGCCAGCCTCAGATCGAGCCTGCGAGGATCGACGCCGCCCAGCAGCGACTCCGCCTCGGCCTCGTTGCCTGCGATGTAAGCGATCGCGCCACGCATGAGCGGCGTTTCGCTCTTGGGCACAGAGCCGCTCTGCAGCAATTGCACGACGTCGCGAGGCTGACCGCCGCTAAGCAGGTAAACGATCACGGCGTCGGTCTCGCGCTTGGATTGCCAAACCTCCGGCTTGGCGGCGGCGATCGCCGCGCCGATGGCGTTGAAACGATCGGATTGGGCGGCGTAGGCCGCTTTGTCGCCGGCGGCGATTCGCGCCTGCAGCGCCTGCAGGTCGGCCGCCATCGCCGAAATCGTCTGGGCGCTCGGCGGCGGCGGCGCTGCGATCTCCGACGCCGAAGGCGCTTGCGCGCGCGCCGGCGCCGAGGCGCCGGCCGCCAGCGTCAGAAGGAATAGCGCGTCGACCAGGAGACGGGCGTTCATGGCTTGGGCGCCTGCAACAGGATTTCGATGCGTCGATTCTCGGCGGCGAAGGGGTGGCTCGGATCCCTCAGTCGGCGGTCGGCGTAGCCTTCGATGCGCTCGAAGCGGCTCTCCGGAAGTCCGGCTCGCGTGAGCATGTAATACGCCACCTGGGCGCGCGCCGAAGAAAGTCGCCAATTATCGTAGGTCGCCGATTTGTAGGGATGGCCGTCGGTGTGTCCGCGCACCACGATCATGCCCTGGCGGTTCCTCAGGCTCTCGGCGATCGCGTCCATCGCTCGCACCACCTGGGGCTGAGGCACCGCCGAGCCGAGCGGAAACATGGCGAAGTTTAGACTGTCGGTCAGGCTGATGAGCAAACCCTCGTCGGTCGCCTTCACGTCGATCGCGGGGCCGAGCGCCGCCTTGCCGGGCGCGCCGAGCTGCAAATCCACTTCCTTCTGCAAGCGCGCGGCCGCCATCGGCGAAGGCGGCTGCGCCTCGAGGGCGACCGCGCCGCTCGCTGGCGGAGCGTCCGCGACGGCTTCGACGTTCCGGGTCGGCGGCGGCGGCTGTCTGGCCGCCCCTGCGTTTGGCGCCTCGGTCGCGACTTCGCGTCCGATCGGTCGGAACGGGTCGCGAAAGGCGTCGGGGTCCGCCGATCCGGCCTCGCTGGTGGTCTTCACCCTTTCGCTCTGAGCGATGGCGCGAACGTTCGGCGACGATGGGCCGGCGATGGCGTCCAGACTGCGATAGGGATCGGAGAACAGTACGCCTTCCGACATCGAGGGCTTTGGATTCGCCGGGTCCGGCGCTTCGGCCGCGGCGCCGTTTCCCTGACGCGCCGCCAGGTCGGCGCCCTTGTTCTCCGGGCCGTCGCCGCTCTTGGCCGCGTCCGCGTCGTCTTCGTTCGTTTTCTTGCTTTCCTGCCGCCCTGCGGCGCCGGACGCGCCCGGTTTCTTGGCCTCCGGAACGTCGACGCTGGTCGCCGAGGGCGCCTCGCCGTGGATGCTCTTGGGGGTCTTGGCGGCCTCCTCCAACTTCACCGGGTTGAAATATCGCGCGATGATGCTCTTGGTGTTCTTATCGGTCGCGTTGATGAGCCACAGCACGAGGAAGAACGCCATCATCGCCGTCATGAAATCGGCGAACGCCATCTTCCAGGCGCCGCCGTGGTGCTCTTCCTCGTGGCTCGCGCGGCGTTTGACGATGATGATTTCGGGAGACGGCGGGTCTTCCATGGCGCCGCCTCAGACGACGAGCGAATCGATGAGGTCGGCCCACGGCTGCAACTGCGAGCTGATCATCGTGTGCTGCGCTTCGATCGTCGCTTCGACGCCGTCTTCGGCGACGAACTCGACGTCGACGGCGAGCGAGGCGACGCGGTCCCGCAAGGCCGCGAGCAGACGTTCCGGGCCGCGGATCCTAATCAGGCCCGGCGATCCGCCGGCGCAGAGCTGCGCGACGTGGACGCATAATTCGTCGACGACCTGCTTCGACAGCTCGCTGGCGAGCAACGGCGCGAGAATGCGCGCCACGGCGGCGGCGATACGCTGTTCGATCTCGTCCAACCCGGCGGCGATCGCGTCGGCGAGCCTGTTGTATTCGTTCATTTGAAAGTCGAGCCGCTCCGCCAGCTCTCGTTGTTGTCGACTGGCCTGTTCGCGCGCCTGCGATTCGGCGTCCTCGGCGCGCGCGGCGGCGGCGCCCTCGCGCAGGCCGCGATCGTAGGCTTCGGCGACGCGCGCCTCGACGTCGGGTCCGGGCGCCGTCTCGCGCGAGCGCGACGGCGCACCGTCGCGGCTCCAAATTCGCCCGTCGGCGCCGGAGCGGTCTTGGCCGTCCTCGAGCGCTCGCGAGCGGGCGGCGATCGCCGCCTCGCGCAACACCCGGCTGAAGGCGAGCTGACCATGCGGCTCCGAATCCGGAACGGCGCCGACGGCGCGCGGCCGGAACGGCGAGATTTCCCGACGCGGCGTTTGCCGGTCGCCCTGCGCGACCCGCCCGATATGATCCAGGTATTGCGAGATTGGCACCGGCTTCATGTGTTCGCTCCCTGGCGGATCCACTGTCGCAAGATCGCCGCGGCGACTTGTTCGTCAAACTCGACCAACTTCTGGAGATGGCGTTGCGGGCTCTTATCCTTGCGCGCGAGCAGGGATTCGAGGAACTCGTCGCGCTGATCGGTCGCCTCGATCAGGAAATTCTGATCGGACGGGCCTGCGCCGCCGAGCGCGGCGAGCGGAGCCGGCAACTCGCTGAGAGGCGAGGTTTGGGCTTCCTGCGCCGGCCCGGGCGGCAAAGCGAGAAGCGC
>JBEKBD010000140.1:0-5550 GCA_050015575.1 Roseiarcus sp. | reverse complement strand
TCGGCCGATCGGGCGACGGTGGCCGCGCTGTTCGAGGCGGGCGCCGACGTCTTTCGCATCAACATGAGCCACGCCTCGCACGACGCGATGCGCGAGCAGGTGGCGAGGATTCGTTCGCTCGAGGAGCAATTCGACCGGCCGATCGGCGTCCTCGTCGATCTACAGGGGCCGAAGCTGCGCGTCGGCGAATTCGCGGCCGGGGCGGTCGCGCTGCGCAAGGGGAGCCCGTTCACGCTGGATTCGAACGCGTCGCTCGGCGATCAGACGCGCGTCTTTCTTCCGCATCCGGAAATCCTCGACTCGCTGCGCAAAGGCGATCGCGTGCTGATCGACGACGGCAAGGTGCTGCTGCGCGTCGCCGCCCTCGCGCCGGGCCGCGCCGACACCAACGTCGAGGTCGCCGGGCGCATTTCCAACAAGAAGGGCGTCAGCCTGCCCGACACCACCATTCCGACTTCGGCTATGACCGAGAAGGATCGGGCCGATCTCGCCGCCGCGCTGGAAGAGGACATCGACTGGGTCGCGCTCTCCTTCGTGCAGCGCCCCGAGGACGTGCTCGAAGTGAAGAAGATCGCCGGCAATCGCGCCCTGGTGATGGCGAAAATCGAAAAGCCGCAGGCGATCGCGCGGCTCGGCGAAATCCTCGCGGTCGCCGACGCGGTGATGGTGGCGCGCGGCGACCTCGGGGTGGAAATGCCGCTGGAGAAAGTCCCGGGTCTGCAAAAGACCATCACCAGACTGGCCCGCCGTCTCGGCAAGCCGGTGGTGGTGGCGACGCAGATGCTCGAATCGATGATATCGACGCCGGTGCCGACCCGAGCCGAGGTCTCCGACGTCGCGACCGCGGTGTTCGAAGGGGCCGACGCGGTGATGCTGTCGGCCGAGAGCGCGTCCGGCCAATATCCGCGCGAGGCGGTGGAGACGATGAACCGCATCGCCGAGTCGGTGGAGTCGGAGGGCATCTATCCCGGCATCATCGAGGCCCAGCGCGCCACGCCCGAGGCGACCGGCGCCGACGCGATCGCCGAAGCGACGCGCGACGTCGCCGAGACGCTGCAATCGAAGGTGATCTGCGCCTGGACCGCCTCGGGCTCGACCGGACTGCGCATCGCGCGCGGGCGGCCGCGCTCGTCGATCCTCGCGCTGACCCCCATCGTCAGGACGGCGCGCCGCTTGGCGCTGGCCTGGGGCGTCCACGCCGACGTCACCGTCGACGCGCGCGACGAGCGCGACATGGCCGACCGCGCCTGCCGCCACGCCTATATCGACGGCTTCGTCAGCGTCGGCGATTGGGTGATCGTCGTCGCCGGCGTTCCCTTCGGCACGCCCGGCGCCACCAACAATTTGCGCATCGCCAAGGTCGGCCCGGACGGCGGCGCGGTCTAGCGGGGCAAGGCGCGGCGGCGAAGGCCTCAGGCGAGCGGCGAGGCCGCGCCGATCGAAGCCGGCGCCTCGCGCCGGCGCGCCCGCGCCTCGACGAGAGTGAAAAGGAAGAGGGCGGCCGGCGCCGCAGCGCCGGCGATCATCGCCGCCCGCGCATCGCGGACCCAGCCGTCACAGCGCCTGACCCGCGAGGGCGGCCCGGACCCGCGCCGCCGCATCGGCGATCGGGCGCCATTGCGGCGCGATCGACAGCGCGCGCTGGTAGGCGCGCAAGGCGTCGTCTTGGCGGCCGCTCTCCTCCAAGATCATTCCCATCTCCGCCAGCGCGCCGAGATGGCGAGGATCGCGATGGAGCGTCTCGGCGATGTCCGCCATCGCCCCTTCGGCGTCGCCCGAGAGATAGCGCGCCGCCGCGCGCCGACTCCACCCTTCCGCCCATTGCGGCTGCAAGGCGACGATCTTGTCGAGCAGGGCGAGCGAGACGGGATAGTCGCCGCTCTCCATCGTCATCGCCGCGCGCGCCATCAGCAAGTCGGCGGTGTCGGAGCCCGATCGCAGGTTGAGACGATCGATTGCGGCGACGAGGCCGGCGGATTCGTCGGAGTCCCGGCTCGCGGCGAGGCGGGCGAACAGCTCGTCGAGCGCCTCGCTCGGCGAGGGCGTCCTCGCGGCGGGCGTCGCGGCGAGCGTCGGCGAGCTCTGCACACTGGCGAGCGCGCCGAGAGCGAGCAGCAGAGCAAAGGCGAACGTCGAACACCGCGTCATGGGGCGAACTTAGGGCGCTTCACCGCAAGGGTCAAAGGCCGGGCCGCGATCCCGCGCAACGCTGCGGCGTCAGCCCTGGCGCACCTTGTAACGCTTCTGCGTCTTGTTGATGATGTAGACGCGGCCCTTGCGGCGCACCAGGCGATTGTCGCGATGACGCCCGCGAAGCGACTTGAGGGAATTGCGGACTTTCATCGCGTCACCCGACAAAGGAAGCCGCGGGCAAGACCCGCGGCGGAGGTTCGAGCGCGTTGCTATGCCCCATCCGGGCGCGCCGATCAAGCGCCGTCTGTCGACGCGCGGACTCGATCGCTTCCGCCCGGCGTCGGCAAGATCAAGCGGGCGGTTTCGTCTTGAAGCCAAGGCTTTCTGTTCCTATCTCCTGGTAAGGGGGCGTGCAATCGCCGTGGAGCTGGAATGGTTCTCAACTATAGAGACCTTTGTTTTCTGCCGATGGACTAGCGAGGCAGGGGAAAGCGGCAGCTTTCCGGCCCGCGGCCTACCCAGAGGAGAGAATCATGCGCTTGCCTGTGCCGACATTCGGAGGACGCGAACTCGACCTGTTCGATGGCTTCCGCCGCGATTTCGACGATCTGCTGCGCGACTTCGGCCGCCGGCTGCCTGTTTCCTGGGGTCCGGCCGGCGACTTTGCGGGCCTCGCGGCGCTTGATGTCGCGGAAACCAAGGACGCCGTGGAAATCGCCGCCGAACTGCCCGGCGTCGACGAGGCCGACGTGAAACTGTCGGTCGATGGGCCGAGCGTCGTCATTTCCGGAGAGAAGAAATCCGAGACGGAAAAGAAGGACAAGTCCTGGCGAGTCGTCGAGCGGAGCTACGGCGCGTTTCAGCGGGTAGTGCCGCTCAGTTTCACGCCGGACCCGGCCAACATCAAGGCGACGTCCGACAAGGGGGTCCTTCACGTGAGGGTCGGCAAACCGCCGGAAATGGTCGCCAAGAAGGTGGAGATCCCGATCAGCAAGGCGAAATGACGCGCGCCGGCGCGTTTTGACCGGACGCGCGATGCACTTGCCAAGCGGTCGCCGGCGTCGCAAGAGGCGCCGGCGATTCGGCGCCTCGGGAACCGGGAGGGAGCGATGGCCTACAAGGACATCATGGTCTATCTCGATCCGACCGACGGCGCGCGGGATCGGCTGCGTCTTGCCGCAGCGATGGCGGTCGCCCACGGGGCGCGGCTGATCGGCGTCGATGTCAGTTCGGACGCCGCGCTCGTCGGCGCGTGGGCCAACAAGGCGCGTCGCATCGCCCTGAACTTCGAGGCGGCGGTCAAGGAGGCGGGGCTCGCCAGCCGTTTCGTCGGCGCCGACGCGGCGCCGACGGCGGGCGGCGAAACCAGCCATTGCGTCGACCTGATCATCGCGCCGCGGCCGGAAGGCGAGGCGCGCGCGCTGATCCGCCCCGAGATTCCCGACGGAGTCCTCGTCGCTTCGGGCGCGCCGATGTTGATCCTGCCGCAGGACTGGAAGCCCGGGCCGGTCGGCGAGAACATCGTCATCGCCTGGAACGCCAGCCGCGAGGCGACGCGCGCCGTGCATGACGCGATGCCGCTGCTCGTCAAAGCGAAGAAGGTCGTCATCTTCACCTTTTCGCCGCGTGCGAGCGCGTTGCGCGCGGCCTCCGACAAGCTCGCCGATCATCTCCGGCGCCATGGCGTCGAAGCCGGGATTTCGGACTGGACGGACACCGGCGATATTTCGGCGCTGGAAGCGTTGTTCGCCAGCCTCGACACGCAAGACGCCGACTTGATCGTCGCCGGGGCCTTCCGCCACTCGCGCCTGTTCGAGAGCCTGTTCGGCAGCGTCAGCGTCGACTTGATGAGTCAGCCGACGGCGCCCATACTGATGTCGCATTAGGGGCGCCCTCGATGATGCGCGCAATGACTTTGAGGAAGATCGGCGCGCCGCTGGTTCTCGAAGAGCGGGCCAAGCCCATGCCGGGGCGCGGCGAGATGCTGATCCGCGTCGAGGCCTGCGGCGTCTGCCGCACCGATCTGCACGTCGTCGACGGCGAGTTGCCTAACCAACGGTTGCCGATCGTGCCCGGCCATGAAGTCGTCGGCCTCGTCGAGCGGCTCGGCGCCGGCGTCGAGGGCTTCGCCGTCGGCGAACGGGTCGGCGTCCCCTGGCTCGCGCATGCTTGCGGGCGCTGCCTCTACTGCGAAGAAGGCCGCGAGAATCTTTGCGACCATCCCGAGTTCACCGGATACACGCGCGACGGCGGCTACGCTTCGCACATGCTCGCCGAGGCCGCCTTCGTCCTGAAGCCTCCTGCGGACGGCGACCCCATTGCGACGGCGCCGCTGCTCTGCGCCGGGCTGATCGGCTGGCGCTGCCTGAAAATGGCGGGGCCGAGCAAGCGGGTTGGCCTCTACGGCTTCGGCGCCGCCGCGCATATCGTGGCGCAGATCTGCCGCTTCCAGGGGCGAGAGACGCTGGCGTTCACGCGGCCGGGCGACGAGGCGGCGCAACGCTTCGCACTTTCCCTCGGCTCCTCTTGGGCGGGCGGCTCCGACCAAGCGCCGCCCGCGCCGCTCGACGCGGCGATCCTGTTCGCTCCGGTTGGCGCACTCGTTCCGGCCGCCCTGCGCGCGGTGCGCAAGGGCGGGCGGGTCGTCTGCGGCGGCATCCACATGAGCGACATCCCCAGCTTTCCCTATCGCTGGCTGTGGGAGGAGCGGCAGATCGTCTCGGTCGCCAATCTCACCCGCCGCGACGGCGTCGAGTTCTTCCCCGTCGCGGCGAAGGCGGGCGTGCGCACGCAAACCCATCGCTACGATCTCGCCGACGCCAACGTCGCGCTCGCCGACCTGCGCGAGGGCCGCCTGCAAGGCGCGGCGGTGCTGACGCCCTAACGGGGTCGGCATGCGCGCAATTCGGCGATAGCGCGGTTCGTCCCCAGCCGCCGAGAAGTTCACGCCGCAGCTTGCGCCGTCGCCCCATTAGACATAAACATATCCTTATGTCTGATGCGATGCACCGCGCCGGGCCTCCGGCGAAGACCAGTTTCGAGGCGCTGCTGGCGAGCCTGGAGGCGGCGGGCGAGGTGACGCGCCTGCGCCTGATCGGGCTGCTCTGCGAAGCCGAACTGACGGTGAGCGAGCTTGTCGCCATTCTTGGCCAGTCGCAGCCGCGCGTTTCGCGCCACCTGAAGCTCTTGGTCGAAGCGGGCCTCGCCGAGCGCCAGCGCGAGGGGGCGTGGGCGTTCTACCGGCTCGCCGACAAGGGCGGTTCGTTCGCCCGCGCGCTGGTCGCGCGCATCGATAAGGACGACGCCACGCTCGCCGCCGACCGCGCGCGGCTGGCGCTGGCGCGCGAGGCGCGCCGCAAGCAGGCCGCCGCCTACTTCGCCGAGCAGGCGGCCGATTGGGACTCGATCCGCGCGCTG
>JBEKBD010000139.1:0-5997 GCA_050015575.1 Roseiarcus sp. | reverse complement strand
ACGATGGTGTTGGCGGCCGATCCGCCCGAGACGATGCGCGGATCGACGCGCGCGGCGTAGAGCGTCTCGGCGCGGTCTTCGTCGATCAGCGTCATCGCGCCTTTCGCCATCTCATGGGCGTCGAGATAATCGTCGTCGGCATGCGCGATGATGTCGACCAGCGCATTGCCCAGGCCGAGAACGTCTACGGTTTCGATCATGGCGCGCGCGCCCCCTTCTCAGCGCGTCCTCTTGGCGCCGCCGCGCCGCGAGGTCAAATGTTCGGGCTTGCGCGAGATTGCGGAGCTCCGAGCGAGCGCTCACCGCCGCTCTCGTCGCCTCAACCTGACGTAGAGCGCGCCGGCGCCGCCGTGGGCGCGGCCCGCTTCCTCGAAGCCGAGCACGACGCCGCGCAGGTCGGTTTCGCGCAGCCAGTGCGGAACGAGCCGCCTGAGGACGCCAGGCTCGTCGAACCACGACGCGGCGCCGGACTGCGGCTTGGCGCCGCCCTTGCCGGTGACGACGACCGCCAGTCGATGGCCTTGCGACTGCGCATAGACGAGAAAGCCGCGCAGCGCGCGATGCGCCTCGGCCTGCGTCATGCCGTGCAGATCGATGGCGGTGTCGACGGCGACGCGCCCGCGCGCGAGATCGCGTTTCAACCGGCGCTCCAGCGGCGCGAGCGGCGGCGGGCCGGACGGCTTACGCGATCCGGCCGCGACGTTCGGCATCGGCGCCGCCGCCGGCCGTGGCGGCGCGGCGGACGGAATCGGCGAAGAGGGCGTCGGCAGGCTCGCGCCGCGACGTTTCGCGACGCTCTTGGCGACCTCGACCCACAGCGCGATCTCCTCGTCGCTGAGGCGCCTCAGCCGGGGCGCGCGCGGCCTCTCCGTCGCCTCCTTCACGGTTCGTCTCCTTGCGGCAGCAGCGCCGTGAAGGCGCCGCGGCAGCGGATGGCGCCGGCGCGCGCTCCGGCCGCCTCGCCGCCGCCAAAATAGATGTCGGCGCGCGCCGCGCCAAGGATCGCCGATCCGGTGTCCTGCGCGATCGTCAAGCGGCGGAACCGACTGGCCGCCTCGCTCTCCCACGGCAGCTCCGCGTCGATCCACATCGGCGTGCCGTAGGCCCAGATCGAGCGGTCGACCGCGATCGAGCGCAGCGGCGTCAAGGCGACCCCGGCGCCGCCGATCGGCCCCTGTGAGGGATCGAAGTCTTCCTCGATCTTGAAGAATACGTAGGAGCGATTGCGCTGCATCAACGCGCGTCCGGCGTCGCCGGGCTGGAGGCCATGGCCGCGCAGCCAGGCTTTCAGCCGCGCGAGCGACATATCGCGCTCCCGGATCTCGCCCGCCTCGATGAGCAGCTGGCCGATCGACGTATAGGGCTGGCCGTTGCGCCCGTCATAGACGAGGCGAACCTCGCGCCCGTCGGGAAGTTCGACGCGCGCCGAGCCCTGCACCTGGACGAAAAAGACCTCGACCGGATCGGCGAGCCAAAGCAGCGCTTCGCCGCCTTCGGCCTCGATGGCGGCGCGGTCGGGGTAGGGCCGCAGCGTCCCGTCGCCGAGGCGCCGCGCGCCGCTCAGCGCGGGATCGAATCCGGCCGGCGCGCCGCCGGGGGGAAAGGCGACGAGATCGCGCGGCCGCGGCAGGATCGGGGCGGCGAACGCGGCCGTTCGGGTCGGCGAACCCTTGAGGCGCGGCTCGTAATATCCGGTGAGCAGCCCTTTGCCGTCCGCCTCGTCGGGGTCGACGCGAAAGGCGCGAAAGCGCGCGGCGAAAAAGCGACGCGCGTCGGCGGCGTCGCGGATTTCCGCATCGACCGCCTTGCGCGCGATCGCGACGAGACGCGCCGATGGAGCGCGGGCGGGCCGCGTCGGCGCCGCGCCGTCGCAGAGCGCGCGCGCCGAGCGGGCGAAGGCGGCGAAGGCGGCCAGGGCGTCGTCGGATTCGAAACCGGCGAGGTCGTCGAAACGGACGGGCTCGAGGCGCGGCGCCATGGCGGTTCCCCTGAGCAAAGCGCCTCGAGCCCTCGATCGCCTTCGCGCCTTGCGGCGCCTGCCTCACTGGACCGTTTGCGTCGCCGCGAGCAGCCAATTGGGATCGTGCGAACGCACGTCGCGGCTGAACGTCCAGACGTCGCGATGGTCGGCGACCTCGCTCGCCGATCCCTCGACCACCGCGCCGGAGGCGTCGCGCGTCGCCGAAGCCAGCTTGGCGGCGAAACGCACCGAGATCGTGGCGAGCGAACCCGCCAACCGCGCCTCGACGAAATCGGCCGCATCGATCGAGACCAGCGTCGTCGTCATGGTCTGCCCGGCGGCGAGACGCGCCCGGATCGCCGAATCGAAATTGGCGAGAACGTCGGGCGCGAGCAGCCTGCGCAGGGTCGGCATGTCGGCTGCGGCGAAAGCCCCGACGACCATCTCGTAGGCCGCGCGCGCGCCGGAGAGAAAGCGATCGGGGGCGAAGCCGCGATCGGCGGCGGCGATGGCGTCGAACCCAGCCGCGATCTCCGAGCCCGGCTCGGCGAAACCCTTCCAACGCTCGGGAGCGGCGGCGGCCTCATCCGCCCGCGCGCTCGCCCTGCCGGCGAGGCCGAGCGGCACGACGTTGCCCACAGCCGGCGCGTTCTGGAGTTCGCTCGGAGCGCGCGGCAGGGCCGGATCGGCCGGCGGCCTCGGCGGGCCGCTGCGCGTGCCCAGCACCGAGCGGAGCTTGAAAACCACGAAGATCGCGACGATGGCGAAGACGACCGTCGAAATGTCGAGATCCTGCATTGCCGGTTCCTCCGGTTGCGTTGGGCGGCCGCCGTCGCGCCCGTCGGTCGGCCGCCAACGCACCTAGTTAGGCTCCCGCGGCTGGTTTGGCTAGAACCCCCGCCCGCCGCGCGCAGTTGCGCCCGCGCCGATTCGATGATTTCAACGGGGCGGTGGGCCGACGGCCCGTTCGAGAAGAAGGACGCCTGCGTGAAATCGTTTCCGGCCATCGGCGTCGTGGGGGCGGGCGCCTGGGGCCTCGCGCTCGCCAACGCCGCCGCGAGCGCGGGGCGAAGCGTCGCGGTGTGGGACAGCGACGCGACGGCGATGCGGGAGCTGGCGCGGACGCGGCGGAGCGCCCGGCTGCCCGGCGTCGAACTGGCGGCCGCGGCGCGGGTCAGCGGAGATCTGAACGGCCTCGAGCCGTCCGACGCCGTTCTGATAGCCGTTCCCGCGCAGGCGACGCGCCAGGCGGCCAAGAGCATCGCCGCGGCGCTGTCGCGGCCGAGGCCGCTCGTCGCCTGCGCCAAAGGGATCGAGCGCGGCAGCGAGCGCTTCATGACCGAGGTCCTAAGCGAGGCTGCGCCGGGATGGCCGAGCGCGATCCTCTCGGGTCCGAGTTTCGCCATCGACGTCGCCGCCGGCCTGCCGACCGCGGTGACGCTGGCGAGCGTCGACGAGGAACTCGCGAACGCTCTCTGCGCGGCGCTGCGCGGGCCGAACCTCAGACTCTACCATTCGACCGACGTGCGCGGCGTCGAGATCGGCGGCGCGGCCAAGAACGTGCTGGCGATCGCTTGCGGCGTGACCGCGGGCCTCGGGCTGGGAGCGAGCGCCGTCGCGGCGCTGATCGCGCGCGGCTTCGCCGAGCTCAGACGATTCGGCGAGGCGTTCGGCGCACGGCCGAACACCCTGATGGGCCTTTCGGGCTTGGGCGATCTCGTGCTCACCTGCTCGTCGGCGCAATCGCGCAACTTCGCCTTCGGCCGCGCGCTCGGGCAGGGGCTGAGCGTCGCCGAGGCGGGCGCCGGCCAACTGGCCGAGGGCGTCTTCACCGCCTCGGCGCTGATGCGGATGGCCCGCTCGCGCGGCGTCGATATGCCGATCTCGGCGACGGTCGAGGCGCTGCTGGAGGGGACGATCGACGCGCGGGCCGCCGTCGGCGCGCTGCTTGGGCGCCCGCCGAAGGGCGAGGAATAAGCGAGGCCTCGAATTCGGCGCCGGCGCCGCGGCGGGCCGATTTCCGCCGCGCGCCGAGTTACTGGCGACAGCGCGTCGCAGCCGATTGACATAAGATACGTAACGTGTCTAATTGCGATCAGCAGCGAGTTGAGCGACGTGGCGAGGGAAGCAAAGAGCCGTAGACGCGGCAAGGTCTTGGAGGCGGGGATTTTCGAGGCTGTGCTGCAAGAACTTGTTGCAGCAGGGTACGTCAAATTCTCGATCGAGAGGGTGGCGGCCGGGGCGGGTACGAGCAAGCCGGTGATCTACCGGCGCTGGCCCACCCGCGCTCGGCTCGTACGCGCCGCGTTGAGCGCAGACCGACCTGTTCTTTCATCCGAGGCGCCGGACACCGGAACCGTCCGCGGCGACGTCCTTGCCATTCTGTGGCGCTTCTCAGAAATGACGGCTGAGTTAAGTCCAGAAGTGGTCTTTGGCCTGGTTTCAGAGCTTCTCCACGAGGGCGATTCGTCGCTCTTTGCGGAAGTGCACGAACGCAGCGTCAAAATCATGATGGAAATTCTGACCCGCGGGGCCGGACGCGGCGAAATCGCCGCCGAGAAGCTTACGCCTCGCTTGGCGGCGCTGCCGATCGACCTTGCGCGCCATCAGCTTGTACTACTGCAGCAACCGCTGTCGGCGCAGGACGTCGAAGAGATCGTCGATCGGATTTTTCTCCCGCTCGTCCGAGCCGATTCAGCGGGAGGTATCGACTTGAAGGCAAGGCGTCGACGCGCCGGGCGCTCGTCGCGCATGACGCGCGTGCGGTCAGCGATTGATGAAAATGGAGGCGTCGACCATGAAGCTTGGTGAGTCCAGCCGCACAGCCCTGATACCCGCCCGACAGCGGGCGGCTCATCAGCTGCTCGATCATGGCGCGATCCTCGATGATCCCTTCGCCCTGAAGATTCTGGGCGAAGACGAAAACGACGTGCTGCAATTCGCCAACCAACACCCCTTGGCCAGCATCGGACGTCTGTTGACCATCGCCCGAGGCCGGATCGCCGAAGAGGCTTTGTCAGGAGCTGTCGAAAGAGGGATTCGGCAGATCGTCATCCTTGGCGCCGGCCTCGACACCTTCGCTCTTCGCAATCCCCACGCCGCACGACAGATCCATATCTATGAGGTGGACCACCCCGCGACGCAGGATTGGAAACGCCAGCGCTTGGCTGACGCTCAACTCGCGCTTCCGCCGTGGCTTGTTTTCGCGCCGGTTGACTTCGAACGGGATGATTTACAGGAGAAGCTCATCGGCGCCGGCTTTCAGCCGAACTCGCCCGCATTTTTCACTTGCCTCGGCGTCGTGCCCTATCTGACCCAGGACGCTATCGACGGCGCTCTGGACACCATAGCGGCAATCCCGAACTCGGAGGTCGTGTTCGACTACATGGAACCATCCGAGGCGTTCTCGGAAGAGATGAGGGAGCTCGTGACAGAGCGGACCGAACAGCAGGAGAAAACCGACGAACGCTGGGCCAGCCGTTTCGAGCCGGCCGGGATTGCCGCGATCCTTCGCGCGCACGGATTTTGCGACATCGAGGACATCAATTTCCAGCAGATCGCGTCCAGGTTCGGCCACGCCGTCCAAGGGCTCGCGCCCGGACAGGCTGGCCTAGCTGTGAGCTTTCCATAGGTTGTCCATCCGGTCCGGACCGAGGAAGCTGAGGTTGCGAAGCTTCAGAACCCTTGGAGGGGACCGGATGAACATCCACAAGAATGCGCGTTTGACGCCGATCGGTCGAGAGCGATTGGTGCGGCAGATCGAGAGCGGGCAGACGCCGGAGGCCGCCGCACGAGCCGCAGGCGTCTGCCCGCGGACGGCGCGCAAGTGGCTGGCGCGGTACGGTTCCGAGGGTTTGGCCGGTCTCCAGGACCGTTCGTCCAGGCCTCATCGCCTGCGTCGACCGACGCCGGCCTCGACGGTGGAGCGGATCGAAGCGCTCCGACGCCAACGCTTCACCGGCCAACAGATCGCACGGGATCTCGGCGTGTCGCCTGCCACCGTCAGCCGCGTGCTATGTCGGCTCGGCCTGAACCGC
>JBEKBD010000138.1:0-5754 GCA_050015575.1 Roseiarcus sp. | reverse complement strand
TGTTCGGCGCGCGCGCGCTCGAACTCAAGCGCGGCAATCTCGCGCTCACCGTCGAAAACGGCCGGGTTCTGGCGCTGGAATGGCGCGAGGCCGCGGGCGAAGCGACGCCGGCGCCGCCGTCCGCGCCATCCGCCCGCGCGGCGCAAGACGCGACCGAGGAGGCGGGGCGCGGGTAGACGCGACGGCGCGCGACAAGGCGTCGCCGAGACGGCGCGCGCGATCCTGTCGTTCTCCTTTCGTTCTCGCCGGCGATGTGCTAGGCTCGGCGCTAGCGAATCAAAACCCCATGACGAGATGACCGACGATCTCTTTGGCGGCGCGGGCGCGCTGCGACGCAAGTCCGTTCCGCCGAGAGGCCGCGCGCCGGCCGGGCGCTCGCCGACGGCGCGCGCCGGGAGGCCGGGCCAAGGCGAATACAACGCCGCCTCGATCGAGGTGCTCGAGGGGCTCGAGCCGGTGCGCCGCCGTCCTGGCATGTATATCGGCGGCGCCGACGCCAACGGCCTGCACCACCTGTTCGCCGAAGTGATCGACAACGCGATGGACGAGGCGGTGGCGGGCCACGCCACCGTCATCGAAGTCTTCCTCGAAGAGGGCGGCTGGCTTTCGGTCGCCGACAACGGCCGCGGCATGCCGGTCGACCCTCATCCGAAATTCCCGCGCAAGTCGGCGCTCGAAATCATCATGACCAAGCTGCACGCCGGCGGCAAATTCGACAGCGGCGCCTACGAGACCTCGGGCGGCCTGCACGGCGTCGGCGTTTCCGTGGTCAACGCCCTCTCCCAGCGCACCGAAGTCGAGGTGGTGCGCGACGAGACGCTCTACCGGCAGGCGTTCGAGCGCGGCCTTCCCGTCACCGGGCTTGAAATCGTCGGCAAGGCGCCCAATCGGCGCGGCACCAAGGTGCGCTTTCTTCCCGACGAGCAGATTTTCGGCAAGGCGGCGAAATTCGATCCCGAGCGCCTGTTCAAGATGACGCGCTCGAAGGCCTATCTGTTCGGCGGCGTCGAAATCCGCTGGCGCTGCGCGCCCCGCTTCGTCGACCCGCAAGGCAAGGTTCCCGCGGTGGCGGCGTTTCATTTCCCCGGCGGCCTGAAGGATTATCTCGCCGCCGACATCGAGGGTCAGGAGCTGGTGGTCGACCAGGTCTTCGCCGGCAAGGTGGAGAAGGACGGCCGGCACGGTTCGGTGGAATGGGCGCTCGCCTGGACCGCGGTCGAGGACGGCTTCGTCCATTCCTATTGCAACACCATTCCCACCACCGACGGCGGCACCCACGAAGCGGGCCTGCGCGTCGCCCTGCTGCGCGGCCTGAAAGACCACGCCGAACGCATCGGCCAGGCCAAGCGCGCCAGCGCGTTGACGACCGACGACGTGATGGCGGGTTGCGCCGCGCTGATATCGATCTTCATCCGCGAGCCGGAGTTCCAAGGCCAGAACAAGGGGCGGCTGCAGACCGCGGAAGCCTCGCGGCTGGTCGAGACGGCGGTTCGCGACGCCTTCGACCATTGGCTGGCCGCGGCGCCGAGCCAAGCCGCCAAATTGCTGGACTTCTCGCTCGAGCGCGCCGAGGACCGCCTGCGCCGACGCATGGAGAAGGACGTCGCGCGCCGCAGCGCCGCGCGCAAGACCCGGCTGCCGGGCAAGCTCGCGGATTGCACCAACACATCCGCGCAAGGCTCTGAACTCTTTATCGTCGAGGGCGATTCCGCAGGCGGGTCGGCCAAACAGGCGCGCGACCGCGCGAGCCAGGCGATCCTGCCGCTGCGCGGCAAGATCCTCAACGTCGCCTCGGCCACCCGCGACAAGCTGGCGCAGAACCAGCAGCTCGCCGATCTGATGCAGGCGCTGGGCGCGGGGGCCGAGCCGCAATACCGCTCCGCCGATCTGCGCTACGACAAGATCATCATCATGACCGACGCCGACGTCGACGGCGCGCATATCGCCTCGCTGCTGATCACGTTCTTCTATCGCCAGACCCCCAAGCTGATCCAAGAAGGCCATCTCTATCTCGCCGCGCCGCCGCTCTATCGGCTGACCCAGGCCGGCAAGACGCTCTACGCGCGCGACGACGCCCACAAGGAGCAACTGCTGAAATCCGGCTTTTCCGGCCGCGGCGCGATCGACGTCAGCCGTTTCAAGGGCTTAGGCGAAATGTCGATGCGCGATCTGCGCGACACCACCATGGACCCCGCCAAGCGCACGCTGCTGCGCGTCGCGCTGGTCGCGGCCGACAGCGCGGGAACCGCCGACGCGGTCGAACGCCTGATGGGGACCAAGCCGGAAGCGCGCTTCGCCTTTATCCAGGAACGCGCCCCGCAAGCGCGCGAACTCGTCGACATTTGAGCGCCCCGGCAAGGGTTCGTTTACCCTAACGACGATACACTGGCCGCGGGCGCCGGAGCCTCCGCGGCTCGGATCGACGCCCCGAACCGAGGGCTGGCGATGGATGACGGCTTCGACCGATGGGGCTGGATCAAGCGTCTGGAGTTCCCGGCGGTCGCCGGCCTCGCGGTCGCGATCGTCTGCGTGCTGATCGGCCAGG
Organism: Roseiarcus sp.; assembly: GCA_050015575.1. Lineage (GTDB taxonomy): Bacteria > Pseudomonadota > Alphaproteobacteria > Rhizobiales > Beijerinckiaceae > Roseiarcus. Next base: position 3,209 of record JBEKBD010000138.1, on the reverse strand, counting down.
TCGCCGAGCGCTACGCGGCGGGCGCTCCGCTCTCCCTCGTCGCGCTGTTCGATCCCGGCGCCGGGGAGATCAAGGCCGAGAGCCGCGCCTCGCCCGTCTTCAACACGATCGATTACGCGACGACCGGGTCGACCAAGGGCCAGACGATCGTCATTTCGCCCTGCGCGGCGCAACCGAGCGCGCGCTGACGGATTTTCCGATGCGGACGGCGCGGCGCTCGTCGTCCTGCCTCGCGAGCGCCTCGCCCCGGGCGCGTCGCGCGCTTCGACCGAGCCCGCGTCGCCGGCTGCGCTCACAAATCCTCGTCAAACCTCGGGAATGGTCTGGCGAAAACACGCCAAGTGCGTTAAAATCGATGTGCGCGGTTTCGTGAACGCAGGGCGATGCGGCCGAGCAGGCTTGGGCGATGCGGTCGAATGATCTCGTTTTTCCCCCGACCCGCCTTCGGGAGCGGGCGGTCGCGCCTGCTTGCGACGCCGCTTGGGCGCGCTGTTCCCTCTTTCTCGGCGAGGGACGCGGCCTTTGAGCGGACAGTCGGCGCGCGAAGGGGCGGACGCCCGTCTTGTATTCTCAAAACCTTCGGCGCGGGCTGCGCGCCGCAGCGAAGTTTCGCCGGCGGTCGGCGATGCGGCGGCGCCGTTTCCCATCGCGGCGGAAACGGCCTCGAGATTTATCGGGCGGAGTAAACGTTTCAGATGAGCAAAGGTAAGGATTTTCGAGAGCCTCGCAAGCGCGGCTTCGACGACGACGGGCCGATGCCCTACGAGCCGAAACCGCGCGCCTCGCGCGGCTTCGGCGGCGCCCCCGACGACGGTTTTGGCGGCTCCTCGCTCGGCGGCGGCGCGCCGCTCGCGGCGGTCGCCGGGCCGACGGTCGACGCCGTGGTGAAATGGTTCAAGGCGGACAAGGGCTACGGCTTCGTCGAACTGGCGAACGGCCAGGGCGACGCCTTTCTGCACGCCAACGCCTTGCACGCCGCGGGACACGACAACGTGCCCGCCGGCGCCAAGCTCAAGGTGACCGTCGGCGCCGGCGCCAAGGGAGCGCAAGTGACGCGCGTCATCGAGGTCGACGCCAGTGGAATCGTCGAACGCCCGCCGCGCGCGTTCGGCGATGCGCCGCGTCCGCGCCGCGTCGCCCCCGATCCCTCGACCGCGGTCGAGGTCGGCGGCACGGTCAAATGGTTCGACGACGCCAAGGGCTTCGGTTTCGTCGCCAGCGACGACGGCGGCAAGGACGTGTTCCTCCATATCTCCGTCCTCGGACCCGCCGGCGTCACGCATCTGGCCGAGGGCCAGCACATCACCATGCGCGTCGTCGACACGCCGAAGGGCCGCGAGGCCATTTCGATCTCGCTCTGACCCGCGCTCTCGAAGCCGCGCGTCAGCCGAAATGAACCGCGGCCCCTTCTCCTGTTGCGGGGGAAGGGGTCGTCTTTTGCGGCGGGAATTCCCTCGATGCAACCTTCGCGCGACATCCGCCGCCTGATCGAAATCATGGCGGCGTTGCGCACGCCGGGGACCGGCTGCCCCTGGGACCTCGAGCAGACCTTCGCCACCATCGTCCCCTTCACGCTCGAAGAAGCCTACGAGGTCGCCGACGCGATCGAGCGCGGCGACTTCGCCGACCTGCGCGACGAACTCGGCGACCTGCTGCTGCAGGTGGTCTTCCATGCGCGCATGGCGGAAGAAGCCGGGCGCTTCGACTTCGGCGGCGTGGTCGAAGCGATCACCGCCAAGCTGATCCGGCGCCACCCCCACGTCTTCGCCAACGCGGGCGATCTCACGAGCGACGACGTCAAAGCGCTGTGGGGGCGCATCAAGGCCGAGGAAAAGCGCCTTCGCGCCGAGGCGCGCGAAGCCGCGGGGCTGGAGGCGGAGCCTCGGTCGAGCGCGCTCGCCGGCGCGCCGCTCGCCCTGCCCGCCCTGACCCGCGCGCTCAAGTTGCAGGAGAAGGCCGGCAAGGTCGGCTTCGATTGGAGCGATGCGCGCGCCGTCGTCGCCAAGCTGCGCGAGGAAATGGACGAAATCGACGCCGAGCTCGACGCCGGCGAGCAGGCGAAGGTCGCCGAGGAGGTCGGCGATCTGCTGTTCGCCGTCGCCAATCTGGCGCGCCATCTCGAGGTCGACCCCGAGGGCGCGCTGCGCGGCGCCAACGCCAAGTTCGAGCGCCGCTTCGCCCATATCGAATCGCGGCTCGGCGAGGCCGGGCGCGCGCCGGCGGAGGCGACGCTCGACGAGATGGAGGCGCTGTGGAGCGAAGCCAAACAGCGCGAAAGAAAATCGCCGTAGCGACGAACTTCGTCGCGCTGCTGCGCGACGTCTGTCTCAGCCTGCCCAACGGCCTCGCGCGCAGCAAGCTGACCGCCGCCTGGCTCGACGCGCGGCTCGGAATCGTCTCGACGATGCGCAATTGGCGCACGGTGGCCAAGCTCGCGGCGATGGTCGAAGCGCGGCGGCGCTGAGCTGCGTCCCGGCCTCGCTTCAGGCCGCTTCGCTGAGCACGATCAGCAACCCGGTGTCCTCGCGCGGCTGCGGCGCCAATTCGGTGCGCGCGTCATCGGCCCAGGCCGCGAGCTTGACGATGCGCGCGAGTTCAACCGCGTCCGCGGACTCGCCGGCGTTCGCCGACTCGCTCGGCTCGGCGATGACGAGGCCCTCGCTGTCGAGGAAGAACGTGTGATCGCCAAAGGTCTCGCACAACGACAGATTGGCGGGATGCGTCTCCGGCACCACCCAGGAATCGAGCTGTCTCGCCGCTTGGGCGGTGTGCAAGGCGGATAGTTTCATCGCGTGCTCCGAAATTGGGTTCGCGCCGCGATGTTCCGGCGCGACGCTCGGCGCCGAGGGCGGCGACCGAACAAACCCATGCCAAGCAAATGGGCCGGCCTCGCGGCCGTCGTCGGGCGATTCGATGGAAAGGTTCAGCGCGCCGCGGCGCCGAAGCGGCGCCTGACGCGATCAACCGCGTCGGCGGGCACGCGCACGGTCACGCGGATGCCGCCATCCTCGTCGTTGCGGCGCGCCATGACTTCGGTGTGCTCGTAGAGCCAGTGCAGGCCCTGGCCGTCGGCGGATTCGAGATCGAGGTCGATGAGCGAGCGCCCGCGCGCCAGTCGCGTCTCGATCGCCTGGAGCAGCGCGTCGATCCCCTCGCCGGTCAGCGCGGAAACGACGCTGGGCGAGCCCTCGCCCTGCCCTGCCGCCAGC
>JBEKBD010000137.1:0-5805 GCA_050015575.1 Roseiarcus sp. | reverse complement strand
CGATCGAGACGCGCCTCGCGCGCGGCCGCTCGCTGATCGACCTCGACATCGAGGCGAGCGACGGGCAGGGCCTGCACTGGCTCTACGAGAACGCCGAAGTGATGACGCGCGGGGCGGGCGAAGACGGCCGCGTCCACGTCACCGTGCGGGTGAGCGCCGACAAGGTCGCGCGGGTGAAGCGGCGGTTTGCGGGGACGGGAGGGTAGGGGCGCGGCGCCCGGCCGCGCTTCTCTTCACTGCGGCGACGCCGGCTCGCTGTTCGTCGCCGCCCTGAACGCGCGCACGAAATCTTGCAGCCGTGGCTCGTCGGCGTCGCTGACCGCCCAGTAGCTGAAATCCTCGCCTCGCCAAGCGAGGACGTGATAACCCGCCGGCGAAGCGCCCGGCGTCGCGGCGCGGGCGGCGGGCAGGGCGGTGACGCTGACGGTATGTTCGTTGAGGCGGTACACCAGCGTCGGCGCCGCCGCGCCTTCGATCACGTCCACCCGACCGCCGACCAGCGGAAAGCCTTGCGCCGCAAGATCGGGGGCGGGCGGCGAGACGGCGATATGCGCGTCGAACCAGGGCCGCACGCTGTGCCGGTCGTTCGAGGCGATGTCGACGGGGCCCGCGGCGAGCAACGCGCGGCGGTGCGCGTCGACCAGCGCATCGGTCAGGCCCGGCGCCGTCCGTTCGCCAAGCGCCAAGCGCATCGCGCCGCCGCCGAGGACGACGCCCAGGGCGAGCGAAGCGGCCAACGAAAACGCTTCGCGGCGGCTGAGGCCGCGCGCCGGCCGGGCGCGGGCGGCGACGCGGGCGCGCAGCGCCGCCGGCGCGGCTTCGCCGGCGAAGTTCTCGCGCAATACGCGGCGCAACGCCTGCAGCCGTTGAAACTCCTTGGCCAGCGCCGGATCGTCGGCGCGCTGGCGCTCGAAGGCGAGCGCGCCGGCGGCGTCGAGTTCGCCGTCCAGCGCCGCCTGCATCATCAGGCGCGGGTCCATCGACGCCTCGCTCATGACGCCTCCTTTCCGATCCGTTCGATCAGCAGAGCGCGGGCGCGCGCCAGACGCGACATCACCGTGCCGACGGGAGCGCCGGTCGCCTCGGCGATTTCGCGGTAGCTCATGTCGTTGAATTCGCGCATCGCCAGGGCCTCGCGAAAGGGCGCGGGCAGATCGGCGATCGCCGACTGCAGCATCGCGGCGTCGGCGCGCGCGATGACCTCCGCCTCCGGGCTCGCGGCCCGCGGCGCGTCGCTCGAGTCGCGCTCGGACGACTCGAGATCGTCGGTCAGCGCCAAATCCTTGGGCCGGTTGCGCGCCATCCACGTGAAGGCCGTGTTGCGCACGATCGCGATCAGCCAGGCCCTCGGGTTATGGCCGCGGAATTTGCTCACCCCGCTCATGGCGCGCAGGCAGGCTTCCTGCACCACGTCCTCGGCGTCGACGGCGCTGCCGGTGAGCCAGCGGGCGAGCCGATAGGCGTCGTCGAGATGGGGCGTCACCACGGCGTTGAACGTCCGCTCGTCGAAGGTTCGGTCAGGCTCGTCGTCGTTCGCGCGCGAGCCCGCGGGATGGTGTGGGTTCATCGCGTTCGACGCCTCATGGCCTCATCGCGCCCGCTCCTTCAGGAACTCGATAACGTCGGCGCGATCTTGCGGGTTGTCGAGATGATAGAACATCTTTGCGCCCGGCACGAATTTTTGCGGACCGGCGAGCCATCGGTCGAGATTGGCCTCGGTCCAGACGATGTCTGAATTCTTCAGCGCCGCCGAATAGTCGTAGTCGGGCACGGAGCCGGCCTTGCGGCCGACCACCCCTCGGTGTTTGGGGCCGACGTCGTTGGCGTCGATCGAGTGGCAATCTTGGCAGCCCTGATACAGCTGCTCGCCGTGGGCGACGTCGCCGGCGGCGCGCGCCGCGCCGCAGGCCAGCACCCCAGCCGTCAAGCCGACGGCGATCGCAATGATGCGCATGGTCGCCTTCCCTTTCCCTCGAGCGAGTCAACCGGCGAGCGAAATGTCGGTGATCGCCAGTGGGGTCGGCGTCGGCGCATAGACGACCTCTCTGACGCCGAGCAATCCGCGCAATTGTCCGGCGGGAACCAGCAGCGGGCCGGGAGCAGGCGCGGTTCCGGGCGCCGGTTGCGGGAACGCGGTCGAGCGCGCGGTGTGGAACGTCACCGCGCCTTCGACCTTTTGCATCAACTGGTGGATGTGGCCGTTCAGCACCGTGACCGAACCGAAGCGCGCCAGCAGGGCCAGGGCCTGCTCGGCGTCCTGAGTGCCCCAGCCCCAATCCGGCGCAATAGTCCACAGCGGAATGTGGGCGAAGACGACGATCGGCGTCGAGTTGGTCTTGCCGTTGAGGTCGTCGGCGAGCCAGGCGAGTTGCTCCGCGCCGATGAAGCCGAGGCCGTTGGTCTTGAGATCGACGACATTGACGAGACCAATGAAGTGCACGCCGCCCTGGTCGAAGGAATACCAACCGCCCCCCGCGCCTTTGCCGAACCGTTCGAGATAGGCCTCGTTGGTCGCCGCGTCGACGATGTCATGCTCGCCGGGGGAATAATGAGTTTCCAGCTTGGCGCGCCCGATCGCCTGCACGGCGTCGTCGAATTGTTTCGGCGCCGCCGTGTGCGTGATGTCGCCGGTATGGATCATGAAGGCGGGCCGGGTCGGCATCGCTGTGATCTTGTCGATGGCCTCGTTCAACGTGCCGAACGCGTCGGGATTGGCGGGTTTGGCGAAGCCGATATGGCTGTCGGAAATTTGCACGAAGCTGAAGCCCGCCTCCGCCGCCGCAGCCTCGCCGATCAGCTTCGAACCGGGCACCCCGCCCGCCACCGTCCATAGGACGCCCGTGCCGGCCCAGGCCATGCACGTGAGCGCGCCACGCCGATCGACGCCGTTCTTCTCCATCTCCATAGGTCTCTCCCTGCGGCGCGAAACGTCGCCATGTCGGAGAGACTCGCTTCGGCGCCGAATTATTCCCGGCCTCGACGCTTTATTTCTTGGAATCGGCGTTGAGCGTCGAATGGCCAAGATCCGCCCTCGGTCGGGACAGGGCGCGCCCCGACGCTTTCAAGCGCGCCGGGGCAAATCGGCGCGAAGTCGCGCGCGGAAACCGACCGTGGAGACAAGCCGATGAACGTCTATCGACTGGACCCGATCGACCCCAGCCGCCCCAGCTGGCGACATTCCGAGGAAAAGGACGCCGTCTGGGCCTGCGCCCCGACCGCGGAGCGGGCGCGCGCGTGGGTCGCCGCCAAGTCCGCTTCGCCAGGCATGACGCGCCGGGGGTTCAGTCGCCTTGGCGGGATGCGACCGCGTCGTCCTGCGTCCTCGAGCCGATCCTGTTGCGGATGAAGGAGGGAAGCGTGGTCCGGGAGGACGGCAGTCCGGTCGACTTCTCGCGGCGAGGCCGCCGCCGCGTCCGCCCGGCGCCGGTCGCCTTTTCGCGGAAGAGGGGGGCATGCGCCTCGATCGGCAAGACCGACGGCGCGGCGTCGCCCGGCCGCCGCCGCTCGGCGCCGAGGCGCGGGCGCGGCCGCCGCGCTCTTTCTGGCCAAGCTCGTCAAGCGCTGGACCCGTCGGCTCGGCGTCCCCGGCGGCGCCGATCCGGCCGGGCGGCGGACCGACGCGGCTCGCCCCGACTTTCCGTCGTCTCGCCATAAGGACCCATAAGAACATCAAACGGTTATGCATGTTTATTATTACTAGACCGCAGGTCTTGCGCCATTCCGAGACTTGCGGTTCTGAAATACGGCGCTAGCATCGCGCCATGAGCGAATCGCCGCCGCGTCCGCCCGGTCGTCCGCGCAGCGAGGCCAGCCGCGCCGCGCTTCTCGACGCCGCCTATTGGCAGGTCGTGCGCCGCGGCTACGCCGCGGTCACGGCGGAGGCGATCGCGAGGTCAGCGGGCGCGGGCAAGCAGACGCTCTATCGCTGGTGGCCGAGCAAGGGGCGGATCGTGCTCGAGGCGTTCCTCGTCAAGGAGCGCGAACGCATCGACCGGCCGCGCGAGGCGGCGATCCAAGCGGGCGATCTGACGAAGTTCCTGGTCGCGGAGTGCGCGGGCGCAAAGCCGTTCGACGCCGCGTTGCGCTTTCTTCTCGCCGAGGCGCAGACGGACGCCGACCTGCTCGGCGCGATCCGGCGCGAAGTCGTGGAGCCGCGCGCGGCGGCGCTGCGCGCGATTCTTGGCCGGCGGGTCGCCGACGCGGAACGGATCGAGAGCCTGATCGCCGCGATCGACGGCGCGATTTGGCGCCGCCTGATGTTCGGCGAGCCGCTCGACGAGGCGTTCGCGCGGGGGCTCGCCGCGCTCGCGCCGGCGGCCTGAGAGGGGAGAAGCGCCGCCGCGCTCGCCGAAATTCAGCCGCGCGAATCGCTTGCGACGACCGCGATATCGACGGTGATTTCGTGCGCGAGGCGCTCCAGGGTCTTGCGCAAGTCGTCGCCCGCGAGGTCCTCGGGCGCCTGCAGCCGGGCCGTCGCGCGGAACATCGCCGCGCCGGAAAAGGGCGCGCCTTCGAGGCTCGAGGAGAATTCCTCGATGTTGACGCCGAGCCGGCTCAACGCCTCGGTCACTTCGCGCACGATGCCCGGGCGCTCGTGGCCGACCACCTGCAGCTCGAACGTCTTGCGGCCGTTCGGCGCCGGGGCGTCGGCGCTGCGTTCGACCGCAATGCGCAGGCCGGCCGTCTCGAGATCGCGCAAGGCGGCGGTCAGAGCGGCGATCTTCGCCTCGGGGACGGCGACCAGCACGATCCCGGCGAACTCGCCCGCCAGATGCGCCAGACGGCTCTCCAGCCAGGTTCCGCCGCAGGCCGCCACCTTTTCCGAAATCGCGTTCGCCAAGCCCGGTCGGTCGTGGCCGATGAACGTCAACACGATAGGCGTCGCCATGGTCGACTCCGATGCGCGCGCAAGCCGGCGCGGCCCACCCTAGCAGCGCCTTCATGACCGCGAAAGCGCCGACGCCGCCCTCGCGCTCGAGGCTTCCGCGAATCGCGCGGCTCGTTTAGATCGGTCTCCGATCGTTCTTCGCCATGACGGCGCCGAACTCATTCCGATGGGAGAAGCTTCGCTGGAAACCGCGCTCTATCTTCCCGTCAAGCGGCATCTGGAAAGCCTCGGCTACGCCGTCAAAGGCGAAATCGGCGGCTGCGACCTCGTCGGCCTCGCCGAGGGCGATCCCCCGGCGGTGGTCATCGGCGAGACCAAGCTGACGTTCTCCTTCGAGCTGGTGCTGCAGGGCGTCGACCGGGCCGGCGTCGGCGACGAAGTCTGGCTCGCCGCATCGCTGTCGCGAAGCGGCAAGGGGCGCGAGAGCGACCCGCGCTTCCGCGCGCTTTGCCGGCGGCTCGGCTTCGGGCTCCTCGGCGTCGCGGCGAACGGCGACGTCCATGTCCTTCTCAGCCCGCTCGCGGCGGCGCCGCGGCGCGACGCCAAGCGCCGGTCGCGGATCGTCGAGGAGCATCGGCGCCGGCAGGGCGATCCGACGGCGGGCGGCGGCTCGCGCCGGCCGATCATGACCGCGTATCGGCAGCAGGCGCTGATCTGCGCGGCGGCGCTCGCCGCCGGCCCATCGCGGCCGCGCGATCTCAAAGCCCGCGCTCCCGACGCGGCGAAGATTCTGCTCGGCAACGTCTACGGCTGGTTCGATCGGCCGCGCCGCGGCCTCTACGCGCTGAACGAAGCGGGCAGGGCCGCCCTGCGGCGCTGGCCGCAGGCGGGTTGAGGCGGGGGCGGCGGGCTCACGCGCGCGCGCGTTCGATTCGCTTGGCCTCGTTCCACAGCGCCTCCATTTCGTCGAGGCTGGC
>JBEKBD010000136.1:0-6591 GCA_050015575.1 Roseiarcus sp. | reverse complement strand
AACTTGAACCGAGCCAAGGGCGACTACGACCGCGCCATCGGCGACTATGACGCGGCGATCCGGCTTGATCCCAACGACGCCACGCTCTATAGAAGCCGGGGCAGCTTGAACGGATTCAACGGCGACGAGGACCGTGCCATCGCCGATTACAACGAAGCGATCCGGCTCGATCCCAACGACGCGACATTCTATGCCGGCCGGGGCAGCTTGAACCGAGCCAAGGGCGACTATGACCACGCCATCGCCGACTACGACGCCGCGATCCGGCTCGACGCCAAATATGCCGGCGCCTATTTCAGTCGTGGCGTCTCCTACCTTTACAGCGGCAATCTCGCCAAGGCGCTGGCGGACGTGACGCAGGCGAGCGCGGTCGAGCCGAAGAACGCCTACACCGCAATTTGGCTCGACATCGTCGCCCAGCGCAACAACCTGCCGAGCCCGCTGGCGCAGGCCAGCGCGCAAGTCGACATGACCGTTTGGCCAGCGCCGGTCATTCGCATGTTCATGGGCCAGATGACCCCGGCGGCCGTGCTCGCCGCGGCCGACGCCCCGGACCCCAACAAAAAAAGGGGTCAAGTCTGCGAGGCTGATTTCTTTAGCGGCGAATTGGCGCTGCGCATGGGCGTGCAAGACGACGCGACCCGCCTGTTCCGGCTCGCCGCCAGCGATTGCCCCAAACTCTACGATGAACCGATCGCGGCCATTGCGGAACTCAAGGCGCTCGGCGCGGGGCCTTGACGGGGCGAGTCGTTCGAGCGCAACCTGGGGATGGGCTCGCCGATCAAGATCCGCCGTGGGCTGAACGCGCTGTGGACGCAGGGCGGCCTGCAGTACGCGCCGCCGATCAGGTGAGGCGAGGGTCGCGGGAAGGTCGGCGGGATGGCGAGCGCCCACGCGCATCCGATCGAGCGCTTGCGCGAGGCCGGGACGCGGCCCGGTCGCTCGAGCAGGGCGATGCAAAAGAACAAATTTGCGCTATAGTCGCTGGACGGAGCGGGGCCGGAGCAAAGGGGGCGATCATGCGTCTTTCGACAATGGCGGTCGGCCTGGCGGCGATGTTCGCGGCGGCGGGATTCATGGCGCCGCCGGCGTTCGCCGACGACGGGAGCGCCTGCGCCAACGGGGCCGGCGACGCGCAAATCGTCGCTTGCACCCGTGTGATCCAATCAGGGCGATGGCGAGGCCATGATCTGGCCTGGGCTTACGTCGACCGCGGCAAAGCATACAACGAGAAGGGCGACAACGTTCACGCCGTCGCCGATTACGACGTGGCGATCCGGCTCGATCCCAAGGACGCGATCGCCTACAACAATCGCGGCAACGCCCACGACGACTTGAACGAATACGACCTCGCCATCGCCGACTACGACGAGGCGATCCGGCTCGACCCCAAGTACGTCTATCCGCTTAACGGCCGCGGCAACGCCTATAACGACAAGGGCCAACACGACCGCGCCATCGCCGACTTCAACCAGGCGATTCGGCTCGACCCCAAATACGCCAACGCCTATGTCGGCCGGGGCAACGCGTACAAAGAGGAAAACGAATTCGACCGCGCGCTCGCCGACTACAGCGAGGCGATCCGGCTCAACCCCAACTTGGTCAACGGCTATAACGGCCGGGGCAACGCCTATTACGGCAAGGGGCAATACGATCTCGCCATCGCCGACTACAACGACGCGATCCGGCTCAACCCCAATTACGCCTACGCCTACAACGGCCGCGGCAACGCGTACAAAGTGAAGGGCGACTACGATCGCGCGCTGGCCGACTACAACGACGCGATCCGGCTCGACCCCAACTACACCTACGCTTACAACGGCCGCGGCAACGCCTATTACGACAAGGGCGACTACGATCGCGCCATCGCCGACTACAACGAGGCGATCCGGCTCGATCCCAACTACGCCTACGCCTACAACGGGCGCGCCAACGCCTATGGCGACAAGGGCGACTACGATCACGCCATCGCCGACTACGGCGAGTCGATCCGGCTCGACCCCAATTACGCCACGCCCCTCAGCGGCCGCGGCAGCCTGGATCGCGTCAAGGGCGACTACGACCGCGCCATCGCCGACTATGACGCGGCGATCCGGCTCGATCCCAAGAACGGCTACGCCATCCGCAATCGCGGCGTCTCCTACCTCTACAGCGGCAATCTCGCCAAGGCGCTGGCCGACGTGACGCAGGCGAGCGCGGTCGCGCCGAAGAACGCCTATGCCGCGATTTGGCTCGACATCGTCGCGCAGCGCAACAACCTGCCGAGCCCGCTGGCGCAGGCCAGCGCGCAAGTCGACATGACAGCGTGGCCCGCGCCGGTCATTCGCATGTTGATGGGCCAGATGACCCCGGCGGCCGTCCTCGCCGCCGCCGACGATCCGGACCCCAACAAAAAGAAGGGCCAAGTTTGCGAGGCCGACTTCTACAGCGGCGAACTGGCGCTGCGGACGGGCGCGAAGGACGACGCGACCCGCCTGTTCCGGCTCGCCGTCGGCGATTGCCCCAAACTCTACGACGAGTTGAGCGCGGCCGTCGCCGAGCTGAAGGCGCTCGGCGCCACGCCTTGACGGGAGCGTCCGAGGCTCGAAGCGCGAGGGCACTGGGCGGCTTCGCGGGGGGATGCGCGGGTTTCTTCCTCGGCGCCCTCGTAGGCGGCGCGCTGGGCGTCGGCGCCGGGTTCGTGTGGACGGAAATCTTCCACACGAGTTGCTTCGAAGGTTATTGCGGCATGTTGGCGTTCTTCACCTTCATGCCGATCGGAGCCATCGTCGGAGGCGCCGCGGGCGCTCTCGCGCTGGGCTGCCTCGCGGGACGCGGGCCCGGACCGTCGTCCTGATTCCGTTCGCGCAAGGGCGCGGTCGGCGACGCCGTTCGCCGGAAGCAGGCGCGTTCCGCTATTGCCCCCGCTTCGCTCGCGTCGCAAACCTCACCGCTTCCTCGGCCGCGTGAAACTGCGCCTGCGCCTTGTTGACGCATTCGCGCTGCTCGGAGGCCGGATCGGAATCGTAGACGACGCCGGCGCCGGCTTGGACGTGCATGACGCCGTCCTTGACCACCGAAGTCCTGAGCACGATGCAGGTGTCCATCTCGCCGCCGGCGCCGAAATAGCCGATGCAGCCGGCGTATGGCCCGCGCTTTTCCTTCTCCAGTTCGTCGATGATCTCCATTGCCCGCACTTTCGGCGCGCCGGAGACCGTTCCGGCGGGGAAGCCCGCCGACAGCGCGGCGACGACGTCGAGATCGGGGCGCAGCTCGCCCTCGACGTTGGAGACGATGTGCATGACGTGGCTGTAGCGCTCGATGAAGAAGCTGTCGGTGACCTTGACCGTGCCGATCTTGGCGACGCGGCCGACGTCGTTGCGGCCGAGGTCGAGCAGCATCAGGTGCTCGGCGCGCTCCTTCGGATCGGCGAGCAGCTCGGCGGCGAGCTTGGCGTCCTCCGCCTCGTCGACGCCGCGCCGGCGCGTGCCGGCGATCGGGCGGATGACGACCTTGCCGGCGCGCACGCGGACCAGGATTTCCGGGCTGGAGACGACGATCTGGAAGCCGCCGAAATCGAGAAAGCACAGGTAGGGCGAGGGATTGACGCGCCGCAGCGCGCGATAGAGCGAGAACGCGGGGAGATCGAAGCGGCTGGCGAAGCGCTGCGACAGCACGACCTGGAACGCGTCGCCGGCGACGATGTACTCCTTCGCCTTGGCGACCATCCCCAGGAATTCCGCCTCGCTGGTGTTGGAGACGGCCTCGCCCGCCAGCAGCAACGGATCGACCGCGTTGGCGGCATGATCGAGCGGCCCCTCGAGCGCCGCCACCACCGCGTCTAGCCGCGCCTGGGCGCTCTCGAACGCCGCGCGGGCGGAAATCCCGGCAGTCGGGCGGACCGGCGTGACGACCGCCATTTCGTCGCGCACGCCGTCGAACACCACCATGATCGTCGGGCGGACCAGGATCGCGTCGGGCGCGCCGATCGGGTCGGGCTTGGCCGGGGCGAGACGCTCCATTTGCCGCACCATGTCGTAGCCGAGATAGCCGAACACGCCGGCCGCCATCGGCGGCAGGCCGAACGGCAGATCGATCCGCGATTCCGCCAGCAGCGCGCGCAGCGCCTCCAGCGGCTTGCCGGGGCAAGGGATGAACGCGTCGGGTTCGCTCAGGGCCCGCCGATTGATTTCGGACCCTTCGCCGCTGGAGCGCCAGACGACGTCGGGGTCGAGCCCGATCATCGAGTAGCGCCCGCGCTGCGCGCCGCCCTCGACCGACTCCAGCAGGAACATGGCGCCCGAACGCCCCGCCGCCAGCTTCAAATAGGCCGACACGGGCGTCTCCAGGTCGGCGACCAGCGTGGTCTGCACGACGCTGGCGCGGCCGCTGGCGTAACGGCGCGCGAAGGCGTCGAAATCCTGGACGTCCATCGTCGGCATCCTCAGCCGCCCTCGGCCGACTTGAGGACGTTTTCGTGGATCGTCACCCCGAGTTCGCGCTCGAGGGCGTTGACGTATTGCGCGATGACGTCCGATTGCAGCGCGCTGGCGAGTTCCGCCGCGCTCTTCTTGACGGCGGGGTCGGCGGCGTCGGTGGGCGGCGTCGCGTCGGCGGTGATCTTGAAGACGACGCGTCCTTCGGGCGTCGCCGCCGATCCCGCGCCCATCGACGGCGTGGCGAAGATCGCGGCGACGACGGAATCGGCCAGACCCGCGCCGCCGCGCCGGCGAACGTCCGCCGCCGACTTGACCTCGACGCCGGCGCTCTGCGCGAGGCCGGCGAGCGTCGCGCCGGTGTCGAGCTGCGTGACCATGACCTGCGCTTTGGCGGCGAGCGCCCGCGCCGCTTCTTCGGCGCGCCACTGCTTGTCGACGGCGTCCTTGACTTCTTCGAAAGTGCGATCGCGCGCCGGCTCGACTTTGGCGACTTCGAACCAGAGGTAGCCGCGATCTTGCGTCTGCAGCGCCGCGTCGTCCACCCCGACGTCGGAGGCGTAGACCGAGCGCAGCAGCAACGCCTTTTCCGGCAGGTCGACGGGGGCGCCGGCGGGATCGAGCCCCTTCGCGTCCACCGCTTTGATCTCGCGCGCCTCAAGGCCGACGCTCGCGGCCGCTTCGCTCAGCGACTTGCCGGCGACGCGCGCGTCCTCGATCTTGTCGTGCAGCGTCTGCACGTCGCCGGCGGCGCGATTCTGCGCGATCTCCTTCTTGAGCGCGTCCTCGACCTCGACGAAACTCTTGGCGCTCCCGGGAACGACGGCGACGACGCGCACGATCGTCGGTCCGAAGCGTCCCTTGACCACGTCGCTGACGCCGCCCTCGGGCAGCGCGAAGGCGGCTTCGCCGATCGCGGGATCGAACAGCGCGGCCTTGGTGGTCTCGCCGAGGTCGATGTCCGCGGGCGTCAGATGGCGCGCCGCGACGATGTCGTCGAAACGCGCGCCGCCCTTGATCTTGGCCTCGGCCTCCGCCGCCTGCGCTTCGTCGGGAAAGACGATCTGCTGCAACTTGCGCTTTTCGGCGACGACGTAGCGGGCCGCGCGCGCCTTGTCGTACAACGCCTGGGCGTCTTCGTCCGTCACCTCCGCCGGCTTGGCGAGGTCGGTCGGAGAAATCAGCAGCATGGCGAAGCCGCGATATTCGGGCGCCCGATAGTCGGCGCGACGATCCTCGAAATAGCTCTTCAACGTTTCGTCCGACGGCGCAGGGATTGCGTCCGCGGCGACCGACGGCAGCGCGACGTAGTCGATCGCGCGCGTCTGCGCCTCGACCCGCGCCAGCGCGTCGACCAGCGGCTTGGGCGCGGTCATGCCGTCGACCAGCGCCAGCTCGATCTGCCGGCGCAGATAGGCTCGGCTCTGGCTGACGAAGAAGCCGCGCTCGCTGAGGCCGGAATCGCGCAGCGCCGCGTCGAAGCGGGCGCGGCTGAATTGGCCCGACGCGTCCTGCAGGCCCGGGTCGGCGCGCACCGCGGCGGCGATCGCCTCTTCGGAAATCGCCAGGCCCAACGACGCGGCGCGCCGGTCGAGCGCGGCTTCGGCGATCAGGCGTTGCAGCACCCCGACGTCGAGGCCGAGCGCGTGGGCCTGCGCATTGGTCAGGTTGGCCTTCGTTTGGGCCTGGTAGCGATACATCACCGTCTGCATCGCGCTCTGGAATTGCTGCGCGGTGATCACCGTGCCGCCGACTTCGGCGAGCTTGTTGGGCGTCGCGCCGCGGAAAATGTCGCCGATGCCCCAGATGGCGAAACTGACGATGAGGAAGCCGAGCAGGATCGTCATGACGATGCGGCCGATGAGGCCGTTCGTCGCCTTTCGTATTCCGTCGAGCATGACTGTCGCCGATCCCTTAAATCTTCGCCCGATCTCGCCCTTTGCGGCGCCTCGAGGCGCGACGTTCGGCCCTATCTATCCCCGGCGGAAGGCTTTGCATAGGCGGAGCGAGGATGATAATCGGCAGGCCTGAACCAACGCGATCCTTCACCCCAAAAGAGGCGACACATGACCCCTGGCGTGCGCCCGCTCGTAGCGGGAAACTGGAAGATGAACGGCCTCGGCGCCTCGTTGAGCGAGATCGCCGCGATGCGCCGCGCGGTCGACGCGGGCAAGGC
>JBEKBD010000135.1:0-6198 GCA_050015575.1 Roseiarcus sp. | reverse complement strand
TTTGCAGTTTTCCGAAAGAGTTTGTTGCACGGCGGGGGAGGGCGCGGCCGGCTGCGGTCAGGGATTTACGGGTGTGTGGGCCTAGGCGCAGCGGCGCGATAGGCCGCTTGCAGCGGCGTTTGGCGGCGTCGTTTCAAATCACGCCGAACGGATTTTTCGCTCGCGTCCAGATGGCGTAGATGCGGGCGATCTCGATGGCGGCGATCGAATCCTCAAGGTCGCCGGTTCCTATGCCGACAACCTGGAGACCGTTGTCGAGGAGCGAACACGCGCCCTCGATCGCGCGCTCGGGGCTTGGAAACCGCAAGACGCTTACGCCGGAATCGGCCTTATATTGAACGTGCCACATTCCGCGCGAGAGTGAGGGCGACGCCGACAGATTACAATTGTCGGAATCTACTCACGCCGTCCCCTGCGGGCTGACCGCCCACACCCTCGCGCCCTTCGCCTTCCCCTCGCCCCTCAGCAATCCCCGCCGCCATTGCTGGCGCAGCGCAGGAATCATCCGCGAGGCCGGGGCGCGGGCGCGAAGCGTGACGGCGGCGGGCAGCGGGGCCGGTTGCGGCCAGGGATTTACCGGTGCGCGGGCGTAAGCGCAGGAATATGATGGGCCGCCGGCCGCGATTCGTCGAAGCCCGGTTTCCAAGCGTTCGTCCGCGTTCGCGCGCTCCGCGTGATAGAACATGGACACCGCCCATGGCTTGGTGTCGCAACTACTACCGGCGCCGCGAGTGCCGGGCCACTTGGACCGACGAATGGTCCGGCGCCTGCAACGATCGATGCCCGAAGTGCGGCCGCGAGATCGAGCCTTACGACTGGGACGACCTCAGCGTTCTCGTCGACCAAACCGCCGACGAAACGGGATGGATCGTGCGCGCGTCGCCGCCGCAGGCCGAGCGCGCGCCCGATTACGTCACGACGTTCTTCGACCGCCGGCAGGACGCCGAGGCCTTCGCCGCCGGCGAAGCGCTGCGGCTCGGCCGCGAATTCGAAGCGGACCGCGGCGCGTGACGGCGTAAAGGGAATGCGCGCGCCTACCTCCGCGAGGCTATCCCATTCACACATCGAAATTCGACGCCTTCGAGGTCCGCTGTGCCTGATCCGTGCTCGGCGTCAATGTCGAGCCCGCTGGCGCGGGTTGCTCCCCCCGGATCAAGTCCGTGGGTCGCAAACATTGACCCCTCCGCGCGGCTCAGGCTCTTGGCCTCCATGACCTTTGTCGAGCAAAGCCGGCCTACAGGGCCGGCTTGCTCGACAAAGGCCATGGAAACAAAACCGCCGCATCGGCGCGTCGCGGTCACCGCGAAGCGGGCGTAGCGCAGCGTAGCAGCCGCGCAGCGGCTTGACGGCGACGCGTCGATGTGGCCGCCGGCTACAGGGAATAGGGAGATGTGCACATACCGTAGCCCCCTCGCGGGGGACGGTGTCCCCCGCCTTCACCCCTCCTCCGCCTTCCCCGGTAGAAACGGCGCCATGCCCCGGCGGGCGAGGGCGTCGGCGCGTTCGTTCATTTCGTCGCCGGCGTGGCCCTTGACCCAGCGCCAGTCGATTGCGTGGCGCTCAGCGGCGGCGTCGAGGCGGCGCCACAGGTCGTCGTTCTTGACCGGCTTCTTGTCGGCGGCGCGCCAGCCGTTGCGCTTCCAGGTGTGAAGCCATTCCGTCACGCCGCCGCGCAGATATTGCGAATCGGTGTGCAGCTCGACGCGACACGGGCGCTTCAGCGCCTCCAGCGCGGCGATCGCGGCGGTCAGCTCCATGCGGTTGTTGGTGGTCGCCGGCTCGCCGCCGCAGAGCTCGCGCTCGCGGCCTTCGGCGCGAAGAATCGCGCCCCAGCCGCCCGGGCCGGGATTGCCCGAACAGGCGCCGTCGGTCCAGATCGCGACCCGGCTCGTCACGCCAGCCGGCCGTAGTCGCGCGCGCTGACGACGAGCTGATGGAAGCGCAGCTTGGCCAGGTATTCCAACGGGTTCTTCGGCACGACCTTGGCGCCCGGCGGCACGTCGAGCCAATCGACCAGGCGCGTCAGCATGAAGCGCAGCGCCGAGCCGCGCGCCAGAATCGGCAGCGCCGCGACCTCTGGCGGCGCGAGCGGACGCAGGCGCTCGTATCCGGCGATCATCGCCATGCCCTTGGAGACGTTGAACTGCCCGTCGGGCTCGAAGCACCAGGCGTTGAGGCAGACGCCGAGATCGTAGGCGAAGGCGTCGTCGCAGGCGAAATAGAAGTCGATCAGCCCCGACAGCGTGTCGCGGAGAAAGAACACGTTGTCGGGGAAGAGGTCGGCGTGGATCACCCCGCTCGGCAGATCCTTCGGCCAGATCGCCTGCAGCGCCGCGAGTTCGGCGGTCATCTCGCGCGCCAGACCGGGCGCGACTTGGTCGGCGCGGTCGCGCGCGGTCGCGACCAGCGCCGCCCAGCCCTCGATCGACAGCGCGTTGGCGCGGCGCAGCGCAAAGTCCGCGCCCGCCTGGTGCATGCGCGCCAGCGCCGCTCCGACCGCGGCGCAGTGGCGCGCCTGCGGCCGGCGAATCCACACGCCGTCGAGAAAGGTGACGATCGCGGCGGCGCGGCCGCCGAGCCGCCCCAGCGCCTGCCCGTTGCGCGCGCGCACCGGCTCGGGGCAGGTGACGCCGCGCGCCGCGAGGTGCTCCATCAGGCCGATGAAGAACGGCAGATCGGCCTCGCGCACCCGTCTCTCGTAGAGCGTTAGAATGAACTGGCCGGCCTCGGTGCGCAGGAGAAAGTTTGAATTCTCGACGCCCTCGGCTATCCCCTTGAACGAGGTGACGCGGCCGAGGTCGTAAAGCGCGAGGAACGCGTCGAGCGCTTCGTCGGTGACTTCGGTGTAGACCGCCATGATTCGTCCGGGGTGTTGGGTTCGGCGTGGCTCATTCGGCTTGGGGCGCGCCCCCTCTCCCCGCATAGCGGGGAGAAGGGACGCGACGCAGCGTTCGGGTGGTAGCGGGGAGGGGGAATGTTCGCAAGCGGGCTCTGGGCCGTATTCACGCTGATCGCCTCCGCCGCGCAGACGCTGCGCAACGCGATGCAGCGCGAGCTGATCGGCGCGCTCGGCGCGGTTGGGGCGGCGCAGGTCCGCTTTCTCTTCGGCCTGCCGTTCGCGGTCCTCTTTCTCGCCGGGGTGCGCGTGTCGACCGGAATCGCGCTGCCTGCGCTTTCGCCCTCGACGCTCGCCTGGACCGTGCTCGGCGCCCTGGCGCAGATCGCCGCGACGGCGCTGATGCTGGCGGCGATGCGGCAGCGCAGTTTCGTCGTCGTCGTCGCCTTCACCAAGACCGAGGCGGCGCAGGTCGCGCTGTTCGCGCTCATCTTCCTCGGCGAGACGCCGACGGCCAAGCTGGTCGGGGCGATCGCGCTGGCGACGGCGGGCGTCTTTCTGATGTCGGCCAGCGGCGCCGACGAAGCCTTGCCGTCCGGGCGGCCCGCCGCGATGGGGCTGGCAGCGGCCGCTTTCTTCGCCGTCGCCGCGATCGCCTTTCGCGCCGGCGTCACGACCGTCGCGACGCCGTCGATCGCGATCGCCGCCTCGACGATTTTGGTCGTCGGCCTCGCCATCCAGACCGCCGTTCTGCTGGCCTATATGGCGGCGTTCGACCGCGCCGGCCTCGCCGCGATCTTCGCGCTGTGGCGCGCCTCGCTGTTCGCCGGCTTCATGGGCGCGCTCGCCTCGCAGTTCTGGTTTCTCGCCTTCGCCTTGACCGACGCGGCGCGGGTGCGCACGCTGGCGCTGATCGAAGTGCCGTTCGCGCAAGTCGCCTCGCTGCGCCTGTTTCGCGAAGCGCCAACCTTAAGCGAATGGCTCGGCATGGCGCTGATCGTCGCCGCGGCGGCGGTGTTGATCAACGGCTAGGGGGGAATCGCCGATGACGAGATCGACGCGGGGATCGCCGACCGCCGCCAAACGCGCCCGCGCCCGCGCGCTCGGACCGGCGGGAATTCTGCGCGGCAGGCGCGGAGGCGACGGCGCGGACGCGCGCCGCCGCCCCTCGGCTTCGCCGGCTTACATGCGCGCCGCCTTTGCGCAGAGCAGCGACAGCGATTCGTCGTAGCCCTCGGGATGGGCGAGAATTTCGGGGCACATCTGCTTGATCGCCCAGCGTATCCTCGCGCTCCCGGCGTCGGTGTCGGCGACGGCCGAGACGCCGACGCCGCTGGCCGCGTCCGCCGCGGATGGAGCGGCCGGTCCGTTGACGCCGACGGAGGCGCCGACGCCGGCGGTCGCGCCGGTCGCGCCGTTGACGCCGACGGAGGCTCCGACGCCAGCGGTCGCGCCGGTCGCGCCGGCGGAAGCTCCGGCTCCGACGCCGCCGGTTGCGCCGTTCCCGCTGGCGGAGGCGCCGACGCCGACGCCGACTCCGGCCGAGACGCCGCCAGCCGCGCTGGCCGCGCCCGCCGCGAGCGCGAGAGCGATAACGCAGACGCTGACGCCCAATCCAAGCCGACGATCGAGCGACAACGGCATATTCCGATCCACAGCCATATGATCCTCCATCGTTTAATCCACGTAAAAAATCGTGCAAACGTGGAAACGCCCAAATGAAAACCGAGGAAGATGTCAAAAACGTGCTGAAACCTTGGCGCGTACGTTGGCGCTATGTAGGACTATTGCCATAAGGATACTGGTCTTTTGCTTCTTAACTTCCCGATATTCGCGACAGCAATAGCCAACAATGGAATCGATCTCATACCCTCGCCGGTCGGCGCTGCCGGCGGCTGCGCATCGTCGCGGCGCGCCATGTTTCACGGCTTGACCGCGCTTCCGCGGCGTGGCTGTCAATCTCCGCTACGATTCCCCTTCCGCTTTCGCTCCCGGTTTGCTTGCGCCGTCCCATGCCCGCCCGCGTCGAAATCCTCCGCGTCCTGCCCCGCCCGGGCCGGCGCGCTCGCGGTTGGCTGATCGCGGGCCCGTTCCGCGTCGCTTGCGCGCTCGGGCGAAGCGGCGTCGTGCGCGACAAGCGCGAGGGCGACGGCGCGACGCCGGCGGGGCGATTTCGGCTGCTGTGGGCCTATTTCCGTCCCGACCGCGCCCGCTCCCCGCCCGGCGGCGTTCCGCTCAAGCCGCTCAGGCGCGATTCGGGCTGGTGCGAGAACCCCGCCAGCGCGCGCTACAACCGCCCCGTCCGCCTGCCCGCCAACGGCGCCGATCGGATGTGGCGCGAAGACGCGCTCTACGATCTCGTCTTCGCGCTCGATTACAATTTCACCCGCCGCTGCAAGGGGCGCGGCAGCGCGATCTTCTTTCACCTCGCGCGGCCCGGTCTGACGCCGACGGCGGGCTGCGTCGCGATCGCCGCCGCCGACATGCGCAAGCTGGCGCCGCGCCTCGCCCGCGGCGCGACGATGCGGATCGGGTAAGGGCGGCGGCGGTCGGCGTTCTCCAGCGGACCCTCACGCGTCGCGTCTTCGGCGCGACGCCTTCGGCCGCGAGCGGGAGAAGGGTTTGGCGCCGCCGCGGCTTCCCTCTCCCGCTCGCGGGAGAGGGGTTGGCGGCGAAGTTTTGCTCCGATTTTCGCCTTCGAGCGCGGCGACGCGGGCAAGGGCGAAGGCGGCGGCGCGTTCGAGATGGGCGCGCATCGCGGCGGCGGCGCCCGCCGCGTCTTGCGCGAGGATCGCCGCGGCGATGGCGCGGTGCTCGCCGACCGAAATTCGCAGCACCTCGCCGGTCAGCGCGTCGCCGACCTGCGCCATGATCAGCGGCAGGTGGAGGCGCATCGACAGTTCCTTGAGCTGGCGATTGTCGGCCAGGCGCAGGATCGCTTCGTGGAACGCGGCGTTTTCGTCGAAGTACACGGCGGCGCGGCGCGGCGCGGCGTCGAAAATCATCTGGATTTCCTCGGCGAACCGCGCCCGCTCGTACGCGTCCGCGGCCTCGGCGGCGAGACGCGCCGCCAGCGATTCCATCTCGACCCGGATCTGGAACAGCTCCCGGATGTCGCGCGGGGACAAACGACTGACCACCGCGCCGCGATTCGGGGCGTGCTCGATCAGCCCCTCGGCGGCCAGGCGCCGCAGCGCTTCACGCACCGGGCCGCGGCTCACCGCGAAGCGGGAGGTGAGGTCGCATTCGACCAGCCGCTCGCCCGGCGAAAGCCGCTGGGCGAGGATGTCGTCGCGCAGACGCTCGACGATGTGAGCGACCGTCGCGCCGTGCGCCGGCGCGCCGACGTCCCGCCTGGGGTT
>JBEKBD010000134.1:0-6207 GCA_050015575.1 Roseiarcus sp. | reverse complement strand
CGCGCGCCAGAGCGTCGAACCGCTCCAGCGCGAGAACCGGCGCCGCCATCCCGGCGACGGCGCGCAGACCGCGCAGCGACAGGGCCTCGGCCGGCGGCGGCGGGTGAGGCAAGCCGGTCAACGCATCCGGCGCCGGGCGCCAGCCCGGCCGCGCCAACTCGGCGAAGACTTCGCCGAGTTCGCGCGCCTCCGGCGTCAGCAAGGCCGGCAGATAGAGGCTGAAAGCGCCGAAGCGCACCCCGAGGCCCTTGAGCGTTCGCCGTTCGGAGCGGCTCAGCGCACGAAGCTGGGTCTCCGCTCTTCTGCGGTCGACGACGCCGAACTGCTCGACCAGTTGATAGGCGACCCCGCGCGCGAGGCCCTTGAGCCGCCCGTCGGCGACCGCCGCCTTCAAGCGCTTAAGGACGAACAGGCGCCGGCTCGCTTCCGCCGCGACGTACGCCTCGAGCCGCCGGACGGCGCGCTCGCGCGCGGGCTCGGCGCCGAATTCGCCGGCTAACCGCACGCGCGGCGAAAACGGCCTGCCGCCGACGATCTCGCCGGCCGCGCAGCCGCGCCACAGCACCGCGCCGTCACGCTCCAACGCGAAGGCTTCGTCGCCCTCGCTGGCGAGCTCGCCGAGGCGGCGGGCGATTTCCGGCGCCACCGCCCGCTCGACCGCGCCGCGCAAGGCGCGGTTCTCCAGCGCGGAGGCGCCGCGCTCGGGCTCGAAGGCGACGCCGGCGAGGGTGCCGACCTTATGCCCTTCGACCGTCACCGCGCCGTCCGCGCCGATGCCGCCGAGAGCCGGGCCGGCGCGCTGGCTCAGCGATCGCAGCAACGCGCTGGTGCGCCGGTCGATGAAGCGCTGCATCAGGCATTCGTGCAACGTGTCGGACAGCCGATCTTCCAGCGCGCGGGCGCGCCCCTGCCAGCTCAAGGGATCGGCGAGCCAATCGCTGCGGTTGGCGACGTAGGCGAGCGTGCGCACCCGGGCGAGGCGCGCCGACAGCGCGTCGATGTCGCCGTCGAGGCGGTCGAGGCTCGCGAACTGGCCCTGCATCCAGTCCTCGGGGAGGCGTCGGTCGCGTTGCGTCAGGTGCGTGAACATCGTTCCGATGAGCCGCGCGTGTTCGTCCTGCGTGGCCTTGCGGAAGTCGGGCGTCTGGCAGACTTCCCACAGTCGGACCAGGTTGGCGCGATCGCGGCAGCGACGGATGACGGTCTCGTCGTCGGCGAGCTGGCGCAGCGTCGTCTCGTCCTGGCTCTCCTCGGCGAGTCTCAGCCCCGCCGTCGGCGCCGGCGCGGCGAGCGAGCGCATCAACGCCTGCAGCGACTGGAAATCGAGCCGCGCGTTGCGCCACTCGGCCGCCAGGACCGGCGGAAAGACGTGGCCCTCGACGGCGGCGATCGCGTCCGGGGCGAGTTCGGGGGCGTCGCCGGTGACGCCGAAGGTGCCGTCGCGGCGAAAGCGCCCGGCGCGGCCGGCGATCTGGCCGATTTCCTGGGGGTGGAGCCAGCGCGCCCGCCGCCCGTCGAACTTGCGCAAGGAAGCGAAGGCGACGTGGTCGACGTCCATGTTCAGCCCCATGCCGATCGCGTCGGTGGCGACGAGAAAGTCGACTTCTCCGGACTGGAACAGCTCGACCTGGGCGTTGCGGGTGCGCGGAGAAAGCGAGCCCATCACCACCGCCGCGCCGCCGCGATGGCGGCGGATCAGCTCGGCGATGGCGTAGACCGCGTCGGCGGAGAAGGCGACCACGGCGCTGCGCGGCGGCAGGCGGGTGATCTTCTTCGCTCCGGCGTAGGTCAGTTGCGAAAAGCGCTCGCGCGACTGAATCTCGGCGTGCGGGCAAAGCCGGCGAATCAGCGCCGCCGCGGTCGCCGCGCCCATCAGCATGGTCTCGGCCCTGCCCCGCGCGTTGAGCAGGCGATGCGTGAAGACATGGCCGCGCTCGCGGTCGGCGCAGAGCTGGATTTCGTCGACCGCGAGAAATTCCGTTTTGCGGTCGAGCGGCATCGCCTCGACCGTGCAGACGAAATAGCGCGGCATCGGCGGGACGATCTTTTCTTCGCCGGTGATCAACGCCACGCTGCGCGCGCCCCGCGCCTTGACGACGCGATCGTAGATCTCGCGCGCCAGGAGTCTCAGCGGCAGGCCGATCATGCCCGAGGAAAAGCCCAGCATGCGCTCGACCGCCAAGTGGGTCTTGCCGGTGTTGGTGGGCCCAAGGACGGCCAAGAGTCGCGAGGATTCGCCGCGCGGCGAGGAGTCGTTCATGGCGCTGAAGGCGGCGGATGCGAACGCGCGCCGCGAGCCCCCACGGGCCGCGTCCGGGGCGATCGCCTGGGTGACGCCGGCTGCCGATGCATCGAAAGTTCAGATAGCCACGATTGACGCCGCTGTCAAAAGGCGCGGCGTGAACGCCAACGCGGCCAACTCGAAAACGAGGGCCGCAACTCGCCTCCTTCGCCAAGCGGGACTACGACCGGAATGGCGCTCGCAAGCGCAAGAACCCGCCGAGAGGCTCGGCCGATCCTGGCAAAATCGAAGATCTGCGGCGTAAATGGAGCGGGCGAAGGGATTCGAACCCTCGACCCCAACCTTGGCAAGGTTGTGCTCTACCCCTGAGCTACACCCGCGTCCGACGACGGAAAGACCCCGTCCGCGGCGCTTATGAAGCAAGCCGGAAGAGATTGCAACACCCCGGGCGCCCGGTCGGGTCCAGACCGATATGAGGCTGACGGCGACGCGCGCGACGTCTTGAATTGGCCAGGGCTTTGTCGGACTATCGCAACACGCTGGCGTGAATTGATGTTCGCGCCCGGCTGTGCGAAGCGCTGTGGCGCCATGCGCGAGGCTCAGGGATGAACGAGACGGTCAAGCCCGCAAAGGTCGATGTCGCCGAATCGGTTGCGCCGAACCCGCCGAAGCGGCGTCGTTGGGCCATGGCGGCGCTCGCGTTGGCGCTCGTGGTCGCCGCCGTCGTCGTCTGGCGATACTTCGAGAATGTCGCGCCTTCGACGGTCGACGCGACGCGCACGGCCGGTCCCGCCGGCGCCCCCGCGCAGACCGTTCGCGCCGCCGCGGCGGCAAGCGGGCAAATGCCGATCACGATCGACGCGCTGGGGATCGTGACGCCGTTCGCGACCGTGACGGTGAAAACGCAAATCGCCGGCAAGCTGATGGAGGTCGGCTTCAAAGAGGGACAACTCGTCGAGCAAGGCGATTTTCTCGCCCAGATCGATCCGCGCCCCTATCAAGCCGCGCTCGCCCTGGCGCAAGGACAATTGGCGAAGGACTCGGCGCTGTACGCGCAGGCGCAGGCGGACCTGGCGCGCTACCAGACCCTGAGCGCGCAGGATTCAATCGCGCGTCAGCAGGTCGAGGACCAGGCCTTTCTCGTCGCGCAAGACAAGGCCGCGATCGCGGCCGATCAGGCGCAGATCGACACCGCCAATTTGAACATCGCCTATTGCCATATCGTCGCGCCGGTCGGCGGGCGCGTCGGCCTGCGGCAAGTCGACCCCGGCAATTATCTCCAACCCTCGGACACGACCGGCATCGTCGTGATCGCCCAACTCGATCCGATCAGCGTCGTCTTTTCGACGCCGGAGGACAATCTGCCGTCAATCGCCGCGCGCTTGAACGCCGGCGCGAGCCTGCCGGTCACGGCGTTCGATCGCGCCAACGTCAAACCATTGGCGACGGGAACGTTGACCACCTACGACAACCAGGTCGACGTGACGACGGGCACATTCAAGCTGCGCGCGACCTTCGCCAACCCCGAGGGAACGCTGTTTCCCAATCAGTTCGTCAACGTGCGTCTGCTAGTCGACACGCTTGCCAACGCGGTTCTGGCGCCCAACGCGGCGATTCAGCTCGGCGCCAACGGCAGTTTCGTCTACGTCGTCGGCGACGATTCGACCGTCGCCGTGCGCAAGGTCACGACGGGCCCGGCGGACGCGACGAACACGACGATCGTTTCCGGCCTGTCGGTCGGCGAGAGCGTCGTGATCGACGGCGCCGACCGGCTGCGCGACGGCGCCAAGGTGAACGTCCGCAACGCCACGGGCGCGGCGGCGCAAGGCCAAGCGCCGGCGGCCGCGCCCGGGCAGGAACAGCTCCCGCATCGGCGCCAGACCCAGGGCGACGCGGGCGCGCCGGCGCCGGCGGCGAGAGCGGCGCCATGACCACGGCGCCGACGAGGACGTGGCGATGAACCCTTCGCGCCTGTTCATCGAGCGGCCGGTGGCGACGACGCTGCTGATGTTCGCGATCCTCATGGTCGGCGTCGCCGCGTATAAATTCCTGCCGCTCTCGGCGCTGCCCGAGGTCGATTACCCCACCATTCAGGTCCAGACCTTCTATCCCGGCGCGAGCCCGGAGGTGATGACCTCGTCGGTGACCGCGCCGCTGGAGCGGCAGTTCGGCCAGATGCCGTCGCTGGCGCAAATGATGTCGCAAAGCTCGGCCGGCGCCTCGGTCATCACCCTGCGTTTCAGCCTCGACCTCAGCCTCGACATCGCCGAACAGGAAGTGCAGGCGGCGATCAACGCCGCGGGCAACCTGTTGCCGGCCGACCTTCCCGCGCCGCCGATCTACGCCAAGGTCAATCCCGCCGACGCGCCGATTCTGACTCTCGGCGTGACCTCGAAAACGCTCAAGCTGACGGACTTGGAGGACATCGTCGAGGGCCGGCTCGTTCCCAAACTGTCGCAGCTGCCGGGCGTCGGCCTGGTGTCGATCTCGGGCGGACAGCGCCCGGCGGTGCGCATTCACGCCAACCCGCTGGCGCTCGGCGCCTACGGGCTCAATCTCGACGATCTGAGAACGACCATCGCCAATCTCAACGTCAACACGCCGAAAGGAAATTTCGACGGCCCGACGCAATCTTTCGCCATCAACGCCAACGACCAGATCCGCGATCCCCGCGACTACCTCAATTCGGTCGTCGCCTTTCGCAACAATGCGCCGATCCTGCTGAGCGACGTCGCCACGGTGGAGATCGCGGCGGAGAACAGTCGGCTTTCCGCGTGGATGAACGCGACGCCGGCGCTGATCGTCAACATCCAGCGCCAGCCCGGCGCCAACGTCATTCAGGTCGTCGACAGCATCAAGGCCCTGCTGCCGACGCTGACCACGTCGCTGCCGCAAGCGGTGTCGATCACGCCGTTGACCGACCGCACCACGACGATCCGGGCTTCAGTCGACGACGTCGAATTCGAATTGACGCTCGCGGTCGGGCTGGTGGTGACGGTGATCTTCCTGTTCCTGCGCAACATCCCGGCGACCATCATTCCCAGCCTGTCGGTGCCTCTTTCGCTCGTCGGCGCGCTGGCGATCATGTACCAGATGAATTTCAGCCTCGACAATCTCTCGCTGATGGCGCTCACCGTCGCGACGGGTTTCGTCGTCGACGACGCCATCGTCGTGATCGAGAACATCTCGCGTTACCTCGAAGATGGCGATCCGCCTAGGGAAGCCGCGTTGAAGGGTTCGCGGCAAATCGGCTTCACCATCATTTCGCTCACCGTTTCGCTGATCGCGGTGCTCATTCCGTTGCTGTTCATGGGCGACGTCGTCGGGCGCCTATTTCACGAATTCGCCATTACGCTGGCGGCGACGATCGTCATCTCCGCCTTCGTCTCGCTGACGCTGGTGCCGATGCTGTGCGCGAAATTGCTGAAGTCGAGCCCCGCCGAGCGAGGCGGGCGCCGCCATGCGGCGACGGGCGGCCGCTTCTTCCAGGGGCTGCTGCGTCTCTACGCCGCGACGCTCAACGTCGTGCTGAACCATCAGGTCGCGACGCTCGTCGTCGCCCTGGCGACCTTCTTCATCACCGGATATCTCTACGTCGCTATCCCGAAGGGGTTCTTTCCGGTGCAGGACACCGGAATCATCCAGGGCGTCACTCAGGCCGCCCAAGACATTTCCTTCGACAAGATGGCCGAGCGTCAGCAAGCCATGGCCAAGGCGATCTCGGCCGATCCGGACGTCGAAAGCCTGTCCTCGTTCATCGGCGTCGACGGCGCCAACGTCACGCTCAATTCCGGCCGTTTCCTCATCAACCTCAAGCCGCACGCGCAGCGCCAATCGACCGCCAGCGACGTCATCCGCCGCTTGCAGCAGGAGGTCGCCGACATCGCCGGCATTTTGCTCTACATGCAGCCTGTGCAGGACCTGTCGATCGACACCGCGGTCAGCGCCACCCAATATCAGTTCAC
>JBEKBD010000133.1:0-6345 GCA_050015575.1 Roseiarcus sp. | reverse complement strand
TCCGGCCCTCGGTTTCCCTGGCGAACAGCATTTCCGCCAGCGGCTGGGCGCGGCGCAAGACGTCCTCGATCGCCGGCGCGCCTCCCGAACGCGCGAGGTCGTCCGGGTCCTGTCCCGCCGGCAGCATGGCGAAGCGCAGGCTCTTGCCGGCGCCGATGAGCGGCAGCGCCGTGTCGATGGCGCGAAACGCCGCTCTCTGGCCGGCTTTGTCGCCGTCGAAACAGAGGATCGGCTCGCTCGCCATGCTCCACAACAGCGCGCATTGGTCGCCGGTCAAGGCGGTGCCGAGCGGGGCGACGGTTTGGGGAAAGCCGACCTGAGTCATCGCGATCGCGTCGACGTAGCCTTCCACGACGATGACCTCGTCGCGCTCGTGGGCGGGTCTTCGCGCGCGGTGATGGTTGAAGAGCAGGCTCCCCTTGTGAAAAAGCTCCGTTTCCGGAGAATTGAGATATTTGGCCTTGGCGCCGGGCTCCAGAGCTCGGCCGCCGAACGCGACGACGCGGCCGGAGCGGTCGTGGATCGGGAACATCACGCGGTCGCGGAATCGGTCGTAGGGCACGGCGATCCCCTCGCCGTGGACCAACAGGCCGGCCTCGATCATCCGCTCGGCGTCGACGTCGCGGCCGGCCAGCGCGTCGCGGAGAGCGAAGCGGTCCGGCGCGGCGTAGCCCAAGCCGAACTGGCGCTGCGCCGCCGGATCGATGCGCCGATCGGCGAGGTAGCCGCGCGCCTTCGCGCCCGCAGGCCCGTCGAGCGTCGAGGCGAAGACTTGCGCGGCGAGTTCGAGAACTTCGTGGAGGCCCGCCCGCTTCTGCTCGCGCTCCTCGCTTTCGCGTGTGCGCGCCGGCATCGGCAGGCCCGCCATTTCGGCCAGCCGTTCGACCGCTTCGGGAAAGGTCAGACCTTCGGCGTCGATCAGGAAAGTGAAGACGTCGCCATATTTCCCCGACGAAAAATCCTTATAGAACCCCTTCTGATCGTTGACGAAAAACGACGGCGTCTTTTCCGGGTTGAACGGCGACAGCCCCGCCCATTCGCGCCCTTGCTTGCGCAGCTTGACGCGCGCTCCCACCACCTGGGACACCGGGACCCGGGCGCGGATTTCGTCGAGGAATGCGGTCGAAAATCGCATCGGTCTTTTCTAGATCGGCGCTCCGCGGCCGCTTGGCAAGGCGCGGCGCGAATTCTCCCCGCCATTCACAGGGCCGCGGCCGGTTCAGAGCGGCGCCGCGCCCATCAACCGGCGCGCCGCGGTG
The DNA here is from genome assembly GCA_050015575.1 of Roseiarcus sp. GTDB lineage: Bacteria > Pseudomonadota > Alphaproteobacteria > Rhizobiales > Beijerinckiaceae > Roseiarcus. Next base: position 5,086 of record JBEKBD010000133.1, on the reverse strand, counting down.
GCGCTCATCGGTTGGCCGAAGGCGAACCCTTGCGCGAATTCGCAACCAATTTGCGAGAGTTCGATCGCGTCCGACTCGGTTTCGGCGCCGTCGGTGATCACATCCATGCCGAGATCGTGGGCCATCGCGACCACCGAACGCAGGATCGCCGGGCGCCCCCCCGGGCCGTTCGGCTTGACCAGCGAAGGATCGATCTTGAGCGTATCGAAACGGTAGCGTTGCAGATGGCCCAGCGAGGTGTAGCCGGCGCCGAAATCGTCGAGCGCCAAGCCGGCGCCGAGTTCGCGCACCCGCTGCAGCAATTGAACGGCGAGTTCCGGGTTTTCCATCACCACGCTCTCGGCGATTTCGAGTTTCAGCGTGCCGCGCAGGACGTAATGGCGGTTGAGCGCCGTTCTGACGTCGCCGAGAAGATCGTGGCTGAGCATCTGGCGCGACGAGATATTGATGCTGGCGAAGATCGGCGGCGTCACTTCGAGCGCCTTCTGCCACGCCGCGAGTTCGCGCGCCGTCGTTTCGATGGCGAAGACGCCGATTTCGACGAGGGCGTCGTTCGACTCGCCGAGAGAAAAGAAATCGGCGGGCCCGAGCACGCCGAGGCGCGGATGACGCCAGCGCGGCAGCGCTTCGAACCCCGCGACGGTGCGGTCCTCGAGCCGCACGATCGGCTGGAACATCACGGCGATCTCGCCCCGTTCGAGCGCGTAGCGCAGATCGTTGGCGAGCGAAAGGCGGTTCGAGCGCACGGCGCGCATTCCGGCGGCGAAGATCTCGGCGCGGTCGCCGCCGGCCTTCTTGGCGTTGGCGAGGGCGATTTCCGCGTCGGCGAGGAGGTCGGCGCCCTTGGCGTGCTGCGAGGGGTCGAAGACGGCGAGGCCGATGGAGACGGTGAGCGCGACTTCGCGATCGCCGAAACTGATCGGGGCGATCATCAGCGCGCGCAACGACTCGGCGAACCCGGCGACTTCGTCCTCGCCGCCATCGAGCGTCACAATGACGCCGAACTGGTCGCCGCCGATGCGCGCGAGCGTATCGCCGGGTTTGAGTTGGCGGCCGAGTCGGCGCGCCGCCGTCAACAGCGCCGAATCGCCGAACGACATTCCGAGCGCGTCGTTGATCTCCTGGAAGCGGTCGATGTCGACCGCCAGCGCCGCCAGCGCCGGCGCGCCGGGACGCTGGGCCTGGATCAATGCGGCGCCAAGCCGGTCGAAGAACAACTCGCGATTGGGAAGTCCGGTCAAATTGTCGTGGATCGCGTCGTGCAGGATGCGCTCCTCCGCGTCCTTGATTTCGGTGACGTCGGAAAGCGCGCCGATGACGCGCACGACTTCGCCCGCCGCATTGACGACCGGCCGCGCCTTCAAGACGAAACTATGATACCGGCTGTCGGCGCCGCGCAGGCGGATGTCGTGATTGATGCGGCCCGAACTCTGTTGGAGGAGGCCCTCGAGCGCCGCCGAATAGCGGTCGCGATCGAGCGGGTGAAGAATGTCGAGCCATGCGGCGGCCGGCCCTTCGAGCGCGCCGCGTCTGAGGCCGAGCTGGCTTTCGACTTCGGCGCTGACGTGGATCTGGTCCGCGCCGACGTTCCAATCGAAGATCGCGTCGCCGCATCCGGTCATCGCCAGCGCCCGGCGTTCCGCGTCGGCCCCGCCCGTGCGCGCCCCGTTCGTCGCCGAGAAGGCGTTCTGCATGATGGTGAAGCCGATCAGCATCACGATCAGCACCAACCCGCCGATGAGTCCGGGCGCGGTCAGATCGTTGGTCAACGCGCCGAGCGCCGCGGCGCCGGCGGCGACGACCCAGACGACGAGAAGGAACCAGGTCGGGATCAGCATGACCGCGCGATCCGAGCCGCGCGCCGCCATGCTCAGGATCAACAGAAATCCGATCGTCGCGACGGTGGCGATCGAGATGCGCGCCACGCCCGCGGCGATCGACGCGTTGTAGACGGAAAGCGCGACCACGACCGCCATGAACAGCAGCCAGACCAGCCCGATATGGAGGAAACGCACGTGCCAACGGCGCAAATTCAGGTAAGCGAAGAGGAAGATGATCAACGTCGCGCCGATCGTCGCCTCGACGCTGGCGCGCCAGATGCGCTCGGCCTCGTCGCCAAAGCCGAAAATCTTCCGCCAGAAGCCGAAGTCGATGCAGACATAGGCGAACACCGCCCAAGCCAGCGCCGCCGCGGCGGGAAAAACCAGGGCGCCCTGCACGACGAATACGATCGTCAGGAACAGCGCCAGCAGCCCGGCGACGCCGATGAGGATGCCCTGGTAGAGCGTAAGGCTCGTCCCTTTGTCCTTGTAGGCGTCCGGCTCCCAGAGATAGATCTGCGGCAGCGAGGGCGTGCGCAGCTCCGCCACATAAGTGACGGTCGCGCCGGGATCGAGCGTCAGGGCGAAGACGTCGGCGTCGACACGGTCCTCGCGCTCGGGCGGACTGCCCTGGCTGGCGGTGATGGTGGTGATGCGCGAGGAGCCGAGATCCGGCCACACCACGCCCGAACCGACGAAGCGGAAGTGCGGCGCGACGATCAGGCGGGTCAGTTGCTCGTCCGAGTCGTTGGTGAGCGCGAAGACGATCCACGCCGGTTGCGCCCCCGCCTCCAGCGCGCTGACTTCGATGCGCCGCACGATGCCGTCGGCGCCGGGCGCGGTCGAAACCTGGATGCGGTCGCCCTGCGCGCCGAAATGTTCGATGGCCGACGAGAGGTCGATCGCATCGGCGTCGACGGGAACGCGCACCGATTGAACCGCGAGGGCGGCCGGGCAGCCCAGAACCGCGCAGAGCAAGAACGCCGCCATGCCGAGCGAGCGCCGCCGGACCGCGCGGGACGCCTTGGCGTCGCACGAAGGCAGGTCGAACATGACGGGTTCAGTCAAGGCGCGTCGCCTCGCCGTCGACGAGCGCGAACAGGACGTGATCGCGCCACGCGTCGTTGATCTTCAAATAGGCGCGCGCCAGCCCTTCGGGACGGAAGCCGTTGCGCTGCAGCAGCGCGATCGACGGGGCGTTGTCGGGAATGCAGGCCGCTTCGATGCGATGCAGGCGCAACGTGGCGAAGCCGAACCGCACCGCCGCGGCGACCGCGCGCGTCATATGTCCCTTGCCGGCGTGCCGGGCGCCCATCCAATAGCCGAGCGTCGCCGCCTGGGCGACGCCGCGGCGGATGCCGCCGAGGGTCAAGCCGCCGAGCAAGTCCTCGGAGGTCGCATCGAAGATGAGAAAGGCGAAGGATTCGTCGCGCTCCATTTCCTCGGCCTGACGGCGCAGGCGGCGTCGGAACGCGGCGCGGGTGAGGTCGTCCTCGGGCCAAGTCGGCTCCCAGGGCGTCAGGAACGCGCGGCTCTGGTCGCGCAGGCGCGCCCAGGCGGGAAAATCCCCGATCACCGCGGGGCGCAGGGTGACGCCGTCGCCGCGCAGCAGCGGTTCGCCTTCGGCGGCCTTGGCAAGACGGAAAAGCGCCATGTCCGGCTCTCTACCCTCCTCTCAGGCGCCGCGCCACCCCGATGCGATCGAGCGCCCTGCCGACGCCGCCGATCGCCGCGACGGTCGGCGAAGACGCCAGCATCGCCGCGCCCGCCCTGCGGACGTCGTCGACGGTGACCGCGTCGATGCGCGCGAGCATGTCTTCGAGCGACAGCGGAGCGCCGTAGACGAAGGTCTGGCGCGCGAGCTGTTGGGCGCGCGCGCTCGGCGATTCGAGGGCGGTCAGCATCGAGACCTTCATCTGCGCCTTGGCGCGGCGAACCTCGCCTTCGTCGAGGCGCTCGGTCGCCTCGGCGAGGCAATCGAGCGCGGCGGCCATCAGTTCGCCGGCGTCCTTGGCGGCCGCGCCGGCGTAGAAGCCGAACAGGCCGGAGTCCGAATAGGCCCAGTGAAACGTATAGATGGAATAGGCGAGGCCGCGCCGTTCCCGCACTTCTTGAAACAGGCGCGACGACATGCCCCCGCCGGTCGCGGCGGCGAAGAGGTGCGCGGCGTCGTGGTCGGGCGCCCGGACCGCGCGACCCTCGAAGCCGACGACGATATGGGTCTGCTCGAGCTTCTTCTTGACCAGGATTTCGCCGCCGCGATAGGCGGCGGGCCGCGGCGGCGCGGCGCTCGCGGCGCCGAAAGCGCCGAGAAGGGCCTCGGCGTGGGCGGCGATATGGTCGTGGTCGACCGCGCCGGCGGCGGCGACGATCGAAGCGCCGGCGCGGTAGTGGCGCAGCAAATAGGCGTCGATGGCGTGGCGATCGAAGGCGGCGACGCCTTCGCGCGTGCCCAGGATCGGCCGACCGATCGGCTGTTCGGGCCAGGCCGCCGCGGTGAAGAGGTCGAAGACGAGGTCGTCGGGGGTGTCTTCGACGGCGCCGATTTCCTGGATGATGACGTTCTTCTCCCTGCCGAGCTCCTCGGCGTCGAACCGGCTCTCGGTCAGGATGTCGGCGAGGACGTCGAGCGCCAGGTCGACCTCCTCGCCGAGCACCCGGGCGAAATAGGCGGTCTGCTCGACGCCGGTCTCGGCGTTGAGATCGCCGCCGGCGTTTTCGATCGCCTCGGCGATTTCGCGCGCGCTGCGCCGGCGCGTGCCCTTGAACGCCATGTGTTCGAGCAGATGCGACAGCCCGTGTTCGTCGTCGGCCTCGTGGCGCGATCCGGCGCTGACGAAGACGCCGAGCGCGGCGGTGCGCAAATGCGGCGCCGCGTCGGTGACGACGCGCAGACCCGAAGGCAGGGTGGTGAAGCGCACGCTCACGCCGCCGCCCTCACGCGAGCGCGGACGAATTGCGCCACCGCCGCCGCGTCGGCGGGCAGGACGCTCAATCGCTCCTGGCGCGATTCGATGTCGCGCCAGGGCGGCGGCAAGGCGGGACGCAGCCCGATCGCGCGCTCGACCGCGTCGGCAAACTTCGCGGGATGGGCGGTCGCCAGCGCGACGAGCGGGGTCGCGGGATCGCGCGCCAGCGCGCGCCGCGCCGCGTTGACGCCGACCGCCGTGTGCGGGTCGATGACGGCGCCGCTCTCGCGATAGACGCGGCCGATCTCTTCGGCGCAGGCCTTTTCGTCGACGCGATAAGCGTCGAAATCGCGCCGG
>JBEKBD010000132.1:0-6389 GCA_050015575.1 Roseiarcus sp. | reverse complement strand
GCCGAGCCGCCCGGCGCCGCGGGCGAGGGCGGAATCGGAAAAATCGTCCTTGATCCGCCCCTCTTCGTCGAGCCGCCAGTCCGCAAGGACGACGATGGCTTCCAAATCCGCCGCCGGTGGGCTCGCCTCCTCGACCAGGATCGGGCCGAAGAGCCCGCTGCCGATCTGCCGTGCGGTGGCGGCGCCGGCGTCGGGAAGATAGAGGTTGAAGCCGGAGTCGGGCGGCGTGAAGCGAATGTCGAGATCGGCCCCGGGCGCGACGAGGGGCTGCGTCAGACCGCCGATCCCCGCCGCGGCGTTCGCCGTCCGCAGGCCGGGAAAGCTGAGCGTCGTGCCCTCTTCGAGCCGGTTGGCGAGCCGCAGCGCCAGCTCTTCGCCCTTGCGCAGGCGAAGCAAGGGGCCGGGCGCGGCCCCGTTATAGGCGAGAAGCCGCGTCACGGCGGCCGGCGGCGCCGCGATCTGGCAGGAGGCGGGCCCGGCCTCGAGGCGGCGAGGCCCGCCGGCCGGCGCCGGCGCCGGAGCCTGGGCGCGCGCGCCGCCCCGCCAGACCCAAAGGCTGGCCGCGCCGCCGCCGCTCAGGAACACGCGCCGGTTCACGCGCATGCGCGCCCGCCCGGCGAGAATCGTTCCATTTCGGCACAACGACGCCGGCGCCGCATTTGCGAGCGCGGCGGCAGGAGCCGACCCATGGATAAATTCATCGCCTTCCTCGGTTTGATCCTCGGCCTCGCGCTGATCGCGATCGCCGCGGCCTCGTGGCGATTCATAGAGAACGATGCCAGCGGCGCAACTGCGTTGGCGCTCGCGGGCGGAATTTTCACCATCGCGCTGGCCGCCTCCATCCGGGATTGACCGGCCCCGCCGGCCCCGCCGCCCGCGCATTTTCCTTTGGCGCGCGCGGGCCAAGCTGCTATAGACCGCGCCCAAAGCAGACCAGCCTCTCCTGCGGAGCAGCGCGGGATGCGGGCGTGGCGGAACTGGTAGACGCGCCGGATTTAGGTTCCGGTGACCTGAAAGTCGTGGGGGTTCGAACCCCTCCGCCCGCACCATCTTCGCCAAGGGCGCTCGCGCAGCCCTGCCGCTTCCGGAAGGTTCTCTTGAAGTTCGAGCGGCGCGGCCGCGGGTTAGAATTTTGACATAGGGCGGGTTGAAATGCAGGTCACCGAGACGCTGAGCCAAGGGTTGAGGCGCGAATACGACATCGTTCTGTCGGCGAGCGACCTATCCTCGCGCCTGGAGGCGCAACTGGCCGAGCTCAAGACGAAGGTGAAGATCAACGGCTTTCGCCCGGGCAAAGTGCCGCTGGCGCATCTCCGGCGCGTCTACGGCCGCTCGGTGATGACCGACATCATGCAGGACGCGATCAACGCCGCCAACAAGCAGATCGTCGACGACAACGGCCTGCGCCTGGCGCTGGAGCCCAAGATCGAGCTGCCTGGCGACAAGGACGCGATCGAGGCGGCGCTCGACGCGCGCGGCGACCTCGCCTTCAAGGTCGCGCTCGAGGTGCTGCCGAAATTCGAGGTCGGCGAGTTGTCCGATCTGACGCTCGAGCGGCCGGTCGCCGAGGTCGAGGAAAGCGAAGTCGAGGCCGTGCTGCTGCGCCTCGTCCAGGATCGGCGCGTCTATTCCGACAGGTCCGCGGGGGGCAAGGCCGAGAATTTCGATCGCGTCACGGTCGACTATTCCGGCGCGATCAAGGGCGAGCCTTTCGAGGGCGGCTCGAGCCAAGACGTCGAGGTCGTGATCGGCTCCAAGGCTTTCCTTCCCGGTTTCGAGGAACAGCTGCTCGGCGCGGTCGCCGGCGAGCGGCGCGCGGTCCAGGTGACGTTTCCCGAGAACTACGCGGTGCGCAAGCTCGCCGGCCTGAAAGCCGATTTCGACGTGACGGTGAAGGCCGTCGCCGCGCCGGAGCCTTTCGCCATCGACGACGAATTCGCCAAGAGCGCGGGAGCCGAAAGCCTCGATCAGTTGAAGGAGTCGCTGCGCCAGCGCATCGCCGCGGATTACGCGCGGCGCTCGCGCGAGAAGGTCAAGCGCAAGCTGCTCGACGCGCTGGCGGCGCGCTATTCCTTCGAATTGCCGCAGGGCCTCGTCGATCAGGAGTTCACCTCGATCTGGACGCAGGTCGAGGCCGAGCAGAAGGCCTCGGGCCGCTCTTTCGCCGACGAGAACACCACCGAGGAGGCGGCGCGCGGCGAGTATCGCGCCATCGCCGAGCGCCGCGTCCGCTTGGGGCTGTTGCTCGCCGAAGTCGGCACGAAAGCGGACGTCAAGATCAGCGACGAGGAAATGACGCAGGCGTTGGTCGCGCGCGCCCGCTCCTTCCCCGGCCAGGAGAAGGAGGTCTGGGAGTTCTACCGCAAGAACCAGCAGGCGCTGGCCGAACTCCGGGCGCCCATCTACGAGGAAAAGGTGGTCGACCACATCCTCGGCCTCGCCAAGGTCGAGGACCGCAAGGTGACGGTGAGCGAATTGCTGAAAGCCGACGAGGACGAAGTCCCCGCCAAGTAGACGCGGCGGCCACCGCCGCCTGGCCCGGGGAAGCGGGCGCCTCGGAACGCGCCCCTTTCGCAACGGCGCGGCGGCCCCTATCTAACTCTACGACGCCGACCGATTCCCACTGAAAGACACCCCGATGTACGATCCCGTCGACACCTACTTCAACCAATTGGTTCCGATCGTCATCGAACAATCGGCGCGGGGCGAACGCTCGTTCGACATTTTCTCGCGCCTGCTCAGGGAGCGCATTATTTTCGTGGTCGGGGCGGTCGAGGACATGTCCGCCTCGCTGGTGGTCGCGCAGTTGTTGTTTCTCGAGGCCGACAACCCCAAGAAAGAGATCGCGATGTACATCAACTCGCCGGGCGGCGTGGTGTCCGCCGGCCTGTCGATCTACGACACGATGCAGTTCATTCGGCCGAAGGTGACGACGATGTGCATCGGCCAGGCCGCGTCGATGGGCTCGCTGTTGCTGTGCGCCGGCGAGAAGGGCATGCGCTACGCATTGCCAAACTCGCGCGTCATGGTCCACCAGCCCTCCGGCGGCTTCCAGGGGCAGGCATCCGACATCCAGCGCCATGCCGAGGACATCCTCAAGGTGAAGCGGCGCCTCAACGAAATCTACGTCCAACACACCGGGCAAACCTACGAATCGATCGAGCGCACGCTCGATCGCGACCACTTCATGTCCGCGGAAGAGGCAAAAGCGTTCGGCATCGTCGACGAGGTCGTCGTCAAGCGCGCGACCGAACCCGAGGAGCCGAAACCGATCTGATAACATCGCCTTAGCGAACGCGAGGCGCGTTCGGAGCGGACGCGGGGGCGCCGCGCCCGTCCCGCCGGGCGGGGCGGCGGCGGAAGGCGGGGTTGATTTTGCGCCGCGATTGGTGGTTGCATGTCGCCGAAGCCGCGTCGCCCTTGTCGTCGCGGTCCAGTTCTTGCGTAACGTTAAGGGGCGTTGGCGGAGCGTGCCAGTCCGGCGCTACGGTTTGTTAGGATGCTTTATCTACGCTGTGCAGTCGGGCGTCGGCCGAATCGCTTCGACTGGGGCGGCCGGAACGGAGAATGAAAAATGGCCAAGGCCGAAGGCGATTCGAAAAGCACGCTCTATTGCTCTTTCTGCGGCAAAAGCCAGCACGAGGTCCGCAAGCTCATCGCCGGCCCGACCGTGTTCATTTGCGACGAATGCGTCGAATTGTGCATGGACATCATCCGTGAGGAGAGCAAGACCGCGCTGGTCAAGAGCAAGGACGGCATCCCGACCCCGCGCGAAATTTGCAAGGTGCTCGACGATTACGTCATTGGCCAGCCGCAGGCGAAACGCGTCCTCTCCGTCGCGGTGCACAACCACTACAAGCGGCTCAATCACGCGACCAAGCACAGCGACGTCGAACTGGCCAAGTCGAACATTCTGCTGATCGGGCCGACCGGCTCGGGCAAGACCCTGCTCGCCCAGACGCTGGCGCGCATCCTCGACGTCCCCTTCACCATGGCCGACGCGACGACCCTGACCGAGGCCGGCTACGTCGGCGAGGACGTAGAGAACATCATCCTCAAGTTGCTGCAGGCCTCCGACTACAACGTCGAGCGCGCGCAGCGCGGCATCGTCTACATCGACGAGATCGACAAGATCAGCCGCAAGTCGGACAATCCTTCGATCACCCGCGACGTGTCGGGCGAAGGCGTGCAGCAGGCGCTGCTCAAGATCATGGAAGGCACGATCGCCAGCGTGCCGCCGCAGGGCGGGCGCAAGCATCCCCAGCAGGAGTTCCTGCAGGTCGACACCACCAACATTCTGTTCATCTGCGGCGGCGCTTTCTCGGGGCTCGAGAAGATCATCTCGGCGCGCGGCCGGGGCACGTCGATCGGCTTCGCCGCCAAGGTCCAGTCGCCCGACGATCGGCGCACCGGCGAGGTGTTCCGCCTCGTCGAGCCCGAAGATCTGCTCAAGTTCGGCCTGATCCCGGAATTCGTCGGCCGCCTGCCGGTCATCGCGACGCTGGAGGATCTCGACGAGGATGCGCTGAAGAAGATCCTGACCGAGCCGAAGAACGCGCTGGTCAAGCAATATCAGCGCCTGTTCGAAATGGAGAACACCGACCTCACCTTCCAGGAGGAGGCGCTGAGCGTCGTCGCCAAGAAGGCGATCGACCGGCGCACCGGCGCGCGCGGATTGCGCTCCATCATGGAGGGCATTTTGCTCGACACGATGTTCGATCTTCCCGGCCTCGACGGGGTCGAGCAGGTGGTGATCGGACCCGAGGTGGTCGACGGCAAGGCGAGACCGCTCTACATTTATTCCGAGCGCGCCGAGAAAGCCGGCTGAACCGGCACCCGCGCCAGTGGGCGCCTTTGACGCTTGAAACTCGCGTAGGGAGCCGCCATCTAGGTCGGCGGCCGGTTTTGCGTCGGTCGAGCGATATGAATTCCGTCAAGCGTCGAAGCGTGTGCGGGGCCGTTGACCCCTGCCGGCGCGAGGCGTCGAATTCCGGCGTCTTTTTGATGTGGGCCGGGACTCGTCGGCCGATTGGCGTTTCATGCTCGGGGCGAAGAATCGGCCGCGCCTAGGTCACCATGAAGCAGGATCGATCATGACCAGCACCCGCAAGACGACCGCCCCCGGCTCGCTCGGCGCCTATCCGATTCTGCCGCTGCGCGACATCGTCGTGTTCCCGCATATGATCGTGCCGTTGTTCGTCGGCCGCGAGAAGTCGATTCGCGCCCTCGAGGAAGTGATGCGGGCGGACAAGCCGATTCTGCTGGCGACCCAGATGAACGCCGCCGACGACGATCCCGCGACCGACGCGATCTTCTCGACCGGCACGTTGGCGAAAGTGCTGCAATTGCTGAAACTGCCCGACGGCACCGTGAAGGTTCTGGTCGAAGGCGAAACGCGCGCCCGGGTCAGAGCCTACCTGCCCAACGACAGCTATTACGAGGCGGAAGCCGAAGCGGTGGCGGACGAACCGATCGATCCGATCGAGGCGGAGGCGCTGTCGCGCTCGGTGGTGTCCGAGTTCGAGAATTACGTGAAGCTCAACAAGAAGATTTCGCCCGAAGTCGTCGCCGCGGTCACCCAGATCGAGGATTACGGCAAGCTCGCCGACACCATCGCCTCGCATCTGGCGGTCAAGCTCGCCGACAAGCAGGCGATCCTGGAAATCCATTCGATCGCCAAGCGTTTCGAGAAGTGCCTCGGCCTGATGGAGAGCGAAATCTCGGTCCTGCAGGTCGAGAAGCGCATCCGCACGCGCGTCAAGCGCCAGATGGAGAAGACGCAGCGCGAGTACTATCTCAACGAGCAGATGAAGGCGATCCAGAAGGAACTCGGCGACGAGGACGGCAAGGACGAGATGTCCGAGCTCGAGGATCGCATCAAGAAGACCAAGCTCAGCAAGGAAGCGCGCGAAAAGGCGCTGGGCGAGGTCAAGAAGCTGCGTCAAATGTCGCCGATGTCCGCCGAGGCGACGGTGGTGCGCAATTATCTCGATTGGCTGCTTTCGATCCCCTGGCAGAAAAAGTCGAAGATCAAGAAAGACCTGCCGGCCGCGCAGGCGATCCTCGACGCCGATCACTTCGGCCTCGAAAAGGTCAAGGAGCGCATTGTCGAGTACCTGGCGGTGCAGCAGCGCGCCAACAAGCTGACCGGGCCGATCCTGTGTCTCGTCGGCCCTCCCGGCGTCGGCAAGACCTCGCTGGGCAAATCGATCGCCAGGGCGACCGGGCGCGAATTCGTGCGCATGTCGCTCGGCGGGGTGCGCGACGAAGCGGAGATTCGCGGCCATCGGCGCACCTACATCGGCTCGATGCCCGGCAAGGTCATCCAGTCGATGCGCAAGGCGAAGACCTCCAACCCGCTGTTCCTGCTCGACGAGATCGACAAGATG
>JBEKBD010000131.1:0-6431 GCA_050015575.1 Roseiarcus sp. | reverse complement strand
TCGAGCGAACGAATCCTCGCCACCTGCTCGCGCATCGCGTCGTGCGAGGCGTGGCTCATGTTGATGCGAAAGACGTCGGCGCCCGCCTCGAACAGCGCGGCCACCGTCGCCCGATCGGCCGATGCCGGGCCGAGCGTGGCGATGATCTTGATGCGGCGTCGACGTCGAATCAAAGCGTCCTCTCCATCGATACTGCGTCGCGGAGGAATCCGCCGCGCCGGGTCTTTCTCGACTCGCGTCTCACGGCGACGCGACGCCGGCGGCAAGGATCGAGCGGCGGAACGCTCAAGGGTTGCCCGGATCGGTGAGCTGCACGGTCCAATTCTTGGCTTCCTTGCCGGTGTCGACCTCGAAAAACCCGGTGCGGTCGAAGCCGCGCACGAAACAATTCTCACGGCCCTCGATCTTGAATTCGCGGTCGCTGGTGCACATGAACGCCTTGCCCTTCCACTCGCCGCCGCGCTCGTCCATCGCGTAGACGTAATAAAATTGCGCCGCCAGCGCGCCGCGCAACAGCGTGTCGCAATCCTGGGACTTGAGGTTCCACCAACCCTCGCTAACCCAGTTCTGCCCGTCGGTATAGGCCAAGGCGACGCTGACGCGATTAGCGGTGAGGTTGCACAAGCGGAAGTCGGCCCGCGCGGGCAATATGGCGAAGATCGCCGAACCGACAAGCGCAAAAACGAATTTCCAATCCATGACCATTCACGTCGCGCATCGGAGCGCCATATTCGTCGGCGAGGCCGGCGTGTCAACCGTGCGCCACGCGGCGCTTGCCGCGACAACGGCGCGCGCTCAGCTCGGTCGCGCCACGTAGATGCCGGCGAGAATCGCCAGGCCGCCGAGCGCCTGAACGACCGAGACCAGCTCGCCGAGCAGCAGATAAGCGAATCCTGCCGCGGCGATCGCTTCGAGGAAGATGACCAGCGAAGAAAACGCAGCCGGCAGGCGGCCGAGCGCCACCGCGAGCAGGCCCTGGCCGCCGGCGTGGCTGATCCAGGCCATCGCCAGCAGCGCCGCTGCGCCCTTCACGCTGTGCGGCAGGATCGTCGGCTCCAGGGCGAGGGCGACGAGGAACAGCAGCGCGGCGGTGATGGCCGTGGCTTCAAAGGTGACGCGCGCCGCCGAGCTGCGGCCGCGCGCGGCTTTCACGGCGAGAAAATAAAGACCGAAGAACACGCCGGTGGCGATGCCGAAGAGATCGCCGATCGCGCCCGCCGGCCTCACGTGCAGGCTCTGCGCCAGCAGCGCCGCGCCGCCGAGAAGGCACAGGGCGAGGCCCGCCAGCGTCTTGGCCTGGGCGCGCTCGCCTAGGATCAGCCAGCCGAACACGACCACCCAGATCGGCGCCGTGGTGGCGAAGAACGTCGCGTTGGCGACGCGGGTGGTGACGATGGAGAGATGCCAGAAGAACAAGTCGCCGGTGAAGGCGAGGCCGGCCAGAATCGTCGCGGCGCCGAAGCGTTGCGTGGGGCCGGTGCCGGATTCGGCGAAACGCGTCCAGGCATAGAGGGCGGGCAGCGCCAGCGCGACGCGCCAGAACGCGCTGGCGTAGGGCCCGACGTCGGCGAGCCGCACGAAGATCGGCGAAGCGCCCATCGCCACGGCGCCGACGACCAGCGCCGCGAAAGGCGCGCCAAAGCCGCCGCGCGATTTGGCCGTCGGACTTGTCCGCGTCATCCGATTCCAGCCCAACCGCCGTGGGCGGGCCGCCGCCCGCGAAAACGCCGGCCGGTCCTTATTCTCGCCGCTTCGATCGAGCAAGAGGCTGCGGGCGCGAGGCTCGGGAGCGAAAGCGACGCGACTTGACGCGCCGCGCGCGCCCGGCCATGGCTGGAGTGCGAAATTCGGTCTCTTTTTACATGTTGGATTGTGGCATGAGCGAAGCTCTGGTCGCCAAGAATTCCGAAGCCGTCGATGGGGGGCATCTGCGCGCGTTCATCGAACGCATCGAGCGGCTCGAGGAGGAAAAGAAGGCGCTCGGCGACGATGTCAGGGACGTTTACGCCGAAGCCAAGGGCGCCGGCTTCGATGCGAAGGTCATCCGCAAGGTCGTGTCGATCCGCAAGCAGGACCGCGACAAGCGCCGCGAGGAGGAGGAAATCCTCGAGCTCTATCTGGCGGCCCTGGGAATGGGCTGAACGCCGCGTATTTGCTTTTCGCGCCGCAAGGGAGGAACGTGATGTCGGTTCAGAGCGCGCAAGGGGCGGCTTTTCACGCCTCGAGCCCCGAGGCCGCCCGCATCGCGGCGGCATTTTCGGCGGCGGTCGCGGCGCGCCGGACTTATCCGACGCCCTACCGCCACTTTCTGTTGGAGAACGTCCTTCCGGCCGACGTCGCCAAGGGATTGGCCGAGCTTCCGTTCGCCGCGCCGGCGCTCGACGGCGTTTCGGGACGGCGCGAATTGCACAACGACCGGCGCAGCTATTTCGACGCGGCGGCGATGGCGCGTTTCCCCGTCATGCGCGCGGTCGCCGAGGCGCTGCAATCGCAGCCGATCGTCCGTCTCATTCACGAGGCGTTCGCCGCCCCGATCGACGACACGTTCCTGCGCCTGGAATACGCCCAGGACGTCGACGGCTTCTGGCTGGAGCCGCACACCGATCTCGGCGTGAAGAAATTCACCTGTCTGATCTATCTCTCCGACGGCCCCGGCCACGAGACGCTCGGCACCGACATCTATTGGAGCCGCGACCGCCACTTCGGCGTTTCGCCGTTCCAGCGCGGCGCGGCGCTAGTGTTCGTGCCCGGCGACGACACCTGGCACGGCTTCGAGAAGCGCCCGATTCAAGGGGTGCGTCGCTCGGCGATCCTCAACTACGTCACCCACGAGTGGCGGGCGAAGGAACAGCTTTCGTTTCCCGACCGGCCGGTGCGGGTGTAGCGGGGCGGGATCGCCGGACGCGTGCGCCGTTGACAGCTGCAAGACTTCGGAAACAAGGGGCTTTCAAGAAGTCGACGGCGCTCCCTGCCGGGTCGGAGCTGACCGGCTGAGCGCCCGGGGGCGACAAGGCATAAGGGCGAGCCGGCTATCGCGTCGCCAAATAAACAATATCAGCACGTATATTATGAGCGTCGATTCGCTCTCTCCGCGCGCTCGCCGCCAGGCGGAAGAAAGCTGCCTAACATGCGACTGAAACCGCTCGGTCCCGGGAAAAGAGCGTCGGAGACGACCCGCCGCTTGAAACGGAGACGACAGCGCTTCGTCATGCGCTCGGCGTGGGCGAAGCGACCGCGCTCGCCCTTGGACCCTCGCGGCTTGCGGGTGGCCAAGCGGCGCTAGGCTTGCTATCACCGCGCCCAAATCTTTGTCATGCGAAGGATAAATCATGCGCAAGGGCGCCATATCGCGCAAAACGAACGAGACAGCGATCGAAGCCGCCGTCGACCTCGACGGTTCAGGCAAGGCGAACGTTTCGACCGGCGTCGGCTTTTTCGATCACATGCTCGAGCAGCTCGCGCGCCATTCGCTCATCGATATCGCCATCCGCGCCGAGGGCGATCGGCATGTCGACGACCACCACACCGTCGAGGACGTCGGCATCGCACTCGGCCAGGCGCTCGCGCAAGCGCTCGGCGACAAGCGCGGCATCGCGCGCTTCGCCGATTGCCTCACGCCGATGGACGAGGCATTGACCCGCGTCGCGCTCGACGTGTCGGGACGCCCGTTTCTGGTCTTTCGCGTCGAGTTTCCGACGGAAAAGATCGGCGCCTTCGACGTCGAGCTCACGCGCGAGTTCTTCCAGGCGCTCAGCGTCCACGCCGGCCTGACGCTGCACGTCGAGTCGCTTTATGGGGCCAATAGCCACCATATCGCGGAATCCTGCTTCAAGGGCGTAGCGCGCGCGCTTGGCGCCGCGCTTGCAATCGATCAGAGGCAGGGCCAGCGCATTCCCTCGACCAAGGGCGCGCTGTAAGCTGGCGTAGGTCAGAGGAGGCCATCCGCGACGGACGGCGACACGCCCATGGCGATCTATGCGGTGCATTGTTCGGCCGGCGACGGCGAGCCGGCGACGGCGTTGGAGCGCGCCGAATTCCTGAAGCTCGGTTTTTGCGCGGCGGCGTTGGTGTTGGGACCGATCTGGCTCCTCGCCCATCGGCTGTGGCGCCCGCTCGCGCTGTGGATCGTCGCAGCCGCGCTCGTCGGCTTCGCCGCCGCGGGCGGCGTCCTCGGCGCGAATGCGGCCTTTTGGCTCTATGCGCTGAGCGCGCTCTATCTCGGCCTCGAGGGCCGCGCCCTGCAAGGCGCCGCGCTGACGCGCGGCGGGCGGCCGCTCGCCGACCTTGTCTGCGCCCCGGACCTTTCAATCGCCGAACTGGGCTTTCTTGCTCGCGCTCGCGTCCGGCCGGCGCCGCGCAGCGCGCCGCCCGCCGCTTTCGGCCCGCCGCCTTCGGCGCCGCCCGACGTCCTCGGACTCTTCCCGGAAGCGGGCCGCTGACATGAGCGTCGCGATCGTCGACTACGGTTCGGGCAATTTGCACTCGGCTCGCAAGGCGTTCGAGCGCGCCGCGCGCGAAGCCGGCTTGAAGCGCGAAGTCAAGGTGACCAGTCGCCCGGAGGACGTCGCGCGCGCCGAGCACATCGTGCTGCCGGGCGTCGGCGCC
Organism: Roseiarcus sp.; assembly: GCA_050015575.1. GTDB lineage: Bacteria > Pseudomonadota > Alphaproteobacteria > Rhizobiales > Beijerinckiaceae > Roseiarcus. Next base: position 1,826 of record JBEKBD010000131.1, on the reverse strand, counting down.
TTCGCCGATTGCCGGCGCGGGCTCGACGCGGTTCCCGGCATGGTCGAGGCGCTGGAAGAAGCGGTGCGCCGCCGCGGGCGGCCGTTCCTCGGCATCTGCGTCGGCATGCAACTGATGGCGACGCGCGGTCTCGAACACGAGGTCGTCGGCGGCCTCGATTGGATCCGCGGCGACGTGGCGCCGATCGTTCCCGATATTCCCGGCTTGAAGGTCCCCCACATGGGCTGGAACACCTTGACGGTGAAGCGCGCCCATCCCGTGCTGACGGGAATCGCCGTCGGCGAGAACGGACTGCACGCCTATTTCGTCCACTCGTTCCAGCTTTACCCGCTCGATCCCGAGGACGTCGTCGCCATCGCCGATTACGGCGGGCCGGTGACCGCGATGGTCGGGCGCGACAATATCGTCGGCACGCAGTTCCACCCCGAGAAGAGCCAGACGCTCGGTCTGGCTCTGATCGCCAATTTCCTCCAGTGGCGCCCGTGATTCTCTTCCCCGCCATCGACCTCAAGAGCGGCGAGTGCGTGCGCCTGGTTCGCGGCGACATGGGGCAGGCGACCGTGTTCAACCGCGACCCGGCCGCGCAAGCGCGGCGCTTCGCGACCCAAGGCTTCGAATGGCTGCACGTGGTCGATCTCGACGGCGCCTTCGCCGGCAAGCCGATGAACGCGTCGGCGGTCGAAGGCATACTGGCCGGCGTGACGATGAAAGTGCAGCTCGGCGGCGGCGTGCGCGACATGAAGACGGTGAACGGCTGGCTCGAAAAGGGCGTGGCGCGGGTGATCATCGGCACCGCCGCGGTCGAAGACCCCGCCTTCGTGCAGGAGGCGGCGCGACGCAATCCCGGCCGCATCGCGGTCGGCATCGACGCGCGCGAAGGCCGCGTCGCCGTCGACGGTTGGGCCAGGACTTCGGATATTTCCGCGCTCGATCTCGGGCGCCGCTTCGAGGACGCCGGCGTCGCGGCGCTGATCTACACCGACATCGGGCGCGACGGCGTGTTGCAGGGGCTCAACGTCTCCGCGACCGTGGCGCTCGCCGAGGCGGTCGCCATTCCCGTCATCGCTTCGGGCGGGCTCGCCTCGATCGAGGACGTCAAACGCCTGCTCGAGCCCGATTGCGCGCGCTTGGCCGGCGCGATATCGGGGCGCGCGCTCTACGACGGACGGCTCGATGCGCGTCAGGCGCTGGCGTTGATCCGTGAAGCGGAGAGCCGCCATGCTTAAGTCTCGCCTCATCCCTTGCCTCGACGTCAAGGACGGCCGCGTCGTCAAGGGCGTGCAATTCGTCGATCTGCGCGACGCCGGCGATCCCGTTGAATGCGCCGTCGCCTACGATCACGCGGGCGCCGACGAATTGTGCTTTCTCGACATCACGGCGAGCCACGAGAACCGCGGCACGCTGATCGACGTCGTCCGGCGCACTGCCGAAGTGTGCTTCATGCCGCTCACGGTCGGCGGCGGCGTGCGCACGCTTGAGAACATCCGCAATCTGCTGCTCGCCGGCGCCGACAAGGTGTCGATCAATTCGGCCGCCGTCGCCGATCGAAGGTTTGTGCACGCCGCGGCGGAGAAATTCGGCGCGCAATGCGTCGTTGTCGCCATCGACGCCAAGCAGGCGTCCAAGCCCGGCGAGCCGCCGCGCTGGGAGATCTTCACCCACGGCGGGCGCCGCCCGACCGGGATCGACGCGGTCGGCTACGCGCGCGAAGTCGCCGCGCTCGGCGCCGGCGAAATCCTGCTGACCTCGATGGACCGCGACGGCTCCAAGGCCGGCTTCGACATCGCGCTGACCCGCGCCGTCGCCGACGCGGTGACCATTCCGGT
>JBEKBD010000130.1:0-6532 GCA_050015575.1 Roseiarcus sp. | reverse complement strand
AAACGCGTCGGCGGGCCAAACCTCGAAGCGAGAAGCGCCTCGCGAACCGGAGAGAGGCGATCGGCGCCCGCGCCTCGCGCGACCAGACCGCCGGTCCAGTCGGGGTCCTGTCCAGCTTGCGCCGTGATCGACACCAAGAAGCCCAGCGCGATGCCCCAGGGCGCGACCGCCGAACCTGCCCAGGATAAACGCGAACGACCCATACGCAACTCACGCCGTGCTCGAGCGCCATCGCCGGCGCCGCCGTGAACGCGCGGCCGGCGCCTCTTCGACCCCTCCGACGGGTGCGGCCGGACGCGTTCCCTCGCAGTTGGAGCGTTGTTCTTCATAACGGCTTAAGGTTGCGGACGCGTTACCGGCAAAACGCTCGACACGTCCCGCAATGGGTCACATGGGAGGGCGCCGTCCGGCGGAGAACGTGGGCGGCGCACGGCCCGACTTCGCGATGGCGATTGCGCGGTCATGGGTTCGCTGCTTGCGGCCGCGCGAACACGGCGAAAACTGGACAAGGCCCATACCCGCGAGCATTGTCCTGACGATCCGTCGAATCCCGGAGACCCGCGATGCCCGCGACCGCCCAGCGCGCCGAAATTCCCAATGATCTGGCCGCGTTCTGGCTGCCGTTCACGCCCAATCGCGCGTTCAAGCAGCGGCCCCGGCTGGTCTCGCGCGCCAAAGACATGCACTACTACACGCCGGAGGGGCGCGCGATTCTCGACGCGACGGCGGCCCTTTGGTGCTGCAACGCCGGCCACAGCCGCTCGCCGATCGTCGCGGCGATCCAGCGCCAGGCGGCCGAACTCGACTTCGCCCCGACCTTCCAGTTCGCCCACCCCTTGGCGTTCCAGCTTTCCTCGCGCCTGGCGGCGCTGGCGCCGGGCGATCTCGATCACGTCTTCTTCGCCAATTCCGGCTCGGAAGCGTGCGACACCGCGCTGAAGATCGCGCTCGCCTATCACAATGTGCGTGGGGCCGGCTCGCGCCAGCGCTTGATCGGCCGCGAGCGCGCCTATCACGGCGTCGGCTTCGGCGGCATATCGGTCGGCGGCATGGCCAACAACCGCAAGTTCTTCGGCTCGCTGTTGACCGGCGTCGACCACCTGCCCGCGACCTACGACCGCGAGCGGCAGGCCTTCACCAAGGGCGAGCCGGAATGGGGCGGCCACCTCGCCGACGCGCTCGCGGGCATCGTCGCGTTGCACGACGCCTCCACCATCGCCGCCGTCATCGTCGAGCCGATGTCCGGATCGACCGGCGTGCTGCCGCCGCCGAAGGGCTATCTGAAGAAGCTGCGCGCGATCTGCGACCAGACCGGCATTCTGCTGATTTTCGACGAAGTGATCACCGGCTTCGGCCGCCTCGGGTTCGCCTTCGCCGCCGAGCGCTACGGCGTGATCCCCGACATCATGACCTTCGCCAAGGGCGTCACATCCGGCGCGGCGCCGATGGGCGGCGTCATCGTGCGTAAGCACGTTCACGACGCGTTCATGCAGGGGCCGGAAGCGGCGATCGAGCTGTTCCACGGCTACACCTATTCGGGCCATCCGCTCGCCTGCGCGGCGGCGTTGGCGGCGCTGGACGTCTATCGCGACGAAAAGCTGTTCGAGCGCGCGCACGCGCTGGAGCCGAAGTGGTGCGACGCGCTGATGACGTTGAAGGGTCTACCGAACGTGCTCGACATTCGCTGCGTCGGCCTGACCGGGGCGATCGATCTCGCGCCGTCGAGCGCGCCGGGCGCGCGCGGCTATGCGGCGTTGGAGAATTCCTTCCACGAGGCGGGGATCATGCTGCGCCTCTCCGGCGACACCATCGAACTGACCCCGCCGCTGATCGTCAGCGAAGACCAGATCGGCGAAATCGTCGACAAGGTCGGGCGGACGATCAAGGCGGTCGCGTGAGGGCGGGCGGCGCGCCCATCGGCCGCGCCGTCGCCAGGCTTGCGGCGGTTGGCGCGGCTTGCGTCCTCGCGCTGCTCGGCGCTTTCGCCGCCGGCGGCGCATCGGCGGGCGAGTCGGCGGCCGACTGGACGCACGCGCTTTATCAACACGAAATCAGCCGGCGCGCCGCCCCTGAAACACTGTCGGACGAGGCGTTTCTGTCGGTCTTCGCCCCAGCGGCGCGGGAAGCATGGCTGGCGGCGCGCCACGGCCCGGGTCCGGCCAGCGACGGGCCGATCCTCAACGCCTACTTCGGCTGGGGGGTTTCCCCCGGGCAGCCGGTCGAGCTCGTCACGGTGGAACCGCTGCAAGACGACGGCGCGGCGGCGCGGATCGCGGTCGACCTTCACATCAAGGGCGCGGCCCGCCGCGTGATCGTCGACGAGCGGATGGTCTCCGGCGCATGGCGCATCGAGGATATCGCCTATCCCGAAGGCGAAAGTTTCCTGACGCACAACCGTAAATGCGCGAGCGCCCGCTGCTGAGGGAAAGCGCCGACGCGGGGCCGTCGCGGCGCCTCGGCGTGAACCGTCAATCCGCCAAGTATTTCGTCGCCTCCCGCCGCGCGACGCTCTTGAACGCGCCGCCGTGATCGGCGAGGAAGCGGCGCACACGCTCAGGGTCGCGTTTGGAGAGCTCGCGCAGCCACCAGCCGATGGCTTTCTGGATGAACCACTCGCGATCCTCGGCGAGGCGCGCGGCCCAGACGAGCATGCGCTCGGGGTCGCGCCCCGCCTTCGTCCACGGCAGTGTGAAGACGAGCGCGGCGCGGCGGGTCCACAAATGAGGGTTTTCGACCCAGGTCTCGACGACATCGAGCCGGCGCGGCTCGGCGATGAGACACCGCGATCCGACGTTTGCTAGATTGTCCGCCACTGCCCAGCCGTCGAGATCGGCCATGCGTTCCGTCACGAACGCCCACAGACGCTCGTCGGGCGCGACAGAGTTGCGGACGATAATCCGCGCCGCAACCATTTTCAAATCCCAAACGGGCTCGCTCCACAGGCGTCGGCTCAGCCGGAACAGCTCGTCTTCGGCGACGTCCGCCAGAGCCGCTCGGATGGCGACGTCCATTTTCGGCAGCGGAACGCCCCAATGCTCCCACCGGGACTTCTGGTAGCTCTTTTCTTTCTCCGCCCGCTCGGCCCCGCCCGAAGCGCGCAAGGCCGCGATCAGCCTTTCGTAGGCGTCGCGGTCGGCGGCCGGCTCTAGCGTCATCGCCCGCCCTCGCGCTTCATCCGCCCGACGCAAAACGGGCGACGCGTAGCCCGCACCGCCCGGAAATTCTTGCCGACGCGAACACCCGTTTCGCCGTCAGCTCTCGCTCGAAGCGGCCTTCGCTTGAACCGGCCCGGAATCCTTGCCCTTGGCCTCGACGTCGCGATCGACGAATTCGATCACCGCCATCGCGGCGTTGTCGCCCTGGCGGAAGCCGGCCTTCATGATGCGGGTGTAGCCGCCGTTGCGCGTCTTGTAGCGCGGACCGAGAACGTCGATCAGCTTTTTGACCAGATCGGCGTCGCGCAGGCGGGCGATGGCGATGCGGCGGGCATGCAAGTCGCCGCGCTTGCCGAGCGTCACCAATTTCTCCACCACCGGGCGAAGGTCCTTCGCCTTGGGCAGCGTAGTGACGATCTGCTCGTGCTTGATCAGCGCCTGCGCCATGTTGGCGAACATCGCCTGACGGTGTTCGGCGGTGCGGTTGAAGCGACGCTTCGCGTACCCGTGATACATACTCGGCTCTCCTCATTATGACGGCCGCCGTGCCAAGGAACGGCCGTTCGTTTTGTTTGGCGAATGGCGAGTGGCGAATGGAAGGCTCAATTCGCTATCCGCCTTCTCAGTAGTGCTCCTCAAAGCGCTTGGCGAGCTCCTCGATGTTCTCGGGCGGCCAACCGGTGACTTCCATGCCGAGGTGCAAGCCCATCTGGGCCAGCACTTCCTTGATCTCGTTGAGCGACTTGCGGCCGAAATTCGGCGTGCGCAGCATTTCGCTTTCCGACTTCTGAATCAGGTCGCCGATGTAAGTGATGTTGTCGTTCTTCAGGCAATTGGCGGAGCGAACGGAAAGCTCGAGTTCGTCGACCTTCTTCAGCAGCGCCGGGTTGAAGGCGAGCTCGGGGATCGCGTGCTGCGCTTCCTCGCGCCGCGGCTCCTCGAAGGTGACGAACACCGCGAGCTGGTCCTGCAGGATGCGCGCGGCGTAGGCGAGCGCGTCCTCCGGCGAGATCGCGCCGTTGGTCTCGATCGTCATCGTCAGCTTGTCTTTGTCGAGATCCTGGCCTTCGCGCGTGTTCTCGACGCGGTAGGAGACCTTCTTGACCGGCGAGAACATGCTGTCGATCGGCATCAAGCCGATCGGCGAATCCTCGGCGCGGTTGCGATCGGCCGGCACATAGCCCTTGCCGGTCATCACCGTGAACTCGAAACGGATGTCCGCGCCTTCGTCGAGGGTGCAGATGACGAGTTGCGGATTGAGGATCTGGATGTCGCCGGTGGTTTGGATGTCGCCGGCGGTGACGACGCCGGGGCCGCGGCGCTTCAGGATGAGGCGCTTGACGCCCTCGCCCTGCATCTTGACGGCGATGTCCTTGACGTTGAGCACGATGTCGACGACGTCCTCGCGCACGCCAGGGATCGACGAGAATTCGTGCAGCACGCCGTCGACGTGGATCGAGGTGATCGCGGCGCCCTGTAGCGACGACAGCAGCACTCGGCGCAGCGAATTGCCGAGCGTCTGGCCGAAGCCGCGCTCCAGCGGCTCGGCGACGACGGTGGCGACACGGCGCGGATCGTCGCTGTGAACGACTTCGAGCTTCTTGGGCTTGATGAGTTCTTGCCAGTTTTTCTGGATCACGGGCTTGGGCCTTCCCTTCGACGAGGCGGCGCGCCTGGGCCTTTCGAGGTCCGGCGCGCTCAGCGCGCGGGCGCGAGGCGCCGCGGGACGAAAATCAGACGCGGCGACGCTTGCGCGGACGGCAGCCGTTGTGCGGGATCGGCGTCACGTCGCGGATTGAGGTGACGTTGAAGCCGGCGGCCTGGATGGCGCGAAGCGCCGACTCGCGTCCGGAACCCGGACCGGAGACCTCGACTTCGAGCATGCGCATGCCGTGTTCGGCGGCCTTCTTGACAGCGTCCTCGGCGGCCATCTGGGCGGCGAACGGCGTCGATTTGCGCGAGCCTTTGAATCCCATCGTCCCCGCCGACGACCAGGAGATCGTATTGCCTTGCGCATCGGTGATGGTGATCATCGTGTTGTTGAACGACGAATTCACGTGAGCGACGCCCGAAACGATGTTCTTGCGCTCACGGCGGCGAACGCGGGTTGCTTCCTTGGCCATTCGTTCGTCCTTCAAACGCGCCGGCGGCGCGACAAAACACCCAAATCCCCACGAGGCGGCGACGCAGCGGTCACTTCTTCTTGCCGGCGATCGCCTTGGCCTTGCCTTTGCGCGTGCGCGCATTGGTGTGCGTGCGTTGGCCGCGAACCGGCAGCGAACGACGATGGCGAAGCCCGCGATAGGCGCCCAAGTCCATTAGGCGCTTGATGTTGATCGCCACCTCGCGCCTGAGATCGCCCTCGACCATGTAGTCGCGATCGATGGTTTCGCGGATTTGCATCACTTCGCCGTCGGTGAGCTGGGCGACGCGGCGCTCGGAGGGGAGATGCACCTTCTCGCATATCTCTTTGGCCTTGGTCGGGCCGATGCCGTGGATGTATTGCAGCGCGATGACGACACGCTTGTTGGTGGGAATGTTGACGCCTGCGATACGAGCCACAGCCCACGCTCCATTTCGGCGGCGCAGCGGCTCAAGGGGCCGAAGCGCGGCGGTTGAGAGGCCCTCGGCGTCCGGTGGAGGCCGGCCCGTGCCAAGGGACCACAAACGCAAAAAGTCCCTTGCGCTCGCCACGGCGCCGGGACCCAGAACGCGTTTGGGATCGCGCCCCTATAGACCGGCGGCCGCGGGCCGTCAACAGGCGCCCGACCCGATCGCCCGCGGCCGCGGGCGCGAGCGGTCTGTCGCGGCATGCCGATTTTCGATCAATCGCCCTCCATGCAATCGTTGAACCTCGCCCAATAGGCGTCGTTCCATTGGGCGGAGCCATTCGCTGCGCCGCCCATGGCGCCGGCGCCGGCGCCGATCGCCGCGCCCGTGCCGATCGAACCGCGACCGCCGAAGAGGGCGCCGACGCCCGCGCCCAGTAGGGCACCGACGCCCGCGCCGCCGACGGTGTTGCCGGCCATTTGCTGGTTGGCGTAAACGCGGGCCACGTGGTCGCAGTACGCGCGTGGTGACGCCTCTGCGCTCGTCAAAAGAGAACCGGCCAGCGCAGCCCCGACGACGACGACGGCCGCTTTTCGGCAGACGATGCTCATGGTTCCACTCCGCTTCATGTCTTTCCCCCAATGGCGATTGCGAATCGGCGTCCGACGCGGACCCTGCCCGAGGCATGGCAAGCGACTGTGTTCGTTTTTTGGTCCGGCGCCCGATCAGGGTCGATGCCGGACGCGGTTTACGGGACGCGGCGATGACCGTCGTCCGGCACCTATTCCACATCCTCCACCGTGACTGTGCGCCCGGACAGCCGCTGG
>JBEKBD010000129.1:0-6795 GCA_050015575.1 Roseiarcus sp. | reverse complement strand
CGCCTCACCCTGGGGTCAACGCGGATCATGCCGGCCAATCGATCGTCGCCTCGCCGCGTTGGATCGCCTCGGCCCGCGCGGTGAAGGCGCCGGACGCCTCGTGCAGCACCAGCGGCGGGGCGATGCTGAGCGGCGCCCGCGATCCCTTGACGCCGGCGACCAGCAGCCGGTGCGAGCCTCGCTCGGCGCGCGGATGGACCGCCAACAGCGCGACGCCGCCGAGCCGACGCCCGATCGCCAGCAGGATCGCGGCGAGCGCGTCGGGGCGATGGATCATGACGAAACGCCCTCCCGGCGCCAGCAGGGCGAGGCAGGCGACGATCCAGGCTTCGAGCGGCGAAGCGGCGCCGCGGCGCGCTCGCGCCACGTGCGCGCGGGCGCGGGCCCCGTCGGGCGAGGCGCGAACCTTATCCAGCTCGAAGAACGGCGGATTGGCGACCACGAGATCGGCGGCGCCGTCGACGAGGCCCGCTTTGCGTCGGCCGACCTTGTCGAGCGCGTCGGCCGCGACGACGCGGGCGCGGCTCTCCAGGCCGTTGAGCACGGCGTTTTCGCGCGCCAGCGCGGCGAGAAAGGGGTCGATCTCGACGAGGTCGCCGTGCGCCTCCGGCCAGCGCTGGAGGAGGGCGAGGCCGACCGCGCCGACCCCGGCGCCGACGTCGACCAACCGGCGCGCCGGCGCGCCCGCCGCCGCCGCAAGCAGCACCGCATCGGCGCCGACGCGGTGGCCGCCCAGCGGCTGGCGCAGGCGCAACCGCCCGCCCAGGATCGCGTCGAGGCTGGTCGGCGCCCCGCCCGCGGCCTCATCCATCGCGCAATTCGCCGGAGAGTCCGGCGTCGCGCAGCAGCCGTCGCGCCCGCTCCCGCTCGCCCGCGTCGATCATGATCCGCCGCGGCAGGAATCCGAGCGAGCCTTCCGCCACGCTCATGTGCTGGTCGGCGACGAAGAACGCCACGCCCGCCTGCGTCAGCAGCGTCTCGACGAGGGAAATCAGCACGAGGTCATTGGTGCGCACGAGTTCGATCACGCCGCGGCCTCCGCCTCCTCGCGCCCTTGCCCGCCCGCTTGGGCGTCTTTATGGTCGCCGCTCGGCGCTCTGGCAAGGGAGACGGCCGTGGGAATCGTCGTTCCGCTCGAGGAAAAGTCGCCGGAAAGGCTGATCGAGCGCCTGGTCTCGCTGGTCGCCGGCGACATGGCGCTGGTCAACCAGACGATCCTGTCGCGCGCGGGGTCGCCGGTGACGATGATTCCCGAAATCGCCAATCACCTGATTTCCTCGGGCGGCAAGCGTCTCCGGCCGATCCTCACGCTCGCCGCGGCGGGCCTGTGCGGCTATCGCGGCGACGGCCACATCAAGCTCGCCGCCGCGGTCGAGTTCATGCATACGGCGACGCTGCTGCACGACGACGTCGTCGACCAAAGCGATCTTCGCCGCGGCAACATCGCCGCGCGCGTGATGTGGGGCAACGAGGCGAGCGTGTTGGTCGGCGATTTCCTGCTCGGCCAAGCCTTCAAGATGATGGTCGAAGTCGGGTCGCTCGCTTGCCTGGACGTGCTGTCGACCGCCGCGGCGGTGATCGCCGAGGGCGAGGTGATGCAGCTTTCGACGGCCAAGGACACCGCCACGACCGAGGACGCCTATCTCGCCGTGATCCGCGCCAAGACGGCGGCGCTGTTCGCCGCCGCTTGCGAGGTCGGGCCGACCCTCGCCCAGCGCGGCAAGGCGGAGATCGAGGCGTGCCGCGGCTACGGCGTCAATCTCGGCGTCGCCTTCCAATTGGTCGACGACGCGCTCGACTACGGCGGCTCGGCGGCCAAGCTCGGCAAGAACGTCGGCGACGATTTCCGCGAAGGCAAGATCACCCTGCCGGTGGTGTTGTCGTTTCGCCGCGGCTCGACCGAGGACCGCGAATTCTGGCGGCGGACGCTGGAGCGAGGCGAAATCGTCGACGGCGATCTCGAAATCGCGCTGGCGATGATGAAGAGGCACCGCGCGCTGGAGGACGCCATCGAGCGCGCGCGCCATTACGGCGCCATGGCGCGCGACGCGCTGGAACTGTTTCCGGCCTCGCCGTGGAAGCACGCGCTGCTCGACGCCGTGGAGTTCGCGGTGCAGCGCGCGCATTGAGCGGCGGGCTCGAGGTCGGCCGCAACGACGCGCCAATCCGGCAATTTGGCGACGCCGGGGTCGACTGCGCGCTATGTCGCATGGCCCGGTTGCTTGCTGACAGGCTGCAACAAGGCGTGGTACGTCATTCGCCTCGCGCCGAGGGGGACCGGCGCGGGATCGATTGGGGGAACGCATGAAAAGCCTATTTCGCGCCGCCGTCGCCGCGGCCGCCCTGTTCGCCGCGGGCTCGCTCGCGCTCGCCGCCGACCCGATCCGGATCGGCTCGGTGCTGTCGGTGACCGGGCCGGCCGCCTTCCTCGGCGAGCCCGAGCTGAAAACCTTGCAGATCTATGTCGAGAAGGCCAACGCCGAGGGAGGGTTGCTCGGCCGGCCCATCGAGCTCGTCGCTTACGACGACGGTTCCGACGCCGCGCGCGCCAACGGCTTCGCCAAGCGCCTGATCGAGGAGGATCATGTCGACGTTCTGCTCGGCGGCAGCACGACCGGCTCGACGATGGCGATCTATCCGCTGGTCGAGCGGGCGGAAATTCCCTTCATTTCTTTCGCCGCCGGCGTCGTCATCGCCGAGCCGGTGAAAAAGTGGATGTTCAAGGTCGCCCACAACGACCGCATGGCCGCCGAGCGCGTTTTCGCCGACGCCAAGAAGCGCGGGCTGACCAAGATCGCGCTGTTGTCGGAGACCTCGGGCTTCGGCCAGTCCGGCCGCAAGGAAACGCTGGCGGCGGCGCCCAAGGCCGGCGTCGAAATCGTCGCGGACGAGACCTACGGCCCCAAGGACACCGACGCGACCGCCCAACTCGCCAAGATCCGCGCGATCGCCGGCGTGCAGGCGATCTTCGTATTCGGCCTCGGCGACGGGCCGGCGGTCGTCGCCAAGAACATCGCCCAGCTCGGCATCACGCTGCCCGTCTATCAGTCGCACGGCGTCGCCAGCGCGGAATTCATCCGGCTCGCGGGCGGCGCGGCGGAAGGCGAGCGCCTCCCCGCCGCGGCGATCCTCGTCCCCGATCAGCTCGCCGATTCCGATCCGCAGAAGGCGGTGCTGAAGGACTATATCGCGCTCTACACCGCCAAGACGGGCTCCGACGTCTCGACCTTCGGCGGGCACGCGCGCGACGCGTTCCTGATCTGGACGGCGGCGGTCGAACGCGCCGGGTCGGTCGACAAGGCCAAGACGCGCGACGAGATCGAAAAGACCAAGGGCTACGTCGGCACCGGCGGCCTTGTTGCGATGTCGCCCGACGATCATCTCGGCCTCAGCGACAACGCGTTCCGCATGATCGAGATCCGCGACGGCAAATGGAAGTTGGCGGAGTGACCGCGCGCTCGAGGCGCACGGCTCGTCATGGCCGGGACGAGCCGGCCATGACGTCGGCAGGCGGTCCTCGCCGTCGGCGCCGCTCGAACCTTCCGCGATGACGAAAGTCGGACCGTGTCGCAATTCCTGCAATTGATCTTCACCGGCCTGACGATCGGAGCGACCTACGCGCTGGCGGCGCTCGGCTTCTCGATCATCTACAACGCCTCGGGCGTGATCAATTTCGCCCAGGGCGAGTTCATCATGCTCGGCGGCATGATCGCGGCGTTCCTCGTCGCGGCCGGGGCGCCCTTGCCGTTGGCGGTCGTCGGCGCGGTGGCGGCGGTCGTCGCGATCGGTTTCATCGTCGCCAAGATCGCGATCGAACCGGCGCGCGGGGCGGACGTCACCACTCTGATCATCATCACCATCGGCGTTTCGATGATCCTGCGCGGCGCCGTCGAGGCGACGATGGGCAAGGGCGGCCGCGCGCTGCCGCCGTTCTCCGGCGACAAGCCGATCGCGCTCGCCGGCGCGACGATGCTGCCGCAGAGCCTGTGGGTCGCGGCGACGACGGTCGTCGTCGTCGCCGCGCTGGCGCTGTTCTTCGGCCGCACGCGCCTGGGCAAGGGCATTCTCGCGACCGCGCACAATCGCCTCGCGGCGCAACTCGTCGGCGTCGACATCCGCCGCGTCCTCACGATGAGCTTCTGCCTGTCGGCGGCGCTGGGCGCGATCGGCGGCGTTCTGATCGCGCCGATCGCCAACACCTCCTACGACGCCGGGGTGATGCTCGGGCTGAAGGGGTTCGTCGCCGCGACCATTGGCGGGCTCGGCTCCGGCGTCGGCGCGGTCGCCGGCGGCCTCGCGCTCGGGCTGCTGGAAAGCCTGACGGCGGGGTATCTCTCCTCCGCGTACAAGGACGCCGCGGCGTTCGTGATCGTGCTGGTCATTCTGCTGCTTCGCCCGTCCGGAATGTTCGGCGCCGCGACCAGCAGCCGAGTGTGAGCCGCCATGACCGCCGCCTCGCCGCCATCGCCGACCGTCGCCTCCCGCGCCTCGCGATGGGCGTTCGCCCGCGCGCCGACGATCGTCTTCGCCGCGGCGCTCGTCGTTCTGCCGTTGGTCCTGCCCAACGCCTATTTCTTCGACGTCGCGATCCGCATCGCGATCAACGCGACGCTGGTCATCGCGCTCAACTTGTTGATCGGCTACACCGGTCAGATCAGCCTCGGCCACGCCGCGTTCTTCGGCCTGGGCGCCTATGGCTCGGCGATTCTGGTCGGAGAATTCAATTGGCCGCCGGCCGCGGCGCTCGTCGCCAGCGCGGCGCTGGTCGGCGCGGTCGCGTTTGTCGTCGGGCGCGCGATTCTGCGCCTCGAGGGGCAGTATCTCGCCATGGCGACGCTCGGGCTCGGCGTCATCGCGTCGATCGCGCTGAGCAACGAGGTCGCCCTGACCGGCGGGCCCGACGGTATGTCGGTTCCCGATTTTTCGCTTTTCGGCCTGCGCGTCGTCGGCGAGAAGGCGTGGTACGGCGTGTTCGCGGCGACGCTCGTCGCCGCGATCGCGCTGGCCGGCAATCTCGTCGACAGTCCCGCCGGTCGCGCGTTGCGCGCGCTTCACGGCTCCGAGACCGCCGCGCGCGCCGTCGGCGTCGACGCCAGCGCGTTCAAGATCCGCGTGTTCACGCTTTCGGCGACGGTCGCCGCGGTGATGGGCTCGCTCTACGCCCATTACGAAGGATTCGTCACGCCGGGTCTCGCCGGCTTCTCGAAATCGGTCGAGCTGGTGACCATGGTGGTGGTCGGCGGCATGGCGTCGATCTGGGGCTCCGTCTTGGGCGCGGCGCTGTTCTCGCTGGCGCCGGAGCTGCTCGCGCGCTTCGAAGGCTATGAGACGATCGGGTTCGGCGTCATCCTGGTGGCGACGATGATCTTTTTGCCGCGGGGAATCGCGCCGAGCCTCGCCGCGCGGTTGCGGCGAAAGGACTCTTGACCATGCTGCGGGTCGAGAACCTGACCAAGAGCTTCGGCGGCGTCGCGGCCGTCTCGCAGGTCAGTTTCGATGTCGCCGAAGGCGCGATCCACGCGGTGATCGGCCCCAACGGCGCCGGCAAGACCACGCTGTTCAATCTGATCACCGGCGTCTACGCGCCGGACTACGGCTCCATCCGCCTGCGCGGCGAGGAAGTCGCGGGCCTGGCGCCGGAAAGTCTGGCGCGCCGCGGCGTCTCGCGCACCTTCCAGAACCCGCAAGTGTCGATGAACCTCTCGGCGATCGAGAACGTGACGCTCGGCGCGCATCTGCGCCTCAACTCCAGCCTGCTCGCCGGCATGGCGCGCTGGAGAAGCCTCGCCGCGAGGGATCGCGCGGCGCGTGAGGAGGCGGCCGAGCTGCTCGCCTTCGTCGGTTGCGGCGCCTACGTCGGGGCCGAGGCCCGCGCGATGCCCTACGGCGCGTTGAAGCGGCTCGAGATCGCCAGGGCGCTCGCCGCCGAGCCGAAGCTGCTGTTTCTCGACGAACCGGCCGCCGGCCTCAACCACACCGAGACCGACGAAATCGGCGGCCTGATCGGCGAACTCGGGCGGCGCGGCGTGACCATCGTGCTGGTCGAACACGACATGAAGCTGGTGATGAACGTCTCGGAGCACATCGTCGTGCTCGATTACGGTAAGAAGCTCGCCGAAGGGACGCCCGACGAGGTCCGCCGCAACCCGGAAGTGATCGCCGCCTATCTCGGCGCCGAATACGAGGAGGCGTGACCCTCATGCGCGCGCTCGCCATCATCGAGGCCGAACATGCCAATATGCTGCGCGTGGCGAACGCGCTCGGCGTTCTCGCCGAGAGGCTGTCGGCCACGCCGACCGCCGAGGACTTGCACACCGTCGCCCTGATCGCCGACTATTTCCACGCCTTCCCCGAGCCCTTCCATCACCCGAAGGAAAGCGAACTGCTGTTCGCGCAAATCCGCCGCCGCTCCCGTGAATCGGGAGAAATCCTCGACCGGCTCGATCGCGAGCACCAGGTCGCCCCGACTCAGGTGACGCGCATCCACGACCTCGCTGCGACGACGCCGCCGACGGACCGGGCCAGGATCGCGAGTCTGATCGACGAGATCGCGAGTTTTTGCGCGTTCCTTCCCGAGCACATGCGCGTCGAAGAGGAAGTCGTCTTCCCGCTGGCGCGACGCGCGCTGACGGCCAAGGATTGGGAGAAGGTCGACGCCGCTTTCGCCGCGCACGTCGATCCGCTCGGCGATCCGCGCGCCGAGGGCGACGTCGCGCTGCTGCGCGCGCGCATCACCCAGCTGCTTCCGGCGCCCGAGGGCGTCGGCGGCCGTTCCGAGACGGTGGTGCGGCGTCT
>JBEKBD010000128.1:0-6990 GCA_050015575.1 Roseiarcus sp. | reverse complement strand
CCCGGGCGCCTCGCTGGAGAAAATCGCGGCGCGCGTCGCCGCCGAGAAGATCGAACCGAAGCCGCGCCCCGGCCGGCAGGAATATCTCGAGAACCTGCTCAACCGCTTTCTCTGAGGGCGCCGGGCGCCAGCGCCGCGAAGGGACTGGCGACGCTGTGCGTCGCCGGCCCGTTCGCGCCGGTTTGTCGGTCGAAACGGGTCTCGCGGGAACGATAGGTCGGTCAGCGCGTGTGGAAAAAGGACGATAAAGCGTCGAAAAGGCCATTTCAAATTACAAAAATTGTCACTTTCTAAATCAAGTTTGGCTCTCTCGGATTCGTCGCCGCGCCGCTCGCGCCCTTGCAACGGTCTGATGTTGCGTGATATTTTTGATCGCGGCGCGATCGTCGCGGCGCTTCCGACGCCGCTTGGCCAAAAGTTCGGCTTGATCGCAAAACGCGAGTGGGCCATACGACCGCACTTTTCTCGGCTGCGCGCGTCCACCGCCGCGGCGAACTCGCGAGACGGATGAATTCCATGGCGCGTAAGAAGATCGCCTTGATTGGAGCGGGACAGATCGGCGGCACGCTCGCCCACCTGGCCGCGCTCAAGGAACTCGGCGACATCGTCCTTTTCGACATCGTCGACGGCGTGCCCCAGGGCAAAGCGCTGGATTTGGCCGAATCCGCGCCGATCGCCGGCTTCAACGCGCGCCTGACCGGCGTCGGCTCCTATACCGATATCGCCGGCGCCGACGTCGTCATCGTCACCGCCGGCGTGCCGCGCAAGCCGGGAATGAGCCGCGACGACCTGCTCGGCGTCAATTTGAAAGTCATGGAGGCGGTCGGCGCAGGCCTCAAGGCGAACGCCCCGAACGCTTTCGTCATTTGCATCACCAACCCGCTCGACGCCATGGTCTGGGCGCTGCAGAAGTTCTCCGGCCTGCCGGCCAACAAAGTCGTCGGCATGGCGGGCGTGCTCGACTCGGCGCGCTTTCGCGCTTTCCTCGCCGAGGAGTTCGCCGTCTCGGTCGAGGACGTCAGCGCCTTCGTGCTCGGCGGCCACGGCGACGACATGGCGCCCTCGCTGCGCTATTCCACGCTCGCCGGCATTCCCTTGCCCGATCTCGTCAAGATGGGCTGGACGACGCAACAGCGGCTCGACGCGATCGTCGAGCGCACGCGCCAAGGGGGCGGCGAGATCGTCAACCTGCTCAAGACCGGCTCCGCCTTCTACGCCCCCGCCGCTTCGGCGATCGCGATGGCCGAATCCTTTCTCAGGGATCAGCGCCGCGTGCTGCCCTGCGCGGCGCGGCTCGACGGCCAATACGGCGTCCGCGACGCCTATGTCGGCGTGCCGGTGGTGATCGGCGCCGGCGGCGTCGAGCGGATCGTCGAAATCGCGCTCGACGACAAGGAAAAGGCGATGTTCGCCAAGTCCGTCGCGTCGGTGCGCACGCTCATCGAAGCCTGCAAGGCGATCAATCCGGCGTTGGCCGCTTGACATCGATGGGCGTCGATCGCGCTGGCCCGGTCCCCTCGAGACAACGAGCGTCGATTCTATGAACATTCACGAACACCAAGCCAAAGCGGTCCTCGCCGCGTTCGGCGCGCCGGTGTCGGCGGGCAAGCCGGCGTTCACGCCGGACGAAGCGGTCGCCGCGGCCAAGGAGCTTCCCGGCCCGCTCTACGTCGTCAAGAGCCAGATTCACGCCGGCGGGCGCGGCAAGGGCCGCTTCAAGGAGCCTTCGGCCGGCGACAAGGGCGGCGTGCGTCTCGCCCGTTCGATCGAGGAAGTCGGCGAATTCGCCAGGCAGATGCTCGGCGCGACTTTGGTGACCCAGCAAACCGGGCCGGCGGGAAAACAAGTCGGCCGGCTCTATATCGAAGACGGCTCCTCGATCGACAAGGAGTTCTATCTCTCCATGCTGATCGACCGCGTCGCCGGCCGCGTCGCCTTCGTCCTGTCGACCGAGGGCGGCGTCGATATCGAAGAGGTCGCCCACAAGACTCCCGAAAAGATCCACTCCATCTCTATCGATCCGGCGACCGGCGCGATGCCGCACCACGGCCGCACGGCGGCGCGCGCGCTGGGGCTGACCGGCGATCTCGCCAAGCAGGCGGAGGCCTTGATCGCCAAGCTCTACGCCGCGTTCGTCGCCAAGGACATGGCGATGCTCGAGATCAACCCGCTCATCGTCGCCAACGACGGCCAGTTGCGCGTGCTCGACGCGAAGGTCGCTTTCGACGACAACGCGCTCTATCGGCGCCCGGAGATCGCGGCGCTGCGCGACGAGAGCGAGGAGGACGCCAAGGAGATCGAGGCCTCCAAGCACGACCTCAGTTACATCGCGCTCGACGGAACGATTGGCTGCATGGTCAACGGCGCCGGCCTCGCGATGGCGACGATGGACATCATCAAGCTCTACGGCGAAAGCCCCGCCAACTTCCTCGACGTCGGCGGCGGCGCCTCCAAGGACAAGGTGACGGCGGCGTTCAAGATCATCACCGCCGATCCCAACGTGAAGGGCATACTGGTCAACATCTTCGGCGGTATCATGCGCTGCGACGTAATCGCCGGCGGCGTCATCGCCGCGGTCAAGGAGGTGGGGCTGAAAGTTCCGCTGGTGGTGCGGCTCGAAGGCACCAACGTCGATCTGGGCAAGCAGATCATCCGCGAGTCGGGGCTGAACGTCATCTCCGCCGACGATCTCGACGACGCCGCGCAGAAGATCGTGGCGGCGGTGCGCTCCGCCGATAAGGGGGCGCGCTGATGTCCGTCCTCGTCAACGCCGCCACCAAAGTCCTCACCCAGGGCTTCACCGGCAAGAACGGCACCTTCCACTCGCAGCAGGCGATCGCCTACGGCACCAAGATGGTCGGCGGCGTTTCGCCGGGCAAAGGCGGCTCGATCCATCTCGGCCTTCCCGTGTTCGACACTGTCGCCGAGGCGCGCGAGGCGACCGGCGCCGACGCCTCGGCGATCTACGTGCCCCCGCCCGGCGCGGCCGACGCGATCTGCGAGGCGATCGCGGCAGAAATTCCGCTCGTCGTCTGCATCACCGAAGGCATTCCGGCGCTCGACATGGTCAAGGTCAAGCGGGCGCTGCAAGGCTCGAAGTCGATTCTGGTCGGGCCCAATTGTCCCGGCGTGATGACCGCGGGCGAATGCAAGATCGGCATCATGCCCGGCGACATCTTCATGCGCGGCAGCGTCGGCGTCGTGTCGCGATCGGGAACGCTGACCTACGAGGCGGTGTTCCAGACGACGCGCGAGGGCCTCGGCCAGACCACCGCGATCGGGATCGGCGGCGATCCCGTCAAGGGCATGGATTTCGTCGACGCGATCGAATTGTTCCTCGCCGACCCCGAGACGACGTCGATCGTCATGATCGGCGAGATCGGCGGCCAGGCGGAGGAGGACGCGGCGCAATTGCTCAAGGACCAAGCGCGGCGGGGACGCGCCAAGCCGGCGGTCGGCTTCATCGCCGGGCGCACGGCGCCGTCGGGGCGCCGCATGGGCCACGCCGGCGCGATCATCGCCGGCGGCAAGGGCGGCGCCGAGGACAAGATCGCGGCGCTGGAGGCGGCGGGCGTGCGCGTCTCGCCTTCGCCGGCCCGCCTCGGCAAGACCTTGGCCGACCTGTTGAACGGCAAATGACGGGAGCCCGCCAATGACGCGGCAGGACATCAATCGGGGTTTGCTGCAGACCTCGTTCCTCTACGGCGGCAACGGCGCCTACATCGAGGCGCTGCAGGCCAGGTATGAAAAGAATCCATCCTCGGTCGAAGCCGGCTGGCGCGAATTCTTCGATGCGTTGGGCGACGATCCGGTCAGCGTCGAAAAGACCGCCGAGGGCGCCTCGTGGCGGCGTCCGCAGTGGCCCGCCGCGGCCAAGGGCGATCTGATCAACGCGCTCGACGGCGATTGGCCGGCGACGGAAAAGGCGGTCGCCGACAAGCTGCGCGCGCTGGCGGCGGCCGAATCCGAGGCGCCGCCGAGCGAGGACGCGATCCGCCGCGCCACGCGCGACAGCGTGCGCGCGATCATGATGATCCGCGCCTATCGCATGCGCGGCCATCTGCACGCCAATCTCGACCCGCTCGGCCTCGAGCCGCCGAAGGATCACGAGGAGCTTCATCCCGCGACCTACGGCTTCGACGAAGCCGACTGGGACCGCAAGATTTTCATCGATCACGTGCTCGGGCTCGAGTTCGCCACGGTGCGCGAGATGCTGGCGATTCTGCGGCGCACCTACTGCGACACCATCGGCTTCGAATTCCTGCATATTTCCGATCCCGCCGAGAAGGCGTGGATTCAGGAGCGCGTCGAGGGGCCGGGTAAGGAAATCCACTTCACCAACGAAGGCAAGCGCGCGATCCTCAGCAAGCTGGTCGAGGCCGAGGGCTTCGAGAACTTCTTCGACATCAGGTTCCCCGGCGGCAAGCGCTTCGGCCTCGACGGCGCCGAGGCGATGATCCCGGCGCTCGAACAGATCATCAAGCGCGGCGGGCAGCTCGGCCTGAAGGAGATCGCCCTCGGCATGGCCCATCGCGGCCGCCTCAATGTGCTCAGCCAGGTGATGGGCAAACCGCACCGCGTCATCTTCCACGAATTCAAGGGCGGTTCGGCCTCGCCCGACGAAGTGGGGGGATCGGGCGACGTCAAATATCACCTCGGCGCGTCGTCGGATCGCGAATTCGACGGCAACCAGGTGCACCTGTCGCTGACCGCCAATCCGTCGCATCTCGAGATCGTCGATCCGGTCGTGCTCGGCAAGGTGCGCGCCAAGCAGGATCAACTCGACGACTACATCGAACGGGTGAAAGTGCTGGGGCTGCTCATTCACGGCGACGCGGCTTTCGCGGGGCAGGGCGTCGTCGCCGAATGCTTCGGCTTGTCGGGCCTGCGCGGCCATCGCACCGGCGGCTCGCTGCATTTCATCGTCAACAATCAGATCGGCTTCACCACCTATCCGCGCTACTCCCGCTCTTCGCCCTACCCCTCCGACGTCGCCAAATTGGTCGAGGCGCCGATCTTTCACGTCAACGGCGACGATCCCGAGGCGGTGGTGTTCTGCGCCAAGGTCGCCACCGAATATCGGCAGCGGTTCCACAAGCCCGTCGTCATCGACATGTTCTGCTACCGCCGCTTCGGCCACAACGAAGGCGACGAGCCGGCGTTCACCCAGCCGCTGATGTATCGCAAGATCCGCTCGCATCCGACGACGCTGGAGATCTACGCCAAGAAACTCGTCGAGCAGGGGATCGTCGCCCCGGGCGAAGTCGACAAGATGCGCGCCGACTGGCGCCGTCGGCTGGAAGCCGAATTCGAGGCGGGCCAGGCCTATATCTCCAACAAGGCCGATTGGCTCGACGGACGCTGGGCGGGCTTCAAGGCGGCGCAGGATCTGGCCGACGACGACCGGCGCGGCGACACCGGGGTCGACGTCGCGCGCCTCAGAGAAATCGGCGACCGCATCACTTCGGCGCCCGCCGGCTTCAGCGTTCACAAGACGGTCCAGCGGTTTCTCGACCATCGCCGCGAAACGATCGACAACGGCAAGGGGATCGACTGGGCGACCGCGGAATCGCTCGCCTTCGGTTCGTTGCTCGACGAAGGGTATCCGGTGCGTCTCTCCGGTCAGGACAGCGAGCGCGGCACTTTCTCGCAGCGCCATTCCGTGCTCATCGATCAAGAGAGCGAAGCGCGCTACATTCCCCTCAACCACATCCGCGACGGCCAGGCGCGCTTCGAGGTGATCAATTCGATGCTCTCCGAGGAGGCCGTGCTCGGTTTCGAATACGGCTATTCGCTCGCCGAACCGAACGCGCTGACGCTGTGGGAGGCGCAATTCGGCGATTTCGCCAACGGCGCCCAGGTCGTCTTCGACCAGTTCATCTCCTCGGGCGAGCGCAAGTGGCTGCGCATGTCGGGCCTGGTCTGCCTCCTGCCGCACGGCTACGAGGGCCAGGGGCCGGAGCATTCCTCGGCGCGTCTGGAGCGCTGTCTCCAGCTCTGCGCCGAAGACAATATGCAGGTCGTCGTCTGCTCGACGCCGGCCAATTTCTTCCACGCGCTGCGGCGGCAGTTGAAGCGGAACTTCCGCAAGCCGCTGATCGTCATGACGCCGAAGTCGATGCTGCGCGCCAAGCGGGCGGTGTCGACGATCGAGGACTTCGCGCCGGGCGCGAGCTTTCATCGCGTGCTGTGCGACAGCGCGGAAACGCACAAGGGCGAGAAGATCAAGCTGGCGCGCGACGAGAAGATCCGCCGCATCATCCTCTGCTCGGGCAAGGTCTATTACGATCTTTACGAAGAGCGCGAGAAGCGCGGGATCGACGACGTTTACCTCCTGCGCGTCGAGCAGCTCTACCCATTCCCGCTGAAGAGCCTGGTCAAGGAGCTCACCCGGTTCAAGAAGGCCGATCTCGTCTGGTGCCAGGAGGAGCCCAAGAACATGGGCGCGTGGAGCTTCGTTGAGCCGTATCTCGAATGGGTGCTCGGCCAGATCGGCGGCAAGTCCAAACGCGCGCACTACGCCGGCCGTCCGGCCGCGGCGGCGCCGGCGACCGGGCTGATGTCCAAGCATCTGGCCCAGCTCAAGATCTTCCTCGACGAGTGCTTCGCGTGACGACGCGCGCTAACCCGAGCGCGGCGGTCGAAGCGCCCGAGTCGGGCGGTGTCGCCATCGCGGCGAAGCGCGGATTTCGTCGCGCCGAACCGCCCGCGGCGGCGCCTCGCGTCACTCCCTAAGAGAAGGGCGCCGCTCGCGGCGCATTGGAGCCATGGCCACAGAAATTCGCGTTCCTCCTCTCGGCGAATCGATATCCGAAGCGACCGTGGGCAAATGGTTCAAGCAGCGCGGCGACGCGGTGAAGGCGGACGAACCGCTGGTCGAGCTGGAGACCGACAAGGTGACGCTCGAGGTCAACGCGCCGGCGGCCGGCGTGCTGACCGAGATCGTGGCCGAGACCGGGCAGACCGTGGCGATCGGCGCGTTGCTGGGCG
>JBEKBD010000127.1:0-7171 GCA_050015575.1 Roseiarcus sp. | reverse complement strand
GACAGCGCTTGGACGATCGCGGACGAGGCGCCCTCGGTGAGCGAAAACTCGATGCGTCCCGGCTCGAAGCGGGCGAGCCGCACGTCGCTTGCGAGCGCCTGACAAAGCTGAATGTCGCGTTTTGACCGCGCCAGCGCGACGACGTCTTCGAAGCGCGCCAGCAGCGGCGCGTCCGCCGGCGCGATTGGCGCGGGCGCCGGCGGCGCCGAGGCCCGCAGCGCCGACGCGCCGCCGCTCGAAGAGAGGGATCGCGTCGCGCCACCGGGCGCGGCGGGCGCGAGCTTACGCGAGGATTCCCCCGACTCGGCCAATTTGCGCAATGCGTCTTCCGGAGTCGGCAAGTCGGCGGCGAAGGCGAGGCGGATCAACGCCATTTCGGCGGAAGCGAGCGGCCGCGGCGAATCCTTCACGTCCTCGACGCCTTTGATCAGGATCTGCCAGGCGCGCGTCAGCGGCCCCAGCGCGAGCTTCTCAGCCAGCTCGGCGCCGCGGCGACGCTCGTTCTCGCCGATCGCGGGATCGTCGACGCCGCTCGGCGCCAGCTTGGCGCGGGTGACGAAATGGCAGAATTCGGCCAGCTCGACGAGCAACTCGGCCGGGTCGGCGCCGTTGAGATGCAAGCGCGCCATAGACGCGAGCGCCGGCGCGATCTCGCCCGCCATCGCGTGAATGAATAAGTCGATGACTTCGCCGCGGTCGGAGAGCCCGAGCATGGCGCGGACGTCGCCCGCTTCGACCCGCCCCGCCGCGGCGCGGGCGATGCCCTGGTCGAGCAGCGACAGCGCGTCGCGCACCGACCCTTCCGCGACCCGCGCGATCAGCGCCAGCGCGTCGGGTTCGGCGGCCACGCCCTCGGCGGCGCAGATCCTCTCCAGATGCCGCACCATCGCGCCCGCTTCGATGCGCCTGAGATCGAAACGGATGCAGCGCGAGCGCACGGTGATCGGCACCTTTTCGATCTCGGTGGTGGCGAACAGGAACTTGACGTGCTCGGGCGGCTCCTCGAGCGTTTTCAGCAGGCCGTTGAACGCCTGCTTGGACAGCATGTGCACTTCGTCGACGATGTAGACCTTGGTGCGCGCCGACACCGGGCGATAGCGCGCGTTCTCGATGATCTCGCGCACGTCGTCGATGCCGGTGTGGGAGGCCGCGTCCATTTCGATGACGTCGACGTGGCGCGATTCCATGATCGCGTGGCAGTGCACGCCGTATTCCGGCATGTCGATGGTGGGCCGGTCGATCTTGCCCGGAACGGAGTAGTTGAAGGCCCGCGCGAGAATGCGCGCGGTGGTGGTCTTGCCGACGCCGCGCACGCCGGTCAGGATGTAGGCTTGATGGATGCGGCCCGCGGCGAAGGAATTGGCGAGCGTGCGCACCATCGGCTCCTGGCCGATCAGGTCCTCGAAGCGCGCGGGGCGGTATTTGCGCGCCAGCACGCGGTAGGGCGTCGCCGCGCGCGCGGACGCTTCCGCTGGCTCCCCGCCGAGCGAGAGCTCGGCGGCGCTTCGTTCGGGCGCTTTCGATTCGCTCATGCGCCAAAGGCTCGGGTTCGCTGACCCGGCGCCGCGGCGGCGGCCCGAAGCGCGGGACAGGGGCGGGGCGGCGGGTTCGCCGGTAGGAGGTTGGACAAAGACCCGCCCTGGCTCGTTAGGGCTGCTTCCTTCCGGACCTGACCCGGTTGGCGAGCGGTACGTCCTTCGCCAACCTCCCGCGCCTTATCTGGACTATGCGCGGCCTGCGCGCAAGGGCGGGCCGACGCGCCGCCTCAGCCGACCCGAACGGCCTCGTAGCGCCGTCGCGAAAGTTCGGCGCCCGACCGGCGAAAGGAGAACGACCGGCGCGCCGACGCCCGGCGCCCAAAGTTTTCCCAGGAATTCCAAGTGTTTCCAAACTTTTCCAAGGATTTCCAAGCTTTTTCCAAGCTTTTTCCAAGGATTTCCAAATTTTTTCCTTGGCGGTTTTGAAGGAAATCAAGGGCTTGTAAGCGAAAGAACCCGAATCCGCTTTTTGCTCTCCTTGCCGCCCCGACGCCGGGGCCTTGCCGCCCGGCCGCCCGGACTCATTCGCCGTTCGCCGGGTCGCCGAACTCCCCGCCCATCATGGATAGCACGAATCGTGGTTTTCAGAAAGAGATTGTTCGCAGCAGAGGCGAGGCTCCGGGTTCCCGCCGAGGCGTCCCGCGCGCTCACGCGGAATCCCTGCGGTAGGTTTCCCTACCGCAGGTAATCCTTCGGCGGCTCGAACGGCTAGCGCCGCGAAGCCGCCTTGCCGTGGCTTTCCTACCGATTTCCCAGTTGTAATATGCCGGTTGGCGTTAGGCTCGTCAACGGCGGTTCGGGCAAATCGGGGAGTTTGTCCACATGACGCGCATTCTCGGTCTCGATGTCGGCATTGCTTCCTGCGGATGGGCAATTCTCGAAACGAATGGCGACAGCGGCGGAATTGTCGCCGCCGGCGCTCGCTGCTTCGATCCCCCGCTTGTCGCCAAGACGGGAGAGCCGAAAGGCGCGGAAAGGCGGACCGCGCGCGGCCAGCGGCGCGTCATCCATCGCCGTCGGCTCAGAATGAACCGCGTCCGCGAGCTGTTGACTCGGCACGGCGCGCTACCCGCCGCCGATCGCGATGGTCTCGCCGAGGCGGCGCGGCGACTAGCCGAGGCGCAAGCCGACGCCTCGCCGTGGCGCCTGCGCGCAGCGGCGCATGACCGACCGCTTTCCAATGACGAACTCGCTATCGTCCTTGGGCATATCGCCCGCCACCGCGGCTTTCGTTCGAACTCGAAACGGGAGGCCGGCGCGAACGCGCCCGACGAAACGTCGAAGATGAAGAAAGCGATGGAGCAGACGCGCGAAGGCTTGGCGAAATACCGCGCCTTCGGCGAAATGATCGCCGAAGATCCGAAGTTCGCGCAGCGCAAGCGCAACCGCGACAAGGATTATTCGCACACGCCCAAACGTTCGGACATCGAGGACGAGACACGAAAGATTTTCGCCGCTCAGCGCCGCTTCGGCCAACCGGCGGCAAACGAGGCGTTCGAACGCGATTTCGCGAAACTGGCGTTTTCGCAACGCCCGTTGCAGGACAGCGAGAAGATGCTCGGCGACTGTCCGTTCGAGCCGAGCCAAAAGCGGACCTCGAAACAGGCGCCGTCCTTCGAGCTGTTCCGCTTTCTCTCGCGCCTCGTCACTCTCCGGCTAACGACCGGCCGGACGGACCGTCCGTTGAGCCCAGACGAGATCGCTCGCGCCTCGCGCGATTTTGGACAAGCCACGAAAGGCGTCACCTTCGCGGCGTTGCGGCGGATGCTCGATCTCGACCCCGGCGCCCGTTTCGTCGGCGTGCCCGTAGATCGCGAAAAGTACGACGTGGCGACGCGCAAGGGCGAGGCGGCGGCGGGAACGCATGCGTTGCGTCAGGCGCTCGGCGACGCGCCGTGGGCGTCGCTCGCCCGTACGCCCGAAAAGCTCGACCGCATCGCTGAGGTGCTTTCCTTCCGCGAGGACTTTGCCCGCATTGCTGACGGGCTCCGCGAGATCGGTCTCGACCCGCTGGTGAGCGAGCGATCGCTCGAAGCGACGAGGGACGGCGCTTTTTCGCATTTCGGCGGCGCGGCGCATATTTCGGCGAAAGCGGCGCGCGCGATCATCCCCGGCTTGCGCGAGGGCCTCGGCTATTCCGAGGCCTGCGCGCGCGTCGGCTACGATCACGCCGCCCGGCCGACGGTCGCGCTGAAGGACATCAACAGCCCGGTGGCGCGGCGCGCGTTTCTCGAAGCGATCAAGCAGGTGAGAGCAATCCTTCGCGCTTTCGGCCCGATCGACGAAGTCAACGTCGAACTGGCGCGAGCGGTAGGCAAGAGCGCGGAGGAGCGCGCCAAGCTGACCCAGGGCATCGAGGACCGCAACAAGGAGAAGGACAAGCGAGCCAAGGAGGCCTTGGAGATTCTCGGCGCGACCGCCAGCCCGGACGAATTGCTGCGCTACGAATTGTGCAAGGAGCAGAACTTCAGGTGCGTCTATTGCGATGCCGAAATCGCGCCCCGCGGCTTTGCCGCCAACGACACACGCTATCAGGTCGACCACATCTTGCCGTGGAGCCGGTTCGGCGACGATTCGTATCGCAACAAGACGCTGTGCTGCGCCGCCTGCAACCAGCGCAAGCGCGGCCGCACGCCGTCCGAATGGTTCGATGACGACAAGAAACCCGGCGAATGGGACGCCTTCGCCGCGCGCGTCGAGGGTTTCAAGGAAATGAAGGGCTTGAAGAAGCGCAACTTCAAGCTGAGGGACGTCAACAGGGAAGTCGAGGATAAGTTCAAGACGCGCAATCTCACCGACACGCAATGGGCGACGCGTCTGCTCGCCATTGAGCTTGAACGGATGTTTCCGCCGAAGGCGAAAGAGCGGCGCGTTTACGCGCGGCCCGGCGCGATCACCTCGAAGCTGCGGCGCGCCTGGGGTCTCGAAGGACAAAAGAAGGTGAACGGCGAGCGGGTCACCGACGACCGCCACCACGCGATCGACGCCGTCGTGCTGGCCGCGACCACCGAAGGCCTCTTGCAATGGATGACCAAGCAGGTCCAGCAGCGCGAGCGCGAAGGGCGCGGCGACGACATCTTCCACGTCGCCCCGCCCTGGCGCGGCTTTCGCGAGGATTCGATCCGCGCGATCTACGGCGAAGGCGACGTCGGCGGGATTTTCGTTTCCCGCGCCGAGCGGCCGCGCGCGCGTGGCAAGGCGCACGACGCGACGATCCGGCAGATTCGCGAGATCGACGGCGAGGAGGTCGTGTTCGAGCGCAAGGCGATCGAAAAGCTGACCGAGGCCGATCTCGACAGGATTCCCGTGCCGGTCCCCTACGGCGCGATTGTCGACCCCAAGAAACTGCGCGACGCGACGGTCGCGGCGCTGCGCGCGTGGATTGCGGCGGGAAAGCCGAAGGGCGAAGACAAGCTGCCGCGCTCGCCCAAAGGCGACGTCATTCGCAAGGTGCGCGTCGAGTCGAAGATCAAGGTCGGCATCCGCTTGAACGGCGGCGCGGTGGATCGCGGCGAGATGGCGCGAGTCGACGTGTTCCGCAAAGCCAACAAGAAGGGCGTTTGGCAATATTATCTCGTGCCGATCTACCCGCACGAGATCGCGACGATGGACGCGCCGCCGATGCGGGCGGTCGTCGCGTACAGAGACGAAGGGAATTGGCCGGTGATGGACTCGACCTTCGAGTTCCTGTGGTCAATCGAGTCGATGACATTTCTTGAAGTCGTCAAGTCGAGTGGCGAGCTTGTCGAGGGGTACTTTCGCGGTCTGGATCGAACGACCGGCGCCATTGCGCTTGCCAAGGATTGCAATCCCGACGATCTGTCGCGTGGCCTCGGCGTCAAGACGCTCTCTTCGTTCAAGAAGTTCCGCGTCGATCGCCTCGGTCTGTCGCGCACAGAAGTCACTCGCGAGGTCCGCACATGGCGTGGAAGGGCCTGCACCTGAGCCGACCGTCGCGGCTTTCGACGGCCGATGGACAGATCGTCGTCGCGCAGGACGACGGCGAGGCGCAGGTCGCGCTGGAGGACGTCGCCTATGTCATCCTCGACACGGCGCAGGCGACGCTGACGACGACCCTGCTTTCGGCCTGCATGGAGGCGGGCGTCGCGATCGTTGTCACCGACGCGCGGCACATGCCGAGCGGCCTGCTGCTGCCGTTCCATGCCCATCATCGGCAGGCGGGCGTCGCCGCCCTGCAAATGGCGGCCAGCGAGCCGCTCCGCAAGCAGTGCTGGCGCAGAATCGTCGTCGCCAAGATCGACAATCAGGCCGCCCATCTCGAACGCCGCCAAAGCGCCGAGGCGTCCGTGTTGCGTGCGATGAGCGGGCGCGTCGGCTCGGGAGACCCCGACAATGTCGAGGCGCGGGCGGCGCGGGCCTATTGGGGCGCGTTGTTCGATGGTTTCATTCGCGACGATCCGGCCGATCTGCGCAACAAATTGCTCAACTACGGCTATGCGGTGACGCGCGCTGCGGTCGCCCGCGCGCTGGTCGCCTTCGGCTGCCTGCCGGCGCTCGGCCTGCATCACGCCAGCGTCACCAACGCCTTCAATCTCGCGGACGATTTTCTCGAACCCTTCCGCCCGTTCGTCGACGCGCTGGCGGCGCAGCGCGCGGACGGGCGTTCGACCGCCGAGGAGATGACGGTCGAGGATCGGCGCGCGATGGCCGGCGTGCTGCTGCGAGAGACGCGGCTGACCGGCGAAACTTTCACCCTCCTCGCGGCGAGCGAAAAGACGGCGGAAAGCTATGTGCGTACGATGGAAAGCGCTAGCGCCGCCCTGTTGCGGCTGCCGGAAATGCCGGCGCGTGAGGAGCGCGAGTCATGAGAAGCGAGGAGGTTCGCTTCATGTGGATGTTCGTCTTCTTCGACTTGCCCGTCGGCACGAAGAGCGAGCGGCGTCACGCAACGCGCTTTCGCAATTTTCTCAAGGACGACGGCTTCATGATGCTGCAATTCTCGGTCTATGCTCGCGTGATGCGCGGCGAAGAAGCTGTGGATAAGCACCTCGCGCGGGTCACCAAGAGCTTGCCGCCGCGCGGCAGCGTGCGCGCACTGAGCGTCACGGATCGACAATACGCACGCATGAAACTGCTGCTGGGCGAATCAACAAAAAATGAACGCGCCGCGCCTCAACAACTGCTACTGCTTTGATTTCCGCCCCCGCCACGGGGCGGAAATCGACGCCAATTCAGCATCCTACGCCGGAGCGAGCCTACCACAGGGAAATCGGTAGGGAAGCCACGGCTCCTGCCATTGACGAGCGAGAATTTCACCGAGCCTACCACAGGGAAATCGGTAGGGAAGCCACGGCGTTGAAGCGCACGCGCCGGCCGTCGACCTCAGCCTACCACAGGGAAATCGGTAGGGAAGCCACGGCCGGCGGCGCTTCGACCCTCAGGTCGACGAGAGCCTACCACAGGGAAATCGGTAGGGAAGCCACGGCCATGGTATCTTCCTCCAAAAGGGCCGGTTGAGCCTACCACAGGGAAATCGGTAGGGAAGCCACGGCGAAGAATCCATGGTTCAACACCGATCCGTTAGCCTACCACAGGGAAATCGGTAGGGAAGCCACGGCCCCGGCCGTGACGTTTCAATGGATTGTCGTAGCCTACCACAGGGAAATCGGTAG
>JBEKBD010000126.1:0-7214 GCA_050015575.1 Roseiarcus sp. | reverse complement strand
CTCGCCGCCGACCGCGCGCGGCTGGCGCTGGCGCGCGAGGCGCGCCGCAAGCAGGCCGCCGCCTACTTCGCCGAGCAGGCGGCCGATTGGGACTCGATCCGCGCGCTGCACGCGCCCGAGGAGCGCGTCGAAGCCGCGATCCGGGCGATGATCGGCGCGCAGCCGATCCGCGCCGTGCTCGATCTCGGGACCGGGACCGGCCGGATGCTCGAACTCGCCGCGCCGCTCGCCGAGCGCGCGGTCGGCGTCGACCAGAGCCCCGCGATGCTGGCCCTCGCCCGCTCGCGCATCGACCAGAGCGGGCTGCGCAACGTGCAATTGCGCCAGGGCGACATTTACGCGCCGCCGGTCGAACGCGACGGCTTCGATCTGGTCGTCATCCACCAGGTGCTGCACTTCCTCGACGATCCCGCTCGGGCGCTGAACGAAGCGGCGCGGGCGCTGCGCCCCGCGGGCAAGCTGATCGTGGTCGATTTCGCCGCCCACCGCGAAGAATACCTGCGCGAGCACTTCGCCCATCGCCGCCTCGGCTTCGCCACCGCGGAGATCGAGGCGTTCATGCGCGAGGCCGGCATCGAGCCGGTCGAGACGAGGCTGGTGGCGCCGCGAGCGGGCGAACCGGGCAAGCTCACCGTCGCGCTGTGGCTGGCGCGAGACCCGCGCGTCCTCTCCGACGATCTGCCGAGAACCGCGATGGAGATGGCGTAATGGCGCAAACTCCGGCCCGCCTCTCCCGATCGGGTTCGCCCGTCACCGTCTCCTTCGAATTCTTCCCGCCCAAGAGCGAGGAGATGGAGAAGACGCTGTGGGAGGCGATCGCGCGCCTCGCGCCCCTCGAGCCGCGCTTCGTCTCGGTGACCTACGGCGCCGGCGGCTCGACGCGCGAGCGCACCCACGCCACCGTCGCCCGCATCGTCAAGGAGACGCGTCTCGAGCCCGCCGCGCACCTGACCTGCGTCGGCGCAAGCCGCCAGGAGATCGACGCGGTGATCCGCGCCTACGGCGCCGCCGGCGTTCGCCACATCGTCGCGCTGCGCGGCGATCCGCCGGGCGGGCTCGAAGCGCCATATGTCGCGCCGCCGAACGGCCACCAGTCGACCGCCGATCTCGTCGGCGCGATCAAAGCGGCGGGCGATTTCGAGGTTTCGGTTTCCGCCTACCCGGAGAAGCACCCGCAGAGCCCGACGCTGCAGCACGACATCGAGACGCTGAGACGCAAGATCGACGCCGGCGCCGATCGCGCAATCACGCAGTTCTTCTTCGACAACGCCGTCTATTTCCGCTTCCTCGACCTCGCCGCCGCCGCGGGGATCACGATCCCGATCGTGCCGGGGATCGCGCCGGTGCAGAACTTCAAGCAGACGGCGAGCTTCGCCCGGAAGGCCGGCGCGAGCGTGCCCCTCTGGCTCGCCGAACGCTTTGAGGGCCTCGAAAACGATCCCGTCACGCGCGG
Source organism: Roseiarcus sp. (assembly GCA_050015575.1). Classification (GTDB taxonomy): domain Bacteria; phylum Pseudomonadota; class Alphaproteobacteria; order Rhizobiales; family Beijerinckiaceae; genus Roseiarcus. The sequence continues at coordinate 5,761 of JBEKBD010000126.1, read as the reverse complement.
GCTCGTCGCCGCGGCGGTGTGCGCCGAACAGGTGACCGACCTCGTCGACCGCGGCGTGACGCAGCTGCATTTCTACACCATGAACCGCGCGGATTTGGTGTTCGCGATCTGCCACCTGATCGGGCTGCGCACGAAGGACGAGATCGCCAGGCGCGGCGCCGAGGGGGCGGCGAGGTGAGGGGGGCGCGTCCCTTTCATCCAGGGCGACGACACGCCACGCCGGCAAATGAAGCCGTCGTGTGGCTCTGCTCACCGCCCAACGGCCCTTCCGCCTCTCTTCGACCCGGAACTTTTGGACACGCTCGGCGAAGTTGGTTACGCCGACGCCGGTCGACCCGTCTCCTCGCGCCGAGGGCGAAGGCATGAGCATGCCATTGCAAGACGCGGCGAAGCACGAAGCGTCCGAACTCGCCGGCCTGTCGTCGGCCAAGGCTGCGTCGCTGCGAGCGGAATTCGGCCCGAACGCCGTCGTCGAGGAGCAGGTCCATCCTCTGAAGCGATTCGCGGGTCATTTCTGGGCGCCGGTGCCGTGGATGCTCGAGGCGGTGATCGGCTTGCAAATCCTGCTGGGCGAATCGCTTACGGCGTCGATGGTCGCGGCGCTTCTTCTCTTCAACGTCCTGCTCGCCGCCTTTCAGGAAAGTCGAGCGAACGCCGCCTTGGCGCTTCTCAAGCAGCGCCTGACCTTGACATCGCGCGTCAAGCGCGACGGCGCCTGGGTCGACGGCCCCGCGGCCGACCTTGTTCCCGGCGACATCGTCCAGGTTTCGCTGGGAGACGTCGTTCCCGCCGACGTCGTCATCGTCGACGGCTCTTTGCTGCTCGATCAATCGATGCTGACCGGCGAATCGATTCCCGTCGAAACGGAGGCGGAAAAAATCGCGTATGCCGGCGGCTTGGTGCGTCGCGGCGCGGCGATCGCGCGCGTCACGGCGACGGGAACGCGCACCTACTTCGGGCGAACGGCGGAGCTGGTGAGCGCCGCCCATGTGGAAAGCGCCGAGCAGAAAGCCGTGCTCGGCGTCGTTCGCAATCTCACGGCGATCAATTTCGTCATCGTCGGCGGACTTGTCGCTTATGCGTTGGCCGTCAAAATCAGCGTTCAGCAGATCCTACTGCTGGTCCTGACGGCGTTGCTGTCGGCGGTGCCCGTCGCCTTGCCCGCGACATTCACTCTGGCCGCTGCGGTGGGCGCGAAGACGCTTGCGTTGAAGGGAGTCTTGCTGACCCGGCTTTCCACATTGAACGAAGCCGCCATGGTCGACGTGCTCTGCTGCGACAAGACTGGCACGCTGACTATGAACGCATTGGCCCTGAGCGCAATCCGCCCGGTGAAGCCGGGCTATGACGAAGCGGACGTCCTCGGCTTCGCCGCATTGGCGAGCTCGAAGGAAGGCCAAGACCCTATCGATTCCGTCATCCGGACGGCGGCGGCGACGGGCAAAGGCCGCGGGAGCGCGCCGTCGACCGCGGCCCGATTTACGCCATTCGATCCGGCGACCAAAATGTCCGAAGCGATCGCTGTCGACGCGGATCGCGAGATTCGCGTGGTCAAGGGGGCCCCAGCGGTGGTCGCAACGGTTGCGCCGATGACGCCGGCGGCGGAAAAAGAGCTGGATGCGCTGACGCTGTTGGGATACCGGACGATCGCCGTCGCCGCCGGGCCGAGCGACTCGCTGGAACTGATTGGCCTCATCGCGTTTAGCGACCCGCCGCGCGCCGATTCGGCGGAATTGCTGTCCGAGCTGCGGTCCTTGGGCGTGCGCCCGATCATGATCACCGGCGATGCAGCCGCCACCGCGGCGACGGTCGCTCGCGAGATCGGGCTGACAGGACCCGTGTGTCCGCCGGGCGACATTCCCGAGAGCGTCGGGCCGAAAGACTTCGCCGTCTTCGCCGGCATTTTCCCCGAACAGAAGTTTCGTCTGGTCAAGGCGTTCCAGCAAGAAGGCCACGCGGTCGGCATGTGCGGCGACGGCGCCAACGATGCGCCGGCCCTGCGCCAAGCTCAAATGGGCATCGCCGTCTCGACCGCGACCGACGTCGCGAAGGCGGCGGCTGGCGTCGTGCTGACGGAGCCGGGTCTCGGCGGCATCCTTGCTTGCATTCGGGAAGGGCGATCCGCGTTCCAGCGCATCCTGACCTACACGCTGACGATCCTCGTCAACAAATGCGTGACGCTCATCGTCCTCGGGGCCGGCCTAATCATAACCGGCCACGCGGTCCTGACGCCGCTTTTGCAAGCGCTTTCGATGCTAACCAACGACTTCGTGACAATGGCGCGAGCGGCGGACCGGGCGCGACCGTCGCCCTACCCGAATGCTTGGCGCGTGCGAAACCTTACGCTCGCCGCGGTCCCCCTCGGCGCCTTCAGGCTTCTCTATCTGGTGGCGGGTCTCGCCGTGGGTTGGTACGGGCTGCGCTTCAGCCCCGGCGAAATGCAGACGCTGACCTTCGCAATGCTCGTCTTCGCCGGCCAGGGAAACGTCTATGTGCTGCGCGAGCACGGGCGTCTTTGGCGCTCGCGTCCCGCGCCGATCATGCTGCTCGCCTCCCTCTGGGATGTCGCTTTGGTCGCTGTTTTCGCCGCAGGCGGCGTGCTGATGAGCCCGCTCCCCGTAAGCGTGGTAGGCTGGCTTCTCGCGATGACGGTCGTCTTCACCTTGGCGATGGACTCGATCAAGCTGGCAATGTTCGCGCGCTTGCGGGTCGATTGATTTTTGCTCTGTGCCCCATCACCATATTCCTCGCCGCCACCGCAATTCGCGAGGTGCCAGATGTCCCGCGTCTTCGTCACCGGTTCCTCGACCGGCCTCGGCCTGATGGCCGCGCAGCTGCTGGTCGAACTGGGCCATCGCGTGGTTCTGCATGGCCGCGATCGCGCCCGCGCGGGGGACGCACTTAGCGCCCTGCCGCAAGCTGAGGGCGTGGTCGTCGGCGATCTCGCCAGCCTCGCCCAGACCCGCGCCCTCGCCGACGAGGTCAACAAGCTCGGCCCTTTCGACGCCGTGATCCACAACGCAGGCGTCGGCTATCAGGAGGCGCGGCGCGTCGAGACCGAAGACGGGTTGCCGCTCGTCTTCGCCGTCAACACGCTCGCCCCCTATGTGCTGACGGCGCTGATCGCCAAGCCGAAGCGGCTCGTCTATCTCAGTTCCGGCCTGCACCGCGGCGCGTCGGCGAACATCGACGACCTCCTCTGGCGGAAACGCCCCTGGCGAGGAACCGAGGCCTACGCCGAGAGCAAGCTGCACGACGTGCTGCTGGCGTTCGCCTTCGCTCGCCGCTGGTCGGACGTGTTCTCCAACGCGTTGGAGCCGGGCTGGGTGGCGACCCGCATGGGTGGCGCGAGTGCGCCCGACGATCTCGATCAGGGGCGGCGAACGCAAGTTTGGCTGGCGGTCGGCGACGACGAGGGCGCGCGTGTGAGCGGCCAGTATTTCTATCACATGCGCCCCCGGGCGCCCGACCCGAGCGCCGCCGACTTCGGCCTTCAGGATCGGCTCCTCGAAGCCTGCGCCGGTCTTTCAGGCGTCGCGCCGCCGATTTAGACCGCCCGAAAGGCGGCGTCTCGCGACGCGCTGCGAGCGCCGAGCCGGCGCCGAGCTAGGCGTCGGCGCTGTTCCTCGCTATGGTTCCGGCGCTCGCGCGCAGCGCGCGAGCAACCTGGAGGAAAGCGCCATGGCGACGCCTACGAACCCGCGCGGCCTCGTCCTCGTCACCGGAGGGTCCGGCTACATCGCCGGCTACTGCATCGCTCGGCTGCTCGCCGACGGCTGGCGCGTCCGCACGACGGTGCGGAGCCTCGCGCGCGCCGAAGTCGTGCGCGCGGCCATTGGCGCGATCGCGCCGGGCGCTGCGGGAATCGAATTCGCCGCGGCCGACCTCAACGCCGACGCCGGCTGGGCCGAGGCCGTCGCCGCGGCGCATTACGTGCTGCACGTCGCCTCGCCGGTGCCGAAGGTCGACCCGAAGAGCGACGACGAACTGATCCGACCGGCGCGCGACGGGGCGCTGCGCGTCCTGAGGGCCGCGCGCGACGCCGGCGTGAAGCGCGTCGTCATGACCTCGTCGATTTCCGCGATCATCTACGGCCGGGGCGCGCGGGAAGCGCCCTTCACCGAGGCCGATTGGACCGACGAGGCCAACCTCGAGGACACCGGGCCCTACGACCGCTCCAAGACCATCGCCGAGCGCGCCGCCTGGGCGTGGCTGAAGGCGGAAGGCGGCTCTCTGGAGCTTACGACCGTCAACCCCGCCCTGGTTCTCGGCCCTGTCCTCGGCGCCGACTTTTCGCCCTCGCTCGAAGCCGTCAAGAAACTGATCGACGGCTCGTCGCCGGCCGTGCCGCGGTTCGGCTTTTCCCTGGTCGACGTTCGCGACATCGCCGCCTTGCAGGCGTTGGCGATGACCGCCCCCGCCGCCGCGGGTGAGCGGTTCATCGGCTCGGGCGAATTCTACTGGATGAAGGACATGGCGAGAATTCTTAAAGAGGGGCTCGGCGACAAGGCGCGCAAGGTCCCGACGCTCTCCGCCCCGGACTTCGTCGTTCGCGCCATCGCCATTTTCGATCCCGTCGTGCGCGCTCGCCTGTTCGAGCTGGGAAAGCGTCGCGTGGTCTCGTCGGAAAAAGCCCGCCGCGCGCTCGGCTGGACGACGCGGCCGGCGGCCGAATCGATCCTTGACGCGGCCAAGAGCCTTCAGGCGCTGGGTCTGGCCTAGCGGCGCGGAGCTCGAGAAGGCGGGCGCACGACGCCGACGGACGTTTCCTTCCCGGCGCGTCCTGTTCTAAAAGCCGGACCGTTCGCCGCGCCGAGAACCCACGTGCCCGCCACCTTCGACGACCTCATCGCCTATCTCGACTCGCTCGGCGTCGCCAGCGCGACGGTCGAGCATCCGCCGCTGCACACCGTCGAGGAGTCGCGGGCGCTGCGCGGCGATATCCCCGGCGGTCATGTCAAGAACCTGTTCGTCAAGGACAAGAAGGGCCGGCTGTTCCTGCTCGTGCTCGGCGAGGACACGCCGATCGATCTGAAGCGCGCGCACGAAAAAATCGGCGCCCGGGGGCGCCTCTCCTTCGGCTCGGCCGAACTGTTGGAAGAGGTCTGGGGAGTCAAGCCGGGGGCGGTGACGCCGTTCGGCGCGATCAACGACGCCGAGGGCCGCGTCGCCGTCGTGCTCGACGCCGCGATGATGCGCTGCGCGCGGCTCAACTTTCACCCTCTGGTCAACACCCGCACGACCGGCGTGGCGAGCGCCGACCTGATCACGTTCCTGCGCGCGACCGGGCACGAGCCGATGGTGGTCGAGCTCGGCCAGGATGGCGGCGGCGTTGCATAATCGCGCTCGTGACGCCATTTAGGCGGCTGCGAGCCCGTCGGGGCGCTTTGGAGGCAAGGAACATGGCGAGCGGCAACGGCGCGGGAGCGTCTGCGAACCCGGTCAAGGACGTCACCACGGCGTCGTTCAAGGCGGACGTGATCGCCGCCTCGGCGCGCCTGCCGGTGCTGGTCGACTTCTGGGCGCCGTGGTGCGGCCCGTGCAAGCAATTGACGCCGGTTTTGGAGAAGGCCGTCGCCGAAGCCAAGGGCAAGGTGACGTTGGTCAAGATGAACATCGACGACCATCCGCAGATCCCCGGCCAGCTCGGCATCCAATCGATTCCCGCGGTGATCGCCTTCGACAAGGGCCAGCCGGTCGACGGTTTCATGGGGGCGCTGCCCGAGAGCCAGGTGCGCGGCTTCATCGAACGCCTGGTCGG
>JBEKBD010000125.1:0-7300 GCA_050015575.1 Roseiarcus sp. | reverse complement strand
GCGCTGGCGCGCGGCGTCGGCGTCCGCTTCAAGGGCCGCGAGCGCGACGACGTCGAAGAATATTGCGTCGCTGAAAACTGGATCCGCGCCCCCGTCGGCAAAACCCGCGACCGCAAGGGCAAACTGCTGACGATCCGGCTGACCGGGACAGTCGAGCCGTATTATCTCGAGCCGGCGAAGGAATAGGCGCTTCGGTCGGTCGGGGCGACTCTGCCTGATCCGCGCTCGGCGTCAATGTCGCGCCGGCTTCGCGGGTTGCTCGCTTCGCTCGCAAACATTGACCCCTGCGCGCGGCTCAGGCTGTTAGCCTCCGTGATCTTTGCTGCGGGAAGCCGGCCCAACGGGCCGGCTTCGCTTAGCAAAGATCACGGAAGCAAAAATCCCACATCGGAGCGGCGCAGTCACCGCAACGCGGGCGAAGCGGAGCGGAGCAGCCGCGAAGCGGCTTGACGGCGACGCGCCGATGTGGCCGCCGCACTCTATGTTCGCCGCGCCTCGCTCAGCAGCTCGTTCCAATCGTCGGGCGGATCGCCGGCGTCGAGGCGCCGGGCGAACACGGCGTAGGGGTCGCTGCGCCCGCCGGCCTTGCGCAAAGTGTTTTCGTCGTTCATCCACGCATAGACGATGATCCGGCTGGCGCTGTCGAAGCGAAAAAACAGGCGGAAGCGCTGTAAGAACTTAGCGCGTCGCCAATGGCGATGCGTCGGCCCCAGCGTATTACCGAGCGCGTAGACGCGCGCGTTCGGATCGCGCGGAATCTCGTCGAGAATGAGCGCGCGGATGCGCGCGAGCAGTTTCGTCTTGGGATGCGCGCGATAGCTTTCGGGCTTCTCGGCCGCCAGACGCTCGACCTCCGCCTGGAGCGCGGCGAACGTGTGCGCGAAGGCGCTGGCGCGACAGAGCTTCCAGCCATGGCGCTCCGCGAACGGGCCGCCGGCCGCGCTCACAGCGTCACGTCGTCCGGAATCGATTCGTCGTCGGAGACTTCGACGTCCTCGGTCAACGCTTCGAGACGCGCGAGTTCGCCTTCCGTGAACGGCTGAAGGCGCTCGGGATGCTCGCGAAGATCGCGTTCGAGAAAGGCGAGATAGGCCGAAACGACGGGATCGCGCTCGATTTCGTTCGCCGCCTCGGCGCCGTGCGGATCGTCGGCGTCGAGGGTCACCAGCAGACTCCCCGGCCCGATCACATGGGCGCGAACCCTCGCCTTCTGCCGGAACTCCGGATGCGCCTTGAACAGCGCCTTGTCGAGCCGCAGCGCCTCGGAGCGGCCGGTGGTTGTGATCGTTCCCTTGAATGTGGCGCGCGGCATGGCGGGCTCCTGTGATGGTACGTACTATAGTACGTGCCGAGTCGGATGGGAAGGGCCCGAGCCCGGGGCCATGGCCGAATTGCGTCGACACGCAGTCGGTGTCCTTGTCGCGACTTATCGTCGCGGCTCGGCGCTTCATCATTGTTGGACAAAGGAAAACCGTGTAGACTCGGGTAACTCTGGCCGTGTATCTGAATATGTTGACGGACGGGAGGAGAATATGCAAGCAATACTACAAAATAGTCGGCTATTTTTGCTATGTATAGGAGTTGCGGTAGTGCCTTCCAGCGTGTTGGCGCAGATCGGCACGACTCAAGAACAGGCCGCGCGCAGGGAGTGCTGGACGCAAGTTATGGGTCGGATCAACGTCCGGCCTGATACAGCCGCCCATTTCCAGCAAATACGGAGGTGCGTGTCAGGGATACTTGGATACGACGATCCCTACATGGCGCAGGCGTTAACTACGTACTCGCTACCCCCGGCTCCAGGCAATGTCAATCTGGCCGCCAGTGTTCGGGGCGGATGCTACGCTATCAATGACGTTAAAATCACGTTTTCGGACAACGGGGACGGGGAATACAAAGACAGGCGGGAGCATTATGCAATAAAGTGGAGCCAAAGCGGATTTCGTGTTTCGTTCTCGGCTCCCAACGGAATTGTCTTCTATTTCCGTCAAACAACTGTTAACGGGGTCCCGGCGTTAAAGAAAGGGCTTCCGGACGGAACGGAGGCCGGGCCGTATATTCGAGGACAATGCTAAATCTCCGTCAACGCATTCTCCTCGCCGCGCCGCGCCCGTCAAGGGAAGGGGCCAGAATTTGGCGCCTAACGCCCTGATTTCGTTCTCCCGCGGACAAGGTCGGCCGCCCCCCGCCCCTGCCTTCCCTCGAACCGCCGTTCGCTATCCGCCAGCTCCGGTTCGACGGCCTCCGCGCAGCCCCCTCGCCCTCCGCCTCGCCGAGCGCGGGCCTTGCGCCAGGCTTGCGGGGGCGCGGCTCGGGCGGCGGGCGTTAACGCTTCGCTAACCAATTCGCTCCAACTATCGGGCGCTTGTCTCGAGATGCGCCGCGGGCTCGGCTCACGACGCGATTCGTGTGCGAGCGAACGGACGCGACGAGGCTCTCCGGTGTCGACGACGACGACCTCGACCTATCTGTCGATTTCGAACAACCTGGCGCGATACCAGACGATGGTCGCCGACCAGCCGGCGGTGAAGACGGCGAGCGAATATTACGCCGCCAACATCGGCAAAGTGACCTCGATCAAGGATTTCGTCGGCAATTACCGGCTGCTCTCCTATGCGTTGGACGCTTACGGGCTCGGCGACCAGGTCAATTCCACGGCGCTGGTGACGCAGGTGCTGGAAGGGGGCGTGAGCAATTCCAAGAGCCTCGCCAACACCCTGAGCAACCCGAACTGGAAGGCGTTCGCCACCGCGTTCAACTTCGCCGCCGACGGCGCCTCTTCGATCTCGACGGCGAGCGCGATCAAGACCACGACCAGCGACTACGTCGAGGAGAACCTGGAAACGACCGAGGGCGAGCAGGACCCCGGCGTTCAACTCGCGCTCTATTTCCAGCGCGTCGCGCCCACCGAGTCCACCGGCTTGGACGTGATGGGCGACGAGAACCTGCTCGACGTCGTCCAGACCATATTCGGCCTTCCCGCGGAGACGACCGGAACCAACGTCGACGACGAGGCGGCGGAAATCTCGCGGCTCATGCCGTCGTCCGACCTGCAAGACTCGACAAAGTTGCAGCACCTCACCGAACGCTTCACCGCGATGTACGATCTCGACTACGGAACCGGAGGCGCCGACGCCTCGACTCCGCTCACCGTCAAGTCGGACGGCGACACGTCGACGACCACCAACGCGGCGTCGACGATTCTGAGCGGCGTCATCAGCGGCAACAGCAGCTACAGCGGCGACTCGACCGCCTCGTATTTCAGCAGCGCGCTGCTGGCGAGCGTGCAAAATCTCAACCTCGGCGGCTAGCGCGGCCGAGCGTCGCGCCGCCTTCCGGCGCCCGGGCGCGACAGGCGGCAAGTCTCGGGCAAGCGTAGCGCGCTTTGTTGTCGCCTAGCGCGCCGCGGAACCGGCCGCCGCGCCCGGACGCTTCGCCGTGAAACCAAGATCGCTGGCTGGACCTTCTCGCCTCGCCGACGCGCGCGCGAGGCCGGCGCCGCCGACCGAGGCGGGGCCGCAGGCCGACGGCGAGCGCGGCGCCCCCGCCGGGACGACGGCGGAAACGCTCTATGCGCAGGGCGTCCTGATGTGGCGGGCAGGGCGCCGCCAGGAGGCGGTCGGCCTGGTCGACGCCGCCTTGCGCGCGAAGCCGGATTTTCCCGAGGCTCTGTGCATGGGCGGCTACATCCTCGGCGAATCGGGCAAGCGCGCGGCGGCGCTGCAATTCTACCGGCGCGCGCTCGGCCTCAAGCTCGATCTGCCGATCGCCTGGTCGAACGCCGGCAAGCTCTATCTCGAACTCGGACGCACCGCCGAGGCGCTCGACGGCTTCCAGGCGGCGCTCGCCCTCAAGCCCGGCGACGCCGACCTATGGAACAGCCGCGCCGGGGCGCTGCGCAAACTCGGCCGGCTGGAGGAATCGGCCGCGTCGGCGCTCGAAGCGCTGCGGCTGCGGCCCGATTTCGCCGAAGCGGCGCTCAATCTCGGCAACGCGCGGCTGAAACTCGACCGCGCCGCGGAGGCGCTCGAAGCCTATCGGCTGGCCAGTTCGATCAAGCCCGACTATTCGACGGCGCTGTGCGGCCAAGCGCTGGCGCTGCGCGCGCTCGGCCGACTCGAAGCGGCGCGCGTCGCGTTCGAGCAAGCCGAACGGCTCGGCAATGTCGAGGCGGTCAGCGGCAAGGGCTGCCTCGATCTGACGCTCGGCGATTTCGAGCGCGGTTGGGAAGGCTACGAAGCGCGCTGGATCGCGGGAAAGTCGCTCGACGAGGCGCTCGGCGTGCGCTTTCCCAAGTGGCCCGGGCCGGGGCGGGTCGGCGAGCGCGTGCTGGCGATGAACGACCACGGCTTCGGCGACACCATCCAGTTCGTCCGCTATCTGCCGATGATGAAGAGCGCCGGGGCGATCCCGACGCTTCTCGCCCCCGCGAGGCTGCATCGGCTGTTGTCTTCGTTGGGCGACGTCAGGATCGTCGCCGACCCGCCCGAAGGCGAATCGTTCGACGCGCAGATCGCCATCAGCAGCTTGCCGCGCGCCTTCGCGACGCGCCTCGACAGCGTGCCGGCCGCCGTTCCCTACTTGCGCGCCGAACCGGCGTTGGCGCAAAAATGGGCCGCGCGCATCGGCTGCTCCGGCTTCAAAATCGGCATCGTCTGGCAAGGCAACCCCGATCCGGAAGCCGACATCGGCCGCTCGATGCCGCTCGCCGCCTTCGCGCCGCTCGCCGCGACGCCCAATGCGCGTCTCATCTCCCTGCAAAAAGGCCTCGGCGTCGAACAGCTCGCCGATCCGCCGCCGGGCATGCGGGTCGAATCGCTGGGCGAGGACTTCGACGCCGGCCCGGACGCGTTCGTCGACGCGGCGGCGGCGATGATGCATCTCGACCTCGTCGTCTCCTGCGACACCTCGATCGCCCATCTCGCCGGCGCGCTCGGTCGGCCCGTCTGGGTCGCGCTGAAAAGCGACGCGGAATGGCGGTGGCTGCGCGATCGCGACGATTCGCCGTGGTATCCGACGATGCGGCTGTTTCGCCAGAAACGGCGCGGCGATTGGAGCGGCGTATTCGCCGCGATGGCCGAGCGCCTCGCCTCGCCGGCGCCGGATCGCGGGCCCGAACGGTTGCTCGCCATTCCCGGCTCCGTCGGCGAGCTGATCGACCGAATCGCGATGCTGGAAATCACGTCGCGCCGCTCGCGCGACGACCAAGCCTCGCACGACGCGCGCGGCGAACTCGCGGCGCTCGAGGACAGCCTGAGGCGCTCCGGGCTCGATCATCCCGGCCTCGGCGCCCTCAGAAAGGGCCTGGCCGCGGTCGACGAGCGCCTGTTGACCGTCGAGGACGAGATCCGCTCGTGCGAAAGAGCGGACGAATGCGGCGAACGCCTCGTCGCGCTCGCGCGCTCCCTGGTGACGGCCAACGATCGGCGCGCCGCGATCAAGCGCGACATCGACCGGCTGTTCCATTCGCCGAGCCCGGCGGAGAAGCGCTGCGCCTGATCGAAAAGCCGGCGCGCCCGTCAATCGGGAACGGCGTAGAACAGCCCTTGAAGCGCGGATCGTTCGCTCGGCTTGATCGTCGCCGCGGAGGCGCGGCTATAGCGCACGCCCAGCGCGGCGCCGCGCCGCCACACTGTCTCGACGACGTCGACCTCGCCGGTCTCGTCGTCGTGCACCCGGAAATGGGCGGGCAACCCCAAGTTTCGCGCCAACGTCAGGCGAAGCCCGCTGGCCGAGCGGTCGTGAACGAGGCATTCGCAAACGAATTTGCCTGAGGCGTCGAGAATCTTGGCCGAGCGAAGCCGAGTGCGCCGCCGTCCGGCGGCGCGATGGTCGCGCGGCCCGTCGTCCCGCGGTCCTCGCTCTTTGGACGATTCGACGACGCTATAGGCGACCTGGCCGCGCGACGCGAGCGCGCGCGCGTTGCGGCGGTCGAAGCGCCGGTCCGGCTTGCGGACGCCGTCAAGAGTGTCTGTCATGCCTCCGTCGCGTCATGGCTCGCGCGCCGCCGACCGTCGGGCGGCGAACATCGAGCAAGATTAGCCGGCGCGGGTTGCCAAACGGTTGCCGCGCGACTCAACGGAATGATGCGCCCGCCGTCGCGCGGCCAACCATGGCCGAAGGCGCTCCGACTTTTTGCCAGAAGTTTTAACATCTTATTAACCATCGTCTGTGTACCACATTGAAACAGCAATCGCGTTTCAAAACGATGATTCGGGGGCAATCCATCTATAGCAGGCGCACGGCAGGCGTGTAGTACACGCGTTGTCGCCAAAAACATCGCCGTTGTGAGGTCGCTCTGTGACCTCGTCTTACCGCGTTCCGGCGGCGCGCTATAGTTTTGTCTCCACGTATGCGTCGGTTCACACGTGTATAAAAAGGTAGACGCGCAGAGAATGAATCTCGAGCGGGGCAGAAAATGTTTATAATCGTCGACGAGCGCAGTATCGTTTCGGGGGGTTACGCGTCCGGATTCGATCGCGAAGGGGTTTCCACTGCGGGGATCGACCCTACGGAATTCCAAGAATGGATTGGGAAAGTGAGCGACGTCGACATGCGCGCCGTCGAAGCCTTCCTGATCGGCGACTGCACCAAACGCGAACTCTTGCCCAAACTCATCCGCGAGCGTTCCAGCGCGCCGGTCATCTGCCTCAACGACCGCCAATCGCTCGATGAGACCTTGGAGCTCTTTGCCGCAGGGGTGGACGACGTCCTCCGTAAGCCGGTCCACGTCCGGGAGATTCTGGCTCGCGTCGGCGCCATCCATCGGCGTTCGCTGGGGGACGCCGGCCACGTCACGATCGGCGATCTGTGCGTCTATCTCGACGGGCGCGAGCCGGAAGTGAAGGGCGTGCCGCTGCCGCTGCCGCGGCGCGAATGCCGCATCCTCGAATATCTGGTGCGAAATCGCGGCCGCCGCGTCACCAAGACGCAAATCTTCAACGCGGTCTATGGCCTGTTCGACGAGAACGTCGACGAGAACGTCGTCGAAAGCCACATCAGCAAACTGCGCAAGAAGCTCAAGCACCGTCTCGGCTTCGACCCGATCGATTCGAAGCGATATCTCGGCTACTGCATCGAAAAGCGCTGAGTCGCGACGCTTCGCCGCGGCCGAATCGAGACGCTCATCTTGAGCGCGGCGCGTCGGCGAAATCGACGACGTTTCAATGCGTCGCCCGGCGGCGTCAGATGCGCCCGCGGCGCTGCGCTCTTTTGTCGCAGGCCGCGATCGCCGAGACGCCGGATCGCATCGAGGACGCCGGTCGGCGGTTCGAACAAAAACGGGCGACGAATCGCTTCGTCG
>JBEKBD010000124.1:0-12570 GCA_050015575.1 Roseiarcus sp. | reverse complement strand
TTGCCGTCGGGGTCGACCAGCGTCTCCGCGGCGATGCGGCCGAGGATGCGCGAGGCGAGCGAGGCGACGACCGTGCCGGCGTCGACGATCGCGCGCATCTTGATGCCGCCGGTCGAACCGCAATCGGGCATGGTGATGATCGAATCCTGCGCGACGTCGACCAGCCGGCGCGTCAGGTAGCCCGAGTTCGCGGTTTTCAACGCGGTGTCGGCCAAGCCCTTGCGCGCGCCGTGGGTCGAGTTGAAGTATTCGAGAACCGATAGCCCCTCCTTGAAGTTGGAGATGATCGGGCTCTCGATAATTTCGCCCGAGGGCTTCGCCATGAGGCCCCGCATCGCCGCGAGCTGGCGCATCTGCGTCGGCGAACCGCGAGCGCCCGAATGCGACATCATGTAAATCGAGTTCATCGGCGCGTCGCGGCCGTTCTTGTCCTTGCGCACCGCCGAAATGCCCGCCATCATCTCCTCAGCGAGGCGATCCGAGCACTTGGCCCAGGCGTCGACGACCTTGTTGTACTTCTCGCCCTGGGTGATGAGGCCGTCGTTGTACTGCTGCTCGTATTCCTTGGCGAGCGCCGCGGTTTCGTCGATGAAGCGCGGTTTGGATTCGGGCACCACCAAATCGTCCTTGCCGAACGAGATTCCGGCCTTGAACGCTTCGCGGAAGCCGAGCGCCATGATGCGGTCGCAGAAGATCACCGTCTCCTTCTGACCGCAATTGCGGTAGACAATGTCGATCATGTTGGAGATTTCCTTCTTCGTCATCAGCTTGTTGACGATGTCGAAGGGAATCTTGACGTGCTCGGGCAACAACTGCCCGAGGATCATGCGGCCGGGGGTGGTGTCGAAAATCTTGGCCGCCCGTTCGCCGTCGGCGGCGTAGGTCCAGGCCCTGCCTTTGATCTTGGCGTGCAGCGTCACCGCGCCGGCGGCGATCGCGTGCTCGATCTCGCCCATGTTGGAGAACGCCATGCCCTGCCCCGGCTCGCCGTCGCGCATCATCGTCGCGTAGTAGAGCCCGAGCACCATGTCCTGGCTCGGCACGATGATCGGCTGACCATTGGCGGGGTGCAGGATGTTGTTGGTCGACATCATCAGCACGCGGGCTTCGAGCTGCGCCTCGAGCGACAGCGGCACGTGCACCGCCATCTGGTCGCCGTCGAAGTCGGCGTTGAAGGCGGCGCAGACCAGAGGATGCAGCTGGATCGCCTTGCCCTCGATCAGCACCGGCTCGAACGCCTGGATGCCGAGGCGGTGCAGGGTCGGAGCGCGGTTGAGCATCACCGGGTGCTCGCGGATCACCTCGTCGAGGATGTCCCAGACTTCCGGCTTCTCCTTTTCGACCAGCTTCTTGGCCTGCTTGACGGTCGCCGACAGACCCTTCGCGTCGAGGCGCGAGTAGATGAAAGGCTTGAACAGCTCGAGCGCCATCTTCTTGGGCAGGCCGCACTGATGCAGCTTCAGCTCGGGGCCGACGACGATGACCGAGCGGCCGGAATAGTCGACGCGCTTGCCCAGCAGGTTCTGGCGGAACCGCCCCTGCTTGCCCTTCAGCATGTCGGCGAGCGACTTCAGCGGACGCTTGTTGGCGCCGGTGATGACGCGCCCGCGCCGGCCGTTGTCGAACAGCGCGTCGACCGATTCCTGCAACATCCGCTTTTCGTTGCGGATGATGATGTCCGGCGCGCGCAATTCCATCAGCCGCTTCAGACGATTGTTGCGGTTGATGACGCGCCGGTAGAGATCGTTGAGGTCGGAGGTGGCGAAGCGGCCGCCGTCGAGCGGCACCAGCGGCCTGAGATCGGGCGGGATGACCGGCACCTCGGTCAGGATCATCCATTCCGGCTTGTTGCCCGAATGAAGGAACGCCTCGATGATCTTCAGGCGCTTGGCGAGGCGCTTGGGCTTCAGTTCGCTCTTCGATTCGGCGATTTCGATCCGCAGGTCCTCGGCGATCTTCTGCAGATTCATACCCTTGAGAATCTCGCGGATCGCCTCGGCGCCGATCATCGCGGTGAAGGCGTCCTGGCCGAACTCGTCCTGCGCGCGCAGAAAGTCATCCTCGGAAAGGAGCTGGCGGTCTTTCAACGTGCTGCGGCCCGGATCGAGCACGATGTAGGATTCAAAATAGAGAATGCGCTCGAGCTCCTTGAGCGTCATGTCGAGCAGCAAGCCAATGCGCGAGGGCAGCGACTTCAGGAACCAGATATGGGCGACCGGCGCCGCCAGCGAAATATGCCCCATGCGCTCGCGCCGAACGCGCGACAGCGTGACTTCGACGCCGCACTTCTCGCAGATGACGCCCTTGTACTTCATGCGCTTGTACTTGCCGCACAGGCACTCGTAATCCTTGATCGGCCCGAAAATGCGGGCGCAGAACAGCCCGTCGCGCTCGGGCTTGAAGGTGCGGTAGTTGATCGTCTCCGGCTTCTTGATCTCGCCGAACGACCACGAGAGGATCTTCTCCGGGCTGGCGATCGCGATCTGGATTTGGTCGAACGCCTGCGGCTGGACGACCGGCGCGAAGGGATTGGCGACTTCTTGATTCATGCTTGCATCTCCTGCGGGGCCGTTGGCGCCCTTACCGCGCTCGCGGCCCGCGTTGATGGAAAGGCGGGGAAAACGGCGATATCCCGCCTCGAGCCAGGCCGAGCGCCCGAAAAACGCGGGCGCGGCGGCTCGAAAATCATTCCGCCGCCTCGGCCGGCGGCGCCTCGCCCGGCAGTTTCTTGGTCGCCGCGAGTTCGACGTTGAGGCCGAGCGAGCGCATCTCCTTGACCAGCACGTTGAAGCTTTCGGGGATGCCCGACTCGAAGGTGTCGTCGCCGCGCACGATCGCCTCGTAGACCTTGGTGCGGCCGGCGACGTCGTCCGACTTGACGGTGAGCATTTCCTGCAAGGTGTAGGCGGCGCCGTAGGCCTCGAGCGCCCAGACCTCCATTTCGCCGAACCTCTGGCCGCCGAACTGCGCCTTGCCGCCGAGCGGCTGCTGGGTGACCAGGCTGTAAGGGCCGATCGAGCGCGCATGGATCTTGTCGTCGACGAGATGGTGCAGCTTGAGCATGTAGATGTAGCCGACCGTCACCTTGCGATCGAAAGCGTCGCCGGTGCGCCCGTCGTAGAGCGTCACCTGACCCGAAGGATCGTAGTGGGCGAGCTTGAGCATCTCGACGATGTCCTTCTCGCGCGCGCCGTCGAACACCGGGGTCGCGATCGGAACGCCGCGGCGCAGATTTTCGCCGAGCTCCGCGAGCCCCTGATCGTCGAGCGCCTTGATCGTCTCGTTGGCGCCGTAGATCTCGTTGAGCTTGGAGCGCAGCGGCTTGGCGTCCTTGGTGCGCAGGTACGCATTGACCGCGTCGCCGACCTGCTTGCCTAAGCCGGCGCAGGCCCACCCCAGATGCGTCTCGAGGATCTGGCCGACGTTCATGCGGCTCGGGACGCCCAGCGGATTGAGCACGATGTCGACCGGCGTGCCGTCGGCGAGGAACGGCATGTCCTCCTGCGGCACGATGCGCGAAACGACGCCCTTGTTGCCGTGGCGGCCCGCCATCTTGTCGCCCGGTTGGATCTTGCGCTTCACCGCGATGAAGACCTTGACCATCTTCATCACGCCGGGCGGCAGCTCGTCGCCGCGCTGCAACTTCTCGACCTTGTCGAGGAAGCGGTTTTCCAGCGACTTCTTCGACTCGTCGTATTGCTTGCGCATCGCTTCGATCTCGGTCATCGCCGGATCGCTCTCGAGCGCGAAGGTCCACCATTGCGAGCGCGGATGTTCGTCGAGAATTTCGCGGTTCAACACCTGGTCCTTCTTGAACCCCTTCGGTCCCGACAGGGCGCGCTTGCCGACGAGCATTTCCGCAAGGCGCGCGTAGACGTTGCGATCGAGGATCGCCTGCTCGTCGTCTCGGTCCTTGGCGAGACGCTCGATCTCCTCGCGCTCGATCGCCTGGGCGCGCTCGTCCTTGTCGACGCCGTGCCGGTTGAACACCCGGACTTCGACGACGGTGCCTTGCACGCCCGGCGGCACGCGCAACGACGTATCGCGGACGTCGGAGGCCTTCTCGCCGAAGATCGCGCGCAACAGCTTCTCTTCCGGCGTCATCGGGCTCTCGCCCTTGGGCGTGATCTTGCCGACCAGAATGTCGCCGGCGACGACTTCCGCGCCGATGTAGACGATGCCCGCCTCGTCGAGGTTCTTCAGCGCCTCTTCGGAGACGTTGGGAATGTCGCGGGTGATTTCCTCCGGCCCGAGCTTGGTGTCGCGCGCCATCGCCTCGAATTCCTCGATGTGGATCGAGGTGAAGACGTCGTCCTTGACGATGCGCTCGGAGAGAAGAATGGAGTCTTCGAAGTTGTAGCCGTTCCACGGCATGAACGCGACCAGCACGTTGCGGCCGAGCGCGAGATCGCCGAGGTCGGTCGAGGGGCCGTCGGCGATGATGTCGCCCTCCTCGACGCGGTCGCCGACCCGCACCAACGGCTTCTGGTTGATGCAGGTCGACTGATTGGAGCGCTGGAACTTCATCAACCGGTAGATGTCGACGCCCGGCTTGGTGGCGTCGGTTTCGTCGGTGGCGCGCACGACGATGCGGGTGGCGTCGATCTGGTCGACGACGCCGGCGCGGCGCGCGGCGATCGCCGCGCCCGAATCGCGCGCCACGATCGCCTCCATGCCGGTGCCCACCAGCGGAGCGTCGGAGCGCACCAGCGGCACCGCCTGGCGTTGCATGTTCGAGCCCATCAGCGCGCGGTTGGCGTCGTCGTTCTCGAGGAACGGGATCAGCGCCGCGGCGACCGAAACGAGCTGCTTGGGCGAAACGTCCATGTAGTCGACGCGATCGGCGGGCAGGAATACGACGTCGCCGGCGTGGCGGCAGACGATGAGATCGCCGACCAGACGGCCGTGGCCGTCGATCGGCGTGTCGGCCTGGGCGACGCTGTACTTGGCCTCCTCCATCGCCGAGAGATAGAAGACGTCGTCGGTGACCTTGCCGTCGCGGACCTTGCGATAGGGCGCTTCGATGAAGCCGTACTTGTTGACGCGCGCGAAGGTGGCGAGCGAATTGATCAGGCCGATGTTCGGCCCTTCCGGCGTCTCGATCGGGCAGATGCGGCCGTAGTGGGTCGGGTGCACGTCGCGCACTTCGAATCCGGCGCGCTCGCGCGTCAGGCCGCCCGGCCCGAGCGCCGAGAGGCGGCGCTTGTGGGTGATTTCGGATAGCGGATTGGTCTGATCCATGAACTGCGAAAGCTGCGAGGAGCCGAAGAACTCGCGCACCGCCGCGGCCGCCGGCTTGGCGTTGATGAGGTCCTGCGGCATGATGGTGTCGATCTCGACCGACGACATGCGCTCCTTGATCGCGCGCTCCATGCGCAGCAAGCCGACGCGATACTGATTTTCCATCAGCTCGCCGACCGAACGCACCCGGCGGTTGCCGAGATGATCGATGTCGTCGATTTCGCCGCGCCCGTCGCGCAGGTCGACCAGCGCCTTGACGACGGCCAGAATGTCCTCCTTGCGCAGGATCCGCACGGTGTCGGGCGCTTCGAGATCGAGGCGCATGTTCATCTTCACCCGGCCGACCGCGGAGAGATCGTAGCGCTCGGAGTCGAAGAACAGCGAAGCGAACATCGCCTCGGCGCTCTCCACCGTCGGCGGCTCGCCCGGGCGCATGACGCGGTAGATGTCGAACAGCGCGTCCTCGCGCGAGGAATTCTTGTCGACCTTCAGCGTGTTGCGGATGTAGGGGCCGACGTTGACGTGGTCGATATCGAGGATCGGCAGTTCCTCGAAGCCCTTTTCGATCAGCGCCGCCAGCGACTTGTCGGTGATCTCTTCGCCCGCCTCGGCGAAAATCTCGCCCGTTTCCGGGCTGTAGAGGTCCTCGCCGATGTACTGACCGTAAAGGTCGGCGTCGCTGGCGCGCAGCGCCTTGACGCCCTTGTCCGACAATTGCCGCGCCGAGCGGACGGTCAGCTTGCGGCCCGCTTCGACCACCACCTCGCCGGTGTCGGCGTCGACGAGATCGACGGTCGCCTTGAGGCCCTTCATGCGCTCGGCGTCGAACGGCACCCGCCAGCCGTCCTTGGCGCGGCTGTACTTCACCTTCTTGTAGAAGGTCGACAGGATTTCCTCGCCGTCGAGGCCGAGCGCGAACAGCAGCGACGTGACCGGGATCTTGCGGCGCCGGTCGATGCGCGCGTGGACGATGTCCTTGGCGTCGAATTCGATGTCGAGCCACGAACCGCGATAGGGGATGATGCGCGCCGCGAACAACAGCTTGCCGGAGGAATGGCTCTTGCCCTTGTCGTGGTCGAAGAACACGCCGGGGCTGCGGTGCATCTGCGAGACGATGACGCGCTCGGTGCCGTTGACGACGAAGGTGCCGTTGGAGGTCATCAGCGGCATGTCGCCCATGTAGACGTCCTGCTCCTTGATGTCCTTGACCGACCTGGCTTGCGTCTCGGGATCGACGTCGAACACGATCAGGCGCAGCGTCACCTTCAGCGGCGCGGCGTAGGTCATGCCGCGCTGACGGCACTCGTCGACGTCGTACTTGGGCGCCTCGTATTCGTATTTGACGAATTCGAGCTGAGCGGTCTGGGCGAAATCGGAAATCGGGAACACCGACTTGAACACCGCCTGCAGGCCCTCGTTCGGACGCCCGCCCTTGGGCGGGTCCATGATGAGGAACTGGTCGTAGGAGGCCTTCTGCACTTCGATCAGGTTCGGCATGACGCCGATTTCCCTGACGTGGCCGAAGACCTTGCGAACACGCTTGCGGCCGGTGAATGTCTGCGCCATGTCGCTCCTCGATTCAAACTCGCCGCCGCCCTCGCGGGGCCGGCGCTCCCTTGAGTCTCAAGAGAGCGACGCCAGCCCGGATGGCGGACGGCGCGGGCCCAAGGCCCGAAAATTCGTTTGCGCCGCGCCCGGAGCGCGATGCCTGCTCAGCCGACCGGGCGTCGAGCCCGGCCGGCGAAAGTCAAGTTACGCGAACGCGACTCAAACAGCTGAACGGCCCCAAGCCTGAGCCGGGACCGTTCGATTCGCGCGGAGATGCGAATGGGACCCACGGTTTCTATTTGAGCTCGACCTTGGCGCCGGCCTTTTCCAAGGCGGCCTCGACCAGGTCTTTGGCTTCCTTGAGGCCGAGCGAGGTGATGGCGCGAACTTCCTTGATGACCTCGATCTTCTTGTCGCCGACGGCGGCCAGCACGACCGTGAACTCGGTCTGCTCTTCCACCGGGGCGGCGGCCGCGACGCCCGGCGCGGCGGCGACCGCAACCGCGGCGGCGGCCGAAACGCCCCACTTGGCCTCCAGGAGCTTGGCGAGCTCAGCCGCCTCGAGGACGGTCAGACCGGACAATTCGTCGACGATCTTTTGCAGATTTGCCATTGATGCTGTTCCTATATGGTTCAAACCAGGGATTTGTGAAGAGCCTCGGGTCAGGCTGCGTCTTTGGCGGCGTAGGCCCCCATCGCGCGCGCGAGCTTGGCGGCGGGCGCGTTGGCGAGCTGCGCGAGCTTGGTCGCCGGGGCCATGAGGAGCCCAAGCAATTTGGCGCGCAGTTCGTCGAGGGAGGGCAGGATCGCTAGCGCCCTGACCCCCTCGACATCGAGGGCCGTCTTGCCCATGGCGCCGCCCAGGAGCACGAACTTCTCGTGATCCTTGGCGAACGCCACGGCTGCCTTGGCCGCCGCCACCGGATCGCGGGAATGAGCGATCAGGGTCGGCCCCTTGAGAAGCGGGCCGATCGAGGCGACGTCCGTGCCTTCGAGAGCAATCTGGGCGAGGCGGTTCTTGGCGACCCGAACGTGCGCCCCGGCCTGCCGCATCTGCTTGCGCAGACGCTGCATCTGGGCCACGGTCAGGCCGGAATATCGCGCCGCCACCACCACCGAAGTCTTGGCGAAGACTTCGTGCAGGGAAGCGACGGCTTCCTTCTTTTCCGCTCTATCCACGGTGCTTTCTCCGGTTGGCGGGAAGATCCCGCCTCCTGCACATGCCGCGTCCGCCCGCCTTACGAAAAAAGCGCTCGGCCGCGACCGCTTGCGCCTGTCCCCGGAGCCGGGCACGACGCCCACCGCCGGACAGATGGTTCGAACCGCACGCGCCGAAGGGTTCGCTCGATCGAGCCGCCCGACGCAAAAATCGGTCTTCCCCGTCTATGCAGGCCCCCTGAAAACCCGCTCGAATCGCGGCAGGGAATTAAGCGGCGCCTCCCAAGCGGAAAGACGCGCGCGCCGGCAGTCTCGGACAGGACATGGCCGGACGAGACCCGGGAGATATCCCCCGCGCCCTCCGGCCTATCCGCCGCTCCCGCCTCGACGCTCCCTCACAAAGAGGGTCTCGCCGAAGCGAGGCGGTAGCCACTGATGATCATAAGGGGTCGCATCGCGCCGCCGACCCCGTGAGGCTTGTAGCCGGCTTGAGCCCTTCTGCCAAGAGGCTCGGTGAAATTTTCTGTTGCACTGCGTCATTACCGCGCGAGTCGGGCGAAATCCGGGCGCCTTCTGGGCGCGGCCGTGTCGAAACGGGCGGCGCAAGCGCCGATGCGGCGAGCGGCGGCGCCCACGAGCGTCTCCGGCCTTTGAGCTTGGGTTGACGCGCGGGCGCCGCGCCGCGTCGCCCTTCCCTACCCGAAACGGAAGCCCGAGATCGCCTTGCCGCCGATCGTGTCGTGGAAGCTGCGCGTTCCCGCGTCCGTCCCGGCCGCGCCGGCGGCGACCATCAGCGGGATCAGGTGTTCCTCGCGCGGATGGCAGGCGCGCGCGAACGGCGCCTCGCTCCAGCGGGTCAGCCGCGCCTCGCGCGTCTCGGGATCGACTTTCGTCGCGGTCTCGTCGAGCCAGGCGTCGAAGGCGGCGGAGGCGCGCCCGTCGCCGTCGAAGAAATGCCTGAGATCGTGATAGCTCATGCCGCTGCCGACGATCACGACGCCTTGATCGCGCAGCGGCGCCAGCGCCTTGCCGATCGCGATGTGGCGCGCGGGATCGAGGCTGCGCTCGATCGAGACCATGACGACGGGAATCTCGGCCTTCGGATCGACGATCAGCATCGGCACGAACACGCCGTGGTCGAAGCCGCGGCGGTCGTCTTCGCCGACGGCGAGGCCCGCCGCCTTGACGAGGCGCTCGACCTCGGCGGCGATCTTCGGCGCCCCCGGCGCGGGGTAGTTGAGTTCATAGGTATGCGGCGGAAAGCCGGTATAGTCGAACAGCATCCCCGGCGCGGCGGCGACGCTGACCGTTGCGCGCGGCTCCTCCCAATGCGCGGTGACGACGACGAACGCCTTCGGCCGCTCCGGCAGGCCGGCGACGACCCCCGCAAGATAGTCCCTGAGCGAGTCCCAGGCGTTGGGCGCGAACGGCGGCCGAGGCTCGATCCAGAAGCACGGCCCGCCGCCGTGAGGGAGGAAGATCGTCGGTTGGCGAACGGTGGTCATGCGCGTCTCGCTGCTCTCTGGCGTTGGGGAACGACGGAGTCGCAGTTATGTCGCCGATCGATGCAAATCCATGGGCCGCGTAAGGTTTAAGGCCTTGCAAAAATGCAAGCACGGCGCGATCCCGAGCCGCTTCGGCTGCTTCGCGCAAGAATTCAGATCAGCCCAGCGACGCCACCGTAAAGCCCTGTCGCGATCACGACGGCCGAGACGCCGATCAGGACCCCGAGATAGAGCCCGCGCGGGCGCAGCGGCGCCGGCAACGCCGTGACCGCCAGCGTCACGAGCAAGCCGATCGCCAGCGGCATCAAAAAGGCGTTGAGGACCTGCGCGGCGATGTTGAGCCACACCAGATCGGGCGCGAAGTCGACCAGGGCGGCCGAGCCGACGACCGCGGCCGCGTAGACGCCATAGAACCACTTGGCCGCGAACGGATGATATTCGAGCGAACGTCGGTAGCCGGCGACCTCGCCTGCCCCCCAAGCCAGCGCCAGCGAGCAGACGATCGCGGCGACCATCGAGGCGCCGAGCACCCCGGCGCTGAAAAACAGACGGCCGAAATTTTCGCCGAGCAGCGGCGACAGCGCCTTGCTGATCTCGCCGACGCTGTCGAGGCCCTTCGAGGCGCCGCCGGCCCCGAGCGTCGCCGCCGCGGCGACGAGCACCGCGCCGGTCAGGCATTGCGTCAGCGCGGCGCCGAACGCGGTGTCCCAGCGGGCGGCGCCGAGGCAGTCGAGCTGTAGCTTCTTATCGGCGATGGCGGACTGCTGATAGAAGATCATCCAGGGATTGAAGGTCGCGCCGATGACCGCCGCCGCCAGAAAGAGGAATTCGCGGTCGCCCAGCGGCAGGTCGAGCGCTCGGCCCGCAAGGATCGCGGGGTTCGGGCGCGCCGCCCAGGCGACGGCGAAGAAGGCGAGCTCGAACAGACCGACGACGATCGCGGCGCGCTCGACGCGACGATAAGAGCCGGTGGCGACGATGGCGAGCAGCGCCATCGCGGCGAAGGGCAAGGTCAGCCCGCGCGACAGGCCGTAGAGTTCGCCGATCCCCGCGACGCCGGTGAACTCGGTGACCAGCGAGCCGATCGTCGCCGCCGCCAGACTCGCCGTCGACAGCCACGCCCATCCCAAGCCGAAGCGCTCGCGGATCAGTTCGCCGTGGCCGCGCCCGGTGGTCAGTGCGAGCCGCACGGTCAATTCCTGCACCATGTAGAGCATCGGGATCAGCAGCAGCAGCAGCGGCAGCAGCCGGTAGCCCCACCGCGCGCCCGCCTGAGCGCCCGTCACCACGTTGCCGGCGTCGGTGTCGGCGAGCATCGCCAACAGGCCGGGGCCCCAGACGGCGATCCAGGCGAGCCGGCCGAGGGTTTTCGTTGGCGGTGGGGCGACGTCGTCCATGCTGCCGCTCTCTGTCGAATTCCGGCAAGCCATAGAGGCGCGCGCCGAGGGCGGCAAGCGACGAATTTGCGGCAGGCGACCGGCGAATTGTAGCCGCGTTCGACGAGCGCGTCCGGCGCGAAGCGCCTCGTCTAGGGTTACGCGCGCTCCCCCCTCACGCGGCTCTTCGCATCGCCCCGCTCGCTGCGTCGGCGAGCGACTTGGCGCCGAAGGCGATGAAGATCAGGCCGACGACGCGCGTCACCGCGACGCCATGGGTGAGGAAGAAGCGCCTCACCGCCGGCAGCCCGGCGGCGAAGATCAGCGTCGCGTCGGCGGCGAGGAAGCCGGCGAACGCCGCGGCCAGCATCGGCGGCGCGTCGACGAGGCGAAGCTCGCCGACATAGGGTGCGACGATCGCCGAGAACATCGCCAGCGCGACCGGGTAGGCCTTGGGGTTGGTGAGGCCGAAGGCGAGGCCGGTCGCCAACGGCCGGCGCGCGCCGATGGCTTGCGGCGGCGCGTTTCTGCGCGTCGTCGCCGCGCGCGCGCCGAGAACGATGAGGTAGAGACCGCAGCCGGCGCCGAGCAATTCGAACAACGTCGCTCCCAGCCGGTTGGCGCCGAGGATCGCCGCGACCGCGAGGCTGCCCCAGGTCAGGTCGCCGACGAGATGGCCGCCGATGAACCACGCTCCCGCCGCCCGCCCCTTGGACGCGGCGAGCGCGAACAGCGCCAGAAAAGCCGGCCCCGGCGAGACGACGTAGAGATAGGCGGCGACGGCGCTGGCGACGAGAATCTTGTGGTCGATCACGGCGGTTTCTCCCGCGCCAGGCGCTTCAGTTCGTAGAGCGCGGCCTGCGCGTCGCGCGGCGTCAATTCGTCGGCGTCGATCTTTTCCAGCGCCTCGCGCAGCGGATCGGGGCCGGGCGGCGGCGGCGCTTCGTAGGAGAACAGCGGCAGCGCGTCGAGGCTGGCGAGCGCGCCGCCGGCGCGTCTCGCCGTCTCCAACTCGGCGAGCACGGCGCGCGCGCGCTTGATCACCGCTGGCGGGAGTCCGGCGAGCTTGGCGACCTGAATGCCGTAGGAACGGTCCGCCGCGCCGGGGATCACTTCGTGCAGGAACACCAGCGCGCCCTTCCACTCGCTGACCCGCATCGTCAGATTGAAGAGGCGCGGCAGCGTCTGGGAGAGCTGGGTCAATTCGTGGAAATGGGTGGCGAACAGCGTGCGCGAGCGGTTGACCGCGTTGAGGTGCTCGACGCAGGCGAAGGCGATCGAAAGCCCGTCGAAGGTCGCGGTGCCGCGGCCGATTTCGTCGAGAATGATCAGCGAGCGCTCGGTGGCCTGATTGAGGATCGCCGCCGTCTCGACCATTTCGACCATGAAGGTCGAGCGCCCGCGCGCCAGGTCGTCGGCGGCGCCGACGCGCGAGAAGAGGCGATCGACGACGCCGATATGGGCGCGGCGCGCCGGCACGAACGACCCCATCTGGGCGAGCGCCGCGATCAGCGCGTTCTGGCGCAGAAACGTCGACTTGCCCGCCATGTTGGGGCCGGTGACCAGCGCGATGCGCCCGCCCTCGCCGGGGCGCCCCGAGAGGTCGCAGGCGTTGGCGACGAAGGGCTCGCCGCGCTCGGCGAGCGCCGCCTCGACCACCGGATGACGCCCGCCCTCGATGGCGAAGGCAAGCGAATCGTCGACCTGCGGGCGGACCCAACCGCGCAGAACCGCCAACTCGG
>JBEKBD010000123.1:0-7375 GCA_050015575.1 Roseiarcus sp. | reverse complement strand
CTTGCAGAACATTGCGCAATCGGTGACCGCCAACCACCCCGAGTGCTTCCTGATCGTGCTGCTGATCGACGAGCGGCCGGAGGAAGTCACCGACATGCAGCGCTCGGTGAAGGGCGAGGTCGTCTCCTCGACCTTCGACGAGCCGGCGGTGCGCCACGTCCAGGTGGCGGAAATGGTGATCGAGAAGGCCAAACGGCTGGTCGAGCACGGTCGCGACGTCGTCATCCTGCTCGATTCGATCACCCGCCTGGGACGCGCCTACAACACCGTGGTGCCGTCGTCGGGCAAGGTGCTGACCGGCGGCGTCGACGCCAACGCGCTGCAGCGTCCCAAGCGATTCTTCGGCGCGGCGCGCAACATCGAGGAAGGCGGCTCGCTCACCATCATCGCGACGGCGCTGATCGACACCGGATCGCGCATGGACGAAGTGATTTTCGAGGAATTCAAGGGCACCGGCAATTCGGAAATCATCCTCGACCGCAAAGTGGCGGACAAACGCACGTTTCCGGCGATGGACATCACCCGCTCGGGAACGCGTAAGGAGGAATTGCTGGTGCCGCCGGACATCCTCAAGAAGATGTACGTGCTGCGGCGCATTCTCAATCCGATGGGCACGGTCGACGCGATCGAGTTCCTGCTGGGCAAATTGCGGGAAACCAAGACCAACGCGAATTTCTTCGAATCGATGAATACCTGATCGCCGCGAGACTCGTCCGTGCCCAAACCCGCCGTCGAATCGCTCGACCAGTTGCGCGTCGAAATCGATCGCATCGACGCGGCGATGCACGCGTTGCTGATGGAGCGCGGACGGATCATCGATCGCCTGATCGCGATCAAGAGCCGCGAGGGCGGATCGGCGTTTCGTCCGGCGCGCGAGGCGGCGATGATGCGGGCGCTGGTCGAGCGTCATCAGGGCCATTTACCGCTCGACACGGTCGAGAGCATCTGGCGGATCATCATCTCGACGTTCACCTACGTGCAGTCGCCCTACAGCGTGCATGTCGACGTCTCCCGCGGCGACGCGGCGATGCGCGATTCGGCGCGCTTTCATTTCGGTTTCACCGTGCCCTGCGTGCCGCACATGAGCGCCAAGGGGGTGATCGACGCGGTGGCGAAAGCGGGCGGGGATCTCGGCATGTTCGCGCTGGACGGCGGGCCTGGGGCCGGCGCGTGGTGGATGCGGCTCGTCGACCCCGATGCGCCCAAGATCATCGCGCGCCTGCCGTTCGTGGAGCGGCCGGACCACCCGGCGGGGGCGCCGGTGTTCGTCATCGCCAAGCCGGCCTCCGACGGCGCGGCGCGCGACGTGACGCTGGAGGCGGTGAGCCTCGACCGATGGCGCGGCGGCTACCCCGAGGCGATCGCCGCGCTGGGGGGCGAGATCATCGGCAACGCCGCCGACGGCGTCGGCCTGTCGCTGCTGATCGCCAGGCCCGGGGCGCTCGCGGAGGGCGCGGGCGGGGCCGCGTTGGCGAAAGCGGGAGGCGCGGACGTGCGCAGCCGCGAAGTCGGCGCCCACGCCGCGCGCTTCGACGGATCGAAACTGCGCCCGCCCCGGAGTTGAGCAATCGAAGAGGAAACCATGTTTGCGTCCAAGCCTTTGCGGCCGTCGCCGCGCGCCGAAGTGATGGCCATCGACGCCTATGTGCCCGGCAAGAGCGAGGTCGCCGGCGTCGACAAGGTCCACAAGCTTTCGTCGAACGAATCGCCGCTCGGGCCGTCGCCGCGGGCGATCGAGGCGTTTCGCGCCGGCGCGGATCAATTGGCGTTCTATCCCGAAGGTTCGGCGCGGGAATTGCGCGAAGCGATCGGGCGGCGCTACGGGCTCGACCCCGAGCAGATCATTTGCGGCAACGGTTCGGACGAACTGATCTCGCTCATCGCGCACGTCTTTCTGCGCCCCGGCGAGGAGGGGCTCTACAGCCAATACGGCTTTCTCGAATATCCGATCGCGATCCGCGCGGCGGGCGGCGTTCCGGTGGCGGCGCAGGAGACCCACGAGACCGCGAACGTCGACGCGCTGCTCGCCAAGGTCGGCCCGCTGACCAAGGTCGTTTATCTCGCCAACCCCAACAATCCGACCGGCACCTACCTGCCGTTCTCCGAGGTCAAGCGGCTGCACGCGGGGCTGCCGGGCGACGCGCTGCTCGTGCTCGACGCGGCCTACGCCGAATACGTCGCGCGCAACGACTACGCCGAGGGGATCGAATTGGTCGCGGCGTGCGAGAACGTCGTGATGTTGCGCACCTTCTCGAAAGTTCACGGACTGGCAAATTTGCGCATCGGCTGGGCCTACGCCCCGGGGGCGGTGGTCGGCGCGCTCAATCGCGTGCGCCCGCCCTTCAACATGAACGGCGCGGCGCTGGCGGCGGGCGTCGCGGCGATCGCCGACGGAGCGCACGTCGAGGCCGCGACGGCTCACAACGCGCGCTGGCTGCCTTGGCTGGCGAAGGCGATATCGGCGCTGGGCATCGGCGTGACGCCGAGCGTCGGCAACTTCCTGCTGTTGTGGTTTCCCCGCGAGTACGGCCGCACGGCGGCGGAGGCGGACCGGTTCTTGAACGCGCGCGGTTTCGTGCTGCGCGGGGTGGCGGGCTACGGGCTTCCCGATTGCCTGCGCATGACGGTGGGCGCCGAGGAGGCCAACCGAGGGGTCGTCGCGGCGCTGGCGGAATTCATGAAAGGCGAGCGCCGTGGCGGATAAGCTCGGGCTCGCGCTCGCAGAACCGCTGTTCGGGCGGGTCGCGATCATCGGCGTCGGGCTGATCGGGTCATCGATCGCGCGGGCGGCGCGGCGCAAGAACGCCGCCGGCCGGATCGCGATCGCCGATTGCTCGCGGGAAGCGCGCGATCGCGCGGCCGCGCTCGGGCTCGGCGACGAGATCGTCGCTTCGCCGGCCGCGGCGGCGGCCGGGGCGGACTTGACGATCCTCTGCGTTCCCGTGGGCGCCGACGAAGCGGTGGCGCGCGAAATCGGACCGGCGCTGAAGTCAGGCGCGATCCTCTCCGACGTCGGGTCGGTCAAGGGCGCGGTGATCGCGGCGGTCGCGCCGCATCTGCCGAAGCGCGCGCACCTGGTTCCGGCCCACCCGGTGGCGGGAACGGAGCAGTCGGGGCCGGACGCGGGGTTCGCGACGCTGTTCCTCAACCGTTGGTGCATTGTCACGCCGCCGGACGGCGCCGACGCCAACGCGGTCGAGCGCGTGTGCGCGTTTTGGCGGGCGCTGGGATCGAGCGTCGAGACGATGAGCGCGGCCCATCACGATCTGGTGCTGGCGATCACCAGCCACGTGCCGCATCTGATCGCCTACAACATCGTCGGCACCGCCGCGGATCTGGAGGAAGTGACGCGCTCGGAGGTGGTCAAATACTCGGCCGGCGGATTTCGCGACTTCACCCGCATCGCCGCCTCCGATCCGACGATGTGGCGCGACGTGTTCCTCAACAACAAAGACGCGGTGCTGGAAATGCTGGGGCGTTTCAACGAGGACCTGACGGCGCTGCAGCGGATGATTCGCCGCGGCGACGGCGACGGGCTGTTCGCGCTGTTCACCCGCACGCGCGCCATCCGCCGCGGCATCGTCGAGCTGGGGCAGGAGACCGCGGCGCCGGACTTCGGCCGCCGGGCCGGCGAGGACGCCGAATCCGCGACATGATCGCGATCGCCACGCGCGCGGAGGCGCCGCCGGAGCTGTGGGTGTTCGGCTACGGATCGCTGATGTGGCGGCCGGGCTTCGTCTACGCGGAGCGCTGCAAGGCGTTGCTGCGCGGCTGGCGTCGGCGCCTGTGCGTCTATTCGCATATTTATCGCGGCACGGCCGACCGGCCGGGGCTGGTGCTCGGGCTCGATCGGGGCGGGGCGTGTCACGGCGTCGCCTTTCGCGTCGAGGCGGGCCTGCGCGAGGCGACCGTGCGCTATCTGCGCGAGCGCGAGCTAGTGACCGCGGTCTACTTGGAAAGAATGGTCCCGGTGACGCTGGCCGACGGCCGGCGCGTCGCGGCGCTTACTTACGTCGCCGATCGCGCGCACGGGCAATACGCCGGCGGGGTGCCGCGCGATCGTCTGCTGGAGCTGGTTCGGCAGGGCGTCGGGCGGTCCGGCGACAACGCCGAATACGTGCTCGCCACGCGCGACCACCTGCGCGAGCTGGGCATCCTCGACCGGGAGCTGGAGTGGCTCGCCGCTCAGTTGCGCGCCGCGTAGGGGCAAGCGGCGGCGAGGTCGTCGAGCGTCGCGCGGCGTTCGGCCGAAGACGCGGCGAGAAGATGGAGATGGAACTCCACGGGTTGGGCGAGATCGGCGAGCGAGCGCCTGGCGCGGGCGAGGACGGGCTCGGGAAAGACGCCGGTGTCGGCGAGCGCCAGCAGGCGACGCCGACCGTCAGGGTCGACGGCGGCGGCGATCAATACGGCGTCGCAATAGGCCGGGCAGGCGTCGGGGTCGTAGACGGAAACGATGTAGCGACGCCCGGACGCCCCGCGCCAGGAGCGAAAGCGCGGTTCGAGAACCTGGCCGGCGAGGGCCGCGAGCGGCTCGCCGTCGGTTTCGGCGAGCCGAGGCGCCGTCGAAGGCGCGGATTCGGGCCGCGGTTCGCCCTCGGGCGCGAGCGCTTCGGCGGGCCAGGGCGAAACGGGGTCTCGGAGCGCCAACATCGAACCATCTCCAGGGGAACGGGATGGAACAAAACTAGAACAAATCTCGGATTCCGTCAAGCCTCGAGTTCAAGATCGTCAGCCTTGCGGTCGTCGACGGTCGCCGCGCCGGCGGCCAGGATCGGGGCCAGGCGAGGATCGGCCGCCAGCGCTTCGGCGTTGAGGCGGCCGCATGCGCTCTCGATCGTCGCTTGCAGCCGCTCGGCGAAGGCGGCGCGCCCGAGGCCGGGCGGGATCGGCGGCAGATATTCGATCACGGCGGCGCCGGGGCGACGGCTGAAACCGCGCCGGCCCCAGAAGAGGCCGGTGTTGAGCGCGACGGGAAGGCAAGGAACGCCCGTGGCGGCGTAGAGCGCCGCGACGCCGGATTTGTAGCGCGGCGGGGCGCCGGGCGGGCGGCGGGTGCCCTCGGGGAAGATCAAGACCTGGCGGCCCGCGCGCGCCACGTCGCGCGCGCGGGCGACGATCTTGTTTAGCGCGACGTAGCCCCGCGAGCGGTCGATAGCGATCTGGCGGGCGGCGACGATATAGAGGCCGAACACCGGGATGAACGCCAACTGGCGCTTGAGCACAATCGCGAAGTCGGGGGCGTAGGAAAGCAGCGCGAAGGTTTCGAGCAGCGATTCGTGTTTGGCGGCGAGAATGTAGCCGCCGTCCGGTATGTTGTGGAGGCCGCGATACTCGATGCGCAGGCCGCAGATCGCCTCCAGCAGCCAGCGCGAGGTCGAAGCCCACAGCCGCGCCAGGGCGAAGACGGCGCGGCGGCCGCACAGAATCGTCGGCAGGCCGAAGATCACCAGGGCGGCGAGGTTGACGTAAAAGACGATGTTGAAGAGGAGCGAGCGGAAGCCGATCATGACGGCCCGTCGGGTGATGGCGTCGAAGCGGCGGCCGGCGGCGGCGGCGGTCATAGCAGGCTCCTGAGTTGGCGGAAGACGATTTCGCGCGATAAAACGGCGGTGAGCCCGGCGATGGCGAGGCAGATCGCCGCGATCGCGCCGTAGCCGGCGAGGCCGAGCGCAAACGCGCCGAACAGCGCGGCGATTTCCTCGCCGCCCGCCGAGCGGCCGAGCCCTGCCGAGACGAACGAGGCGAGGGCGAAGAACAGCCCCGCCGACAGGCCGCCGATCGCCGCGCCCTTGAACCCCAGCCGCAGGAAGTGGCCCTGGAACTGCCGCGCGATGTAGGAATCGGCGGCGCCGACGAAATGCAGCACTTCGATGATCTCGCGGGTTCCCGCCATCGCGCCGCGGGTGGCGAAGCCGACCGCGGTCGCCATCGCCAGGATCATCAACGCGAACAGCGCCGCGGCGAAGGCGACGATCGCATTAGCCATCGTGTCCAGGCGCAACAGCCACAGGCGATGATCGTCGAGACTGGCGCCGGGCGCTCCCGCGGCGAGCGCCGCGCGCAGCGGTTCGAGATTCTCGCGATGTTCGCTCTGCATGTGGACGACGATGAGGCGCGGGATCGGCAATTGCCCGAGATCGAAGTCGTCGCCGAGCCAGGGCGCGAGCAGCATTGCGGACTCGACCTTGGAGTAGGCGCGGACGTCGGCGACGCCGGGGGCGCGCCGCGCGACGTCGGCGGCGACCGCGACGAGCGCGTCGGCGTCGTCGCCGGGGGGCGGCTTGATCTGGATGGTGACGTCGCGGGCGACGTCGGCGCGCCACCCTTGCGAGGCCTCGGCGACCAGGATTGCGCCGCCGGCGGTGAGGCACGCCAGAAACGTCATGATGGCGATGACGACGACCAGCGCGCGCCCGGCGATCGAGTCGGAGGGAATGAGCGGCATGTCGCGCTTGAGGCGCGACGTTGCGGGCAGGCTCGGCGGCGGCGATTCGGTCATGGCGAATCGCCCTCGAAAATTTTCAATTGGCCGTCGCCGACGACCAGGCGTCTGGCGTAGCCGAATTGGTCCATCAACGTCAGGTCGTGGGTGGCGATGACGACCGCGGTGCCGGACTTGTGCAGTTCGACGAACAGCCTGAGCAGGCGACGCGCCAGCGACGGGTCGACGTTGCCGGTCGGCTCGTCGGCGAGCAGCAATTCGGGGCGCACGATCAGGGCGCGGGCGATCGCCGCGCGCTGCTTCTCGCCGCCGGAGAGCACCGGCGGCAGGGCGTTCATCCGGTCGCCGAGGCCGACCCAGCGCAACAGTTCGACGACTTCGGCGCGATAGCCGCCTTCGCTGCGGCCCCTCGCCTTGAGCGGCAGCGCGACGTTTTCGTAGGTCGTGAGGTGGTCGAGCAGACGAAAATCCTGGAACACGACGCCGATCCGCCGCCGGATCGCGGTGATCGCGTCTTTGTCGAGCGCAGCGGCGTCGTGGCCGAAAATATGAATGGTCCCGCGGGTCGGGGGCAGCGACAACAACATCAGCCGCAGCATCGTCGTCTTGCCGGCGCCGGACGGCCCCGTAAGGAACTGAAAGCTTTGCGGCGCAATGGCGAAATTGAGGTCGCGGACGACCTCGGCCCCGACGCCATAGCGCAAGCCGACGTTCTCGAAGCGCAACAACGACGATTTCCTAACGGACGAGCGTTTAACGCGCCTTTAACCATGAACGCGACCAAATGGCGAGGTGTTCCGCGGGGGCGCCGAAACGAGGCCGATTCGCCATGCTCATCGTTTGCAAGACCTGCGGCAGTTCCTACCGCGTTCCCGACGAGGTCCTCGGCGAAGCGGCGTGCCGATTTCGTTGCTCGGGCTGCGGGCGAAC
>JBEKBD010000122.1:0-7560 GCA_050015575.1 Roseiarcus sp. | reverse complement strand
ACGATGATCGCTGCCGGCGACGCCGCGAGCGCGTGGGCGAGACCGCTCGCCGGCGCGAAAAGGCAATTTGAAACAATTCCTATTTACGCCCGGCGGTCTTGCGATTCGATCGTCGTTCGGCGACGAACGAACGACTCCCGTCGCCGTTCCCGCCGAAGGATCGCCTCATGTCGTTGAGCTTGGCCGCGCCTGTTCCTTTCAACTGGAGACGCTTCCTCATCGTGGCCGGACCCGGCATCGTGGTCATGCTCGCCGACACCGACGCCGGCAGCGTCGTCACCGCGGCGCAGAGCGGCGCCCAATGGGGCTACCGCCTGCTGGCGTTGCAGTTCGTCCTCATCCCGATCCTCTATATCGTTCAGGAACTGACGGTGCGGCTCGGCGCGGCGACCGGCAAGGGGCACGCCGAACTGATCAAGCAGCATTTCGGACCCGTCTGGGCCTGGGTGTCGGTGGCGACGCTGATCGTGAGCTGCCTCGGGGCGCTGCTCAGCGAGCTTTCCGGCTTGGCGGGCGTCGGCGAACTGATGGGCGTTCCGATTCCGGCGACGATGGCGCTGGTGGTGACGGCGCTGCTGGCGATGGCCTTGACGCGCAGTTACCTGACGGTCGAGCGCATCGCGATCGTCGTCGGCGGTTTTGAACTGGTGTTTCTGCTGGTGGCCTGGATGGCGCGCCCGGACGCCGGCGAAATGGCCGCGGGGCTGTTGTCGGTTCCGCTCGCCGAGCCCAAGTATCTCTATCTCGTCTCGGCGAACATCGGCGCGGTGATCATGCCGTGGATGGTGTTCTTCCAGCAGTCGTCAGTGGTGGAAAAAGGGCTGACCGTCGCCGATCTCAAACCCGCCCGGGTCGACACCGCCGTCGGCGCCGTGGCGACCCAGCTCATCATGGCCGCCGTGCTGGTCGCGGTCGCGGCGACGCTCGGCGCGACGGGCGGCGACCATGCCCTCGACACGATCCAAGAGATCGTCGGCGCGATCACGCCGTTCCTCGGCGAATTCGGCGGCAAGACGCTGTTCGGCCTCGGGATGAGCGGCGCCGCCTTGGT
This sequence comes from Roseiarcus sp., assembly GCA_050015575.1. Classification (GTDB taxonomy): domain Bacteria; phylum Pseudomonadota; class Alphaproteobacteria; order Rhizobiales; family Beijerinckiaceae; genus Roseiarcus. Next base: position 6,509 of record JBEKBD010000122.1, on the reverse strand, counting down.
GGCGACCATCGTCGTCACCCTGACCGCCGCGCGCACGCTCGCCGAAGTTCTCGGGGTCAAGCACAAGTTGGAGAACGAACCGCGCGAGGCGCCGTGGTTCTATGGGTTCTACGCCGCCGCCCTCGTCGTCTGCGGGTTCGTCGTCGCTTCGAACCTCAATCTCGTTTCCTTGAGCGTGGGCGTCCAGGTGATGAACGCGCTCCTGCTGCCGATCGTGCTGGGATTCCTGTATCTGCTGGCGCGGCGGCTGCCGGACCCCTGCCGTCTCAAGGGCGCTTACGCGGTCATTGCCGGCGTTGTGATTGCGGCGACCGTCGTTTTCGCCGTCTACTCCGGCATCGCGGGGCTGTGGGGATAGGCCGAACGCCAGCCGTCGCCGCCGCGGGCGAGGGCTCGCGACAGCCAATCGCGTTCCGTCGGACTTCAAGGATCGGCTTTAACAGGACTTGAGGCGGACGATGATGTCGATCGCTTCGATCCGCGCGCCCTCGGGCGGGGGGATGTCGAGCTTGGGCAGCAGCCCCTCGGGAATGTCGGACAGTTCCTCGGTGTCCTCCCGATAGTAATGAAAATGCGGCCCGGTCTTGGTGTCGTACCAGAGTTTGGCGTCGTAGATGGCGATCTGCCGCAGCAATCCGCAGCGGGCGAATTCGTTCAACGTGTTGTAGATTGTCCCCAGCGACGGCGGATAGCGCATCGTCCGCGCTTCGTCGTAGATCATCTCGGCGGTGAAATGTCGGTCGCCGGACTGGAGAAGCAGGCGGCCGAGCTCGAGCCGCTGGCGCGTCGGGCGCACGCCCGCGGCCACGAGCTTGCCGCGAACCCGCTTCACGTCCGGATGGGCTTCGGGCGCGATTTTCAGTCGCATGTTCGCTGACTTCTTCAATCCGCCGATCGCGATAGCGCCTTGAACCATTCTAAGCTAGGCGAAAGCGCACCCTAGCCGCTCGCCAACGCGGATGCAATGGCGCTGGTCGTCACGCCTTGTGCGGCGCGACGCCGCTCTGGGTCGTCGGTTCCAGCCCCGAGCAACTTTAGCGGCGCAACCTCGCGTCCACGTTTCAACCCGTGAGGACTCCCGTTGGCCGCTCTCCTGTCTCCCGACCTCTATGCGTCGCATCAGCCCGTAGACTTCCCGTTGCATCAGCCTCTCGACCTCCCCGGCGCGCCGCCGCGGCCCGGCCTGGCGTTGGACTATTTCTTCATGCGTCGCCGCTCGACGGCGATCGGCGAACGATACTGGAATGTCGTCGCCAGGGGATGGGCGGACTTCAACGCCTTCGAGCGCACGCGCAGCGCGCGATTGTTTTCGCGCTACCAACCTTATTGGACGCCGGAGATTTTCCTCCCCGACGATCGCGCCTTCTACGACGAGCTGCCGGACGAGTTCACCGTCTATCGCGGCCAGAACGGCGTGGAACTGGCGGGCGGCGGCGCCTTCACGCTGTCCGAGGACGTCGCGCGCCGCTGCGCGTTGGGGCGGCGCAGCTTCCACTATGCCGATCCGACGATTCTCTCGGTGCGCGTCCTGAAGACGGAAATCGCCCTCGCGTTCGCCGCGCGCGAGGAAGAAGAGGTCGTGTTGTTTCCCGTCCTGTGGAACGCCGGGCGGCTCGAGGCGCGCCGCGCTGCGCGGGTGACGCACTGAGCCTCGAACCATCGGCGCTCCCTGCGCGGCGGGCGTCGTGAAACGCCGTCGAAACGGCGCTACTGGAGGCTGCGCCCGGGAAAATCTAGACAGCGGTTTTCCGAGCGAATATTTTCGCCGATCGGAAAGTGGCGAGCCCGCCGGCGTCGGCGGGCCGCGACAGCCCCGCCTCGGGCGACTGGTGTTACGCCTCCTGGCGCGATCGATTCGGCTACGTTGAAGCCGACGCGGTCGCGGCGGCGCCCTACGCGGCGGCGCCGCCGGGCTACTATGGCCCGTATGATTATGGCCCGGCCGTCGGTCCCTGGTGGGGCTGGGGGCGGCCCTACTATTACGGCTATGGATGGGGCCATCGCTGGTAGCGGCCGGCCTGCCCCGCCTTCGTCAGCGCCACGGCGTTTCCGGCGTCGGCGTCAACGGGCCGTTGCCGTCGATCCAGGAAAACAGATTGGCGAGGACGAGATCGGCCATGGCGCGGCGGGTGTGACGCGAGGCCGAGCCGACATGGGGCAGCGCGACGACATTGTCGAGTTCGAGCAACGCTGGCGGCACGTCGGGTTCGTTCTCGTAGACGTCGAGTCCGGCCGCGAGAATCCTGCGCTCTCGCAAGGCTTCGATCAGCGCCGTTTCGTCGATGAGCGAGCCGCGCGCGATATTGACCAGGACGCCGTCGGGGCCGAGCGCCGTCATCACTTCGCTCTCGACGATATGGCGGGTGTCCGCGCCGCCCGGCGCGGCGATCATCAAAATGTCGCAGGCCTTGGCCATGCCGAGAAGCGAGGGATAATAGAGATAGGGCGCCTCGTCCTGAGCCTTGCGGCCGTGATAGACGACAGCGAGTCCGAAAGCTTCGGCGCGCTTGGCGATTTGCTTGCCGATGCGCCCTAACCCCAGAATCCCCATCGTGCGTCCGCGCAGCGAAGCGGTGAGTGGAAAGGGCGCGTTTCGCCAGCGCCCCTCGCGAAGATAGCGCTCGGCCTGCGGCAACCGCCGCACCGCGGCGAGCGTCAGCGCCATCGCGATGTCGGCGACGTCCTCGTCGAGCACGCCGGGCGTGTTGGTGACGACGATGCCGTGCGCGCCCGCCCAGGCGGCGTCGATATGCTCGTAGCCGACTCCGAAACTGACGACGATCTCCAGCTTCGGCAGACGCCGCATCAGCGCCGCGTCGACGGCCGCCGTGGCCCAGGTCGAGACGACCGCGCGGATGCGCGGCGCAATTGCTGCGAGCGTCGCCTCGCGGTCGGTCGCCTCCCACAGCTTGTGCAGCGTCAGGCGCCGCTCCAGCCGCCCGGCGATCTCCGGCATGCCTGGTAGCGGCATTAGAACTTCGAACGACGACATACTCTCCCCATCCTGCGATACGCCGCGGCGGCAACCATTACCACAGCCGGCGGCATCATTCCGCCACCGCGGTCGTGTTCCAATCTTCCGCTGAATGCCCCTGCTCTTGGCGCAAACTTCCGCCGATCTTGGTCATCGGGCGCGTTCGGTTGGACCTTAAGAGCGCTTCCGTTTCTCCAAGAGTACTTTTCCAGCGATGAATTGAGCCGGCTGCTTACCGAGTCTGCTTTCAACGAACTGGAGCTGCGAATCATCGAACCCGTAAACAAAGTTGCAGGCTTGCCTAACAACTATATCGTTTGCGAATTGCATTATTTGTTCCCACGGAATTCTATGGACGTAACGCTCCATTTCGAGTGAGTTGCAGGCAAAGAACGCTTTGCTCGGGCCAATGGCTACTATAATGTACGAGTCCGGCTTGTTAACTCCATCTGACATTACAACCGGCCTATCAGAGGTCAGAAAAGTAAGGGTCGGCTCTGTCACGGTAAGAACACTCCACCGCATCTGAATAAGGTGGTTTCCAACATTTTCACTATCTATTATTGCAGCCAGAGAATTTGCCAAATTGATGTCTGCAGCCTGGTGTACCAGTCGAGCGACAGTCTCATCCGCTTTTTCTGAGTTTTTATATTTTTCGCGCACCGCACGTCCCGCTTCTGTCTCATGCGCCGCTTCCAACGCTTTGGCCAATGCGTAACCACGAAGGGCTTCAATCTTCTCCGGATGTCGATGAATCAGCGAAATAATGAATCGTGCCCATCCGCTCCGGTTATTACTACTGAGATCGGCGATAGTATTGGTCTCGATGGATGTTAGTGCGTCAGCTGCTTCTTGATCGACTAATTTGAAGAACTTCTCCTCCAAGTAAGCGCGGCCTTCCACCGCGATCGAGTTCAACGCATAAAGGTCGACCTCAAATCCGGTTTGAGAAGGATGGCGCCTAAGCGCTTTTACTGGTGCCAGTGCGCCTCGAACAGCTGCCTTGCTCGGTCGGGCGAACTGACACACGCGGCCGTCCTGGCCAGCCCATCGCCTCAAATAGAACTCGGGAATGTAATGATTCCTTCGAGGAGCGTTTGACGGCGTGGAGGCGTCACTCATTGTCAGTCTCACAGAATGAGAGCCGGACGGCTACGTCCTGCTTTGTAGCTTTACGGTGAGTCTAGGTGAGTCGTGCTCCTGACACCAACGCGCGGCGACGCGCGACACGAAGACGTTGGTGCCTGCATCGAGTCGCTCGATTGCGCGCAAATGACGAGCTCCTTTTGCAGCTACATGGGCCAGCTGATGGACCGTCCCCGGCGGTGGCGCCTCGCGGGAAATCGCCACGCTCGATGACAATGAGCGCCGCAACCACAACGCCCCGCTCCCCTTTCGCGGCGGGGCCGGACGTGGCACATCCCAGCCCATGTCGAGCCCGCCAGATCTCGCCCCGGCGCGCCGCCGCCCGACGGTGCGCCGGCTGATGCTCCAGGACTTCCGCTCCTACGCGACGCTCGATCTAGCGCTGGAGGGCGCGCTGATCGTGTTTTGCGGCGAGAACGGCGCGGGCAAGACCAATCTCCTCGAAGCTCTGTCGCTGTTCGCGCCGGGGCGCGGCCTCCGGCGCGCCGAGCTCGCCGCTTGCGCGCGCGTCGGCGGGGCGGGCGGCTTCGCGATTTCGATCGAGGTCGAGGACGAAGGCGCTTCGCGTCAACTCGGCGCCGGGCTGGAATGCAACGCCGCCGACGGCTCGCCCGAGCGGCTCAACCGCATCGACCGCGCGCCGGTCGCCTCGGCGCGCGCCTTCGCCGACTGGGTGCGCCTGGTCTGGCTGACGCCGGCGATGGACAGTTTGTTCGCGGGGCCGGCGAGCGAGCGGCGCCGATTCCTCGACCGGTTGGTGCTGGCGCTCGATCCCAATCACGGAGCGCGCGTCAGCCAGTTCGAGCGCGCGTTGCGCGGCCGCAACCGGCTGCTCGAAGAAGGCGCGCACAACGCCCCCTGGCTCGACGCGATCGAACGCGAGGCCGCCGAACTCGGCGTCGCCGTCGCCGCGGCGCGGGTCGAATGCGCGATGCGGCTGAAGGCGCTGATCGCGCTTCATCGCGAGGAGGCTTCGCCCTTTCCCTGGGCCGATCTGTCGCTCGCGGGCGAAGTCGAGGCGCTGGCGGCTGAAAATCCCGCGCTCGACGCCGAGGACAAGTATCGCGCCGCGCTGCGCGACAACCGCGCCCGCGACGCGGCGGCGGGACGGACGCTGATCGGTCCCCACGTCGGCGACCTCCTGGTGTTTCACGGCCCCAACGGCGCGCCGGCGGCGCAGTCTTCCACCGGGGAGCAAAAGGCGCTGCTGGTCGGCCTGGTCCTCGCCCACGCGCGGCTGGTGGCGGAGATGTCGGGCCTGGCGCCGCTGGCGCTGCTCGACGAAGTCGCCGCGCATTTCGACCCGCGTCGCCGCGCCGCGCTGTTCGACGCGCTGCAGCGCGTCGGCGCGCAGGTGTTCGTCACCGGCGCGGACCCCGCCGTGTTCGCCGGGCTCGGCGACCGAGCGCGGATGTTCGAAGTGGCGCCCGGGCGGGTCGAACCCTGGCCGGGCCGCTCAGGCGTGGCCGGCGTCGGAGGATAGCCGGGCTTCCGAGACGCCCAGCAGCGCCAGCGCCCGATCGTACTTGTCGTCGCAATTGGCGTCGAAGATCAGCCGCGGATCGGCGGGCGAGACCAACCAGCCGTTGGCGAGGATCTCGCTCTCGAGCTGGCCCGAGCCCCAACCGGCGTAGCCCAGCGCCAACACCGCCCTGCTCGGCCCGTCGCCCTTGGCGATCGCGCGCAGAATGTCGAGCGTCGCGGTCAGGCAGACGTCGTCGCCGATCGCCACCGTCGATTCCTCGCTGCGATAATCGCTGGAGTGGAGGACAAAGCCGCGCCCGGTGTCCACCGGCCCGCCGCGCAGGACGCGCACCGCCTCGGCGCGCGGCGGCAGGCGGATCGCCTCCGCCCGGCCGACGACATCGAGCTGCACCAGGAGCTTGGAAAATTCGATCTCGTCGGCGCGCTGGTTGATGACGATGCCCATCGCGCCGTCCTCGCGATGCGCGCACATATAGACGACCGAGCGCGCAAACGGCGCCTCGCGCAAGCTCGGCATCGCGATGAGCACTTGCCCCTCATAGGAGTGCGAGGGCGTTGGACCGGCTGGACGTCTCATATCGATATGCTAACGCGTGAGGGGCGCAAGTCAAAGCGCCGCCCCCATTGCGCCTCGCCCTTTCCCAGATAATCGCGTAACAAATCGCCGCAACTTTTCAACTTGAGCTAACAATCGTGAACCTCCGTTGGGACCGTTTCGTGTTCGCGCGCTTTTTCCTCTTGTCGGCGGCGCTGTTTTCGTCAGCGGCCAATGCCGCCGAGCCCTTTGCGTCCGATTGGGTCAACAGTTTGAAGTCGCGCGCGCGGCTCGTCGCGGACGGCGCCGGCGGGGCGGCGGTCGAGATCGAGCTCGCGCCCAACGCGATCACCTATTGGCGCGACCCCG